>JBBQGP010000031.1:0-35518 GCA_038323095.1 Chloroflexia bacterium | reverse complement strand
GGTTTTTAATTCTTCTATTGAAAAAGGTATTGCTGATTCTTATATTAAGCAAAAGTTGCAGCAAAAACAAGCCAACTCGCTAAAAATTTTGCTGGCAAAAAAGTTTTTGGCTCGTTCTGTGCCAATTACATGATATTATATAGGAAAAGGGGTCACGGGGTTCTCCCCGTGCGGGGGTGGGAGTGTCCCCCAAGTCCTCTAATTGTATATCACTCCTGCAAGGAGCGATAGTAAGTATAGTAAACTAAGAGCCTATCTCATCAATAGGGCGGTGTTTTTGTAGGATATTGCTCCGCCAATAGATAAAACCACTATCTATTGGGATAGGCTCTAAGAAAGGCATAATCAAAAAAATGAGTTTATATAGTAATGAAGCATATCTAGTTTTTATGATTGATATTGATAATACTTTAATTGACAATGACCGGGTAAAAGTTGACGTGGATAATCGGATTCGCGAACTCATCGGGCCGGAAATGAGCAAGCGGTTTTGGGAACTTTACGAGGTTGTTCGTAAAGAAATGGACGGGGTAGACATTCCAATGACCCTGAACCGCATCGAGCCAGAATTCAAGGATAAGCAATTATACCGTCGTTTTTACCGCCTCTGGATGGATTTTCCCTATCGTGATTATATTTTTCCCGGCGTTTTTGAGGCACTGGAATATATCAAGGGTTTTGGCGTGCCAGTGATTCTCTCGGATGGGGATGCTTCTTTCCAGCTTCGCAAAATTGTGCAGAGTGGCATTTCGCGGGCGGTAGACGGTAACGTTTTGATTTATTTGCACAAAGACCACCATTTTGAGGATATAGAAACCGCGTTCCCGGCCTATCACTATGTTATGGTCGAGGATAAGCCAACTTTGCTGGCTGCCGCCAAGAATTTCTTTGAGGACAGGCTAACTACCGTTTTAGTGCAGCAGGGCAAGTATGCCAAAGAAAAAGCCAGCCGTTTGCCCGATTTGGTGCTGCCCCGCATTGCCGATTTACGCAACTTTAACGCCGACCAATTCAAAAGTGACCGCTTTTAGGAGAGTTGGGAGTGGCGAGTTGCGAGTTGGGGGTAATCGGCGTGTGGCTCAAGGCCCAAGCTCAAAAGGCGAAAGTACCATAAATGGCACTATTAAATGGGCTGACTGAGTAATTTTAGTGCGCTTTTAGCGTACTTTAGCCTGTTCAGACTGGGGTTTGAACCCCAGGCGGTTGGCTTGAAGCTTGAAACTTCCCTGATGGGTAGAAGGTAAATCAGATGAATGAGCCATTGGAAAGGCAGGTTGGGCCGCTTTTGAAAGCGCAAAATTTGAAGGTAGCGACGGCAGAAAGCTGTACCGGCGGTTTGGTTGGAGATTTGCTGACCAATGTTTCGGGTAGCAGCGAGTATTATTGGGGCGGGGTTATCAGCTATGACAACTCGGTAAAGCAAAATATTTTGGGCGTACCGGAACAGGTGTTAATGACGGTGGGGGCGGTTAGCCGGGAATGTGCGCTGGCGATGGCACACGGTACGCGCAAATTGCTCAAAACCGAGATTGGGATTAGCACCACCGGGATTGCTGGGCCGGGTGGCGGCACACCTGATAAACCTGTTGGCCTGGTTTACATCGCGCTGGTGGATAATCAAGGTTTTGAACGCTGTGAACGCTACGTTTGGGAGTCTGACCGGGTAGGCAACAAAGAATTATCCGGGCAAGCCGCCTTACAGATGCTCCTCGATTATTTGCAGCGAAACTAATTCTTACTACACAAACACTACAAAACATACAAAAAGAGGTGCGTCATGACAGTTTATTTCTACAGCGCGCGAGAAGTACCTTACGGCTGCTTCTCGAACTTCTCGCTACACGGCTTTGAACTGGACGGGCTTTACTGGAAAACTAGCGAACATTATTTTCAGGCCCAAAAATTTGCCGGAACGCCCCAACTCGAAAACATAAGAATTGCGCCCGACCCTAAAACTGCTGCCGATAGAGGCAGAAACCGAAGCTTTCCTTTGCGGGCTGATTGGGAACAGGTAAAGGACGATATTATGCGGCGGGCTGTGCTGAAAAAATTTGAGACTCACGCTGATATTCGGGCAATTTTGCTGGAAACGGGTGAGGAAGAATTGGTCGAGAAAACTTCTGGCGATTATTATTGGGGTTGTGGTACTAACGGTACGGGTAAAAATATGCTCGGTATAATCCTGATAGAAACACGCCAAATTTTACGCCAGCGCGAGGTAATTCAGTAACAAACTTATTCTACCGTCAAATATTCACATAGTTGAATTAGGTTTAAGAAAATACCCACGAGTTTACAAAATCGCTAAACTCGTGGATATTTTGCTTTAGATTTAATGTTGTTCGTAATGTTGCTATGTAATAATAACCATGTAGAAGAAAACAAGAGCGAGACAATAATTCTCAAGCAAGTGAAATTTACTAAAGCATTGCCGCTATTTACTAAAGTAAGCTGTGTGCTAATAATTCTACGGAATATCAACCACCACTTGAGTTAAATCTCCTTTCGTTGTTCGTTTCGCAACAGCATCAGGCCGTTTCCCCTGGTGCTGTTTTATTTTATAATGTTTTCAGGGGACACCCCTGTCACCTCGACAGGGCGTTCCCTGTACCCCTCGCACCATCTTAAAATCAATTAGACGACAATTTCATGCTAAAATAAACCCGAACTTATAAAAAACCTAAAACTAAAACTTTAAAACTAAAACTTTAAACTCAGGAAAGGTTGGAAAGTGTGGAGGAAGCATTAGATTTAATTCAGGCCGGTTCGCAAATTCTGATTCATTCGGCCTGTGCCGAGCCGCAAACCCTGGTCGAAAGCTTGATTGAAGGTATCCGGGCGGGGCGGCCAAATTTACAAAATTTGACGCTCTACACTTTCACCTATCGCGGGTCGGGCGCACCGCCTCCGTCTTACGCCGATGTTGAGCTTTTGCAGGAGGGGCGATTTCGGCTTAAAAGCTTTTTCCCCCATTCGAGCTTACGGGCGGTGGCAAAAGCCGGGCTGGTAGATTATATTCCGGCCAGCCTTTCGCTTTTGCCCTTGTTGCTGCGGCAGGGACATATCAAGCCGGACGTGGCCCTTTTGCAAGTTTCGCCGCCAGATGAGCAAGGACGCTGCTCTACCGGGCCAGCCTCTGATATGATAGAAGCTTTGCTGGAAATTGGCGTACCGTTAATCGGCGAAATGAACCAGCAGATGCCTTTTACTTACGGCTCGTATATTCCGGCGAAACGCTTCGCGGCTCTGGTTCAAAGTGACCGCGCTCTGATAGAAATGCCTTCCTCGCCGCCCGGCCCAATCGAGAAACAAATTGCCGCCAATCTAATCGAGCTTATTCACGATGGTGCAACTTTACAATTTGGGGTTGGCACAATCCCCGATGCGGTACTGGAATTTCTTAAAGTCCGGCGCAATCTGAATTTGCATAGCGGGGCATTAACCGATGGGGTAGTGGATTTAATCGAAGCAGGCGCGGTTACAAATGCCGGAAAGCCTTTTGACAAGGGCAAAACCGTTGCGGGCTTTTTGCTTGGTACGAAAAAGCTGTTTAACTTTGCTCACCAAAATCCTTTGATAGAAATGCGGCCCGCCGATTATTGCAACAGTCCGGCGCGGGTGGCTCAACTGCCCAATTTTGTTTCGATAAATTCGGCCCTTGAGGTAGATTACTGGGGGCAGGTCAACGCCGAAACGCTGGGCGATTGGCAATTAGCGGGCGTGGGCGGACAGCTTGATTATGTTTCGGGAGCGTGGCTTTCTCCCGGCGGTCTCTCGATAATTGCCCTGCCTAGCCGGGCTAACAACGGCCAGCCCCGAATTGTGCCACGCCTGGCAGCGGGTGCAAGCGTAACCACCCCGCGCCATCTGGCCCAGCTAATAGTAACCGAAAAGGGTGTGGCTGATTTGCGCGGTAAATCATTGTCCGAACGTGAAAAGCTGCTTAAATCTATTATTTAAGCGGGTTTTTCTTTTGTATAAATCGAATTAATAATATTTTGCAGTTTACAACAGGGTAGGAGTTTTACCTTGTTTTTTGGCATACACTAAGGTAAACTACTCCAATCGGGAAAAGGTCGGCTATTTAGTGTACCTCTTTTCTGCACAATTCGTTAGTATAAAAAAAGGGAAGGAAAATACCAAAAATGAGTTATCCATCAGAAACAGGCGGAATAACCCCGGCGGTGAACCGTCTGGTTGGGCAAGAAGAAAGCGACGATTACAGTCAAACTTCTTTTGGCCGGGCTTTTAACGGCTTGAACATTAGTAATTTACCAGTTGAAACCAAACCTGGCCCACGCTATCAACTAAGCCTTGATAATTGCCTTTTATTAAAAGTAAATCGCCATATTGCCGGATACGATGGCACAATTTGTACAAACCCGGTGCGGGTATTATGCGGGGCGCAAGAACATTTCCGGGCAAATTATTGTGATAAAGGTGAACCACGTTGCTATGATTTGAGTCTTTTTAGTAAAGACGGTTATAAAGTCTGGAAACCGGCAGATGATGAATATAGCGAATTTTTGGAAACTGTGCAACCCGGTAATATGATGCTTTTTTGGACAAATCGGCAAACCTTTAATTATCTGGTGGGAGTCTATATTGTAGATAAAATCGAACGACGCGATAGCCGGGATGGAATGTTGTTAGGTCGGCCACATTATTTAATAAGTGGCAACCCTGAATTATCGGTTCGTTTCGCCGAAAGTTTGATAGATAGCAGCCCGGTTTGGAATCGCTCGGTACGCAGTGAAACTTTTAGCAAATATATCCGCAAAATTGACCGCAGTGCTATAATCCAGGCTTTGCAAAGTATTCAGGATAAACACGAACTTCGAGCCGAAGAATTACGCAGTGCCGGACGGGTTCCCGAAGCCGTCGCTTGTGAACAGGTAGTCGAACGCTTGGGCGGTATTATCGGGATGGCGGCAGAAGCTCCCCAAACCGCCACGCCTTCAATTGTAATCCGGCCCTATGGCTTGAACGGTTCACCCCATGATGTAATGAGCAAACCTGTGCCAGTTGCCCCAGTGCCAATTATGAAGCAAAACCGGGCGATGACCGCCGAACTGGAAAGAGTAATCCGGCATTTACGTGATGAAAAATTATATTATCCTGATGAATTAGTCTGGCGTTATCATATTTCGCTAACTTCCAAACCGTTTGTAATTTTGACGGGGGTAAGCGGCGGCGGCAAAACCCGCTTGACCCAGGTTTACGCCGAAGCCATGAACGGCAAATATTGTCTGGTATCAGTTCGCCCGGATTGGCAATCTAACGAAAGTTTGCTGGGTAGTTATGATATTTTGAACAAACGCTTTGTACCTACCGAATTTTGCCGCCACGTTTACCGAGCCTATCAGGATTGGAACCGTGACCGCACTAATAAAAATCCCAAGAAATATTTTGTTTGTCTGGATGAAATGAATTTAGCGCGGGCCGAATATTATTTCTCGGACTTTTTAAGCCGGATGGAAGTGGACGGGGAACTACGCAAAATCAGGTTATACGACCAGCCACAAAGCCCGGATGATGAAGTCGAACAGGATTTGTATATTCCGCCGAATTTATATATTAGTGGCACAGTAAATTTGGACGAAACCACCCATACTTTCAGTCGCAAAGTGCTTGACCGGGCCAATATTATCAAAATTGACCGTATCGAAATTGGGCATATGCTGGATTTGTTGCGGGCGGATTATCCCGAAGAACTGCTGGATTTTGTAGGGGCGCACCTCAAAGAAATTAACTTGCGGTTGGCCGAGGCCGGGCAGCAGTTTGGCTATCGTACTGTTCGCGAGATTTTGGATTGGGTGAACGAAGCTTATCATTCGGGCTATTTTAATATGGCGGCGGCGGTAGATATTCAAGTAGTGCAAAAAGTGCTGGTCAAACTGGAAGTATCCAGCGACCATAAACGCCAGTTAGCTATGCTGGAAAAGCTCAATACTTATTTTGATTTGGAGACCCGTAGCCCCGAAACTGATCGGCCTTTATTCGAGCGAGCCAACGAAACCATTAACGAACTTATGAGCAAATTGCAAGAGGAAGAAATTGTTATCGGCCAGCTTTAACCCGGACGGGGTAAACGCTCCGGCGGTAGGGATAATTGGCGAGGAAGAACTCAGGCGGCTCAACGAGGTAAAATTCCTGATTAACCATCAGGAATTAGCCTGGCGTGGCGAGATTCTGGTTAGCGAACGGGCGCGGCTTGAGTTTGAGATTGATACCGGCAACACCGGCATTGATATATATTCGATTACTCTTGAACTTGAACGCGACGAAGTAACCCAGGGCATCCCGGTGCAGTGGAATATTTTGCGTCCAACTTACAAACGCTGTACCCGCGAATGGCAACAGCAAATGCAGGAGGAGCAATACGCGGGAGATTGTAGCGTGACCCTGCTGTATCGCGGTTTGCCGATTCCAGGCTTTACCGCTAATATTTTGTTTCAAGTTACCCGATTGGCCGAGCAGCATTACGAATACATGCGGGAAGTGCTAAAGCAGCAAAACGAAAAAGTGCTGTACAGTGAACGGGGGCGTACTCACGAATTGGCGGTTTTGACCGGGGCAAAAAGTGCTGGTGCCGCCCGTTACGATGTGGTGATGGCTCATTACGAACGCTTGATGGGAGTTCTACCCGATATTCTTGACCATCCCCATCGGGAGTTACGCCGCTTTGTGACGGTGGTGCCAGTTAATAACATGAAGGCTCTTAACCATGCTTCGCTAAAGCTGGCGGCCCGAAGTGGGGCGCGGTGGTTGCCCTTGTCGGACGATAAGCCGGAGGCGGTAGTAGAAGAATTAGCTGACAAAGGCACGCCACCGCTGGTTGCCTCGAAAGCCGCTATTCCACCCGCTGCCCCGCTTTCGGCCTGGCAACAAAAACTATTGTTGGCCCAGCAAAAGAATACACGGGGACAGCTCAAACCTGCCGCCCCGCCACGCCGAGCTTTGCCCAGCCACGTGCCTTTGCCCAGGCTCGAAGAATGGTTTGATACCTACGAGAACCGTTTTTTGAAAATGACTATTCGGAAATTGAGCAATTTTGCTGCAACCGTCAAAACTCAGCTTGATGAGGAGCAGAAAATTGCCCGCCGCGAGCAGGAACGCAGTAGCCGCAGTCGCGCTTTGGCGTTGCAAACCCATCTCAAGCTAAACGAAGCTTATATTTCCAATTTAGTCCGAATAACAGAACGGCTCAAAAATACGATTGGCTCAAGTTTTTTGAGTAGTCTTGGCCCGCTTGGGCCACGTCGTACCAGCGTAGTTTTGCGCGAGAACCGCTATTACCGCCAAATCCGCTTAATCGAATCGGATTTGGAAGTAGATTTGATGCTTTCTTCCAGCACTATCGGGCTGGACAAGGGTGACAAAAGCGTCCGGCTTTCCAGCGTAAATCAGCTTTACGAATACTGGGTGACGGTCACGGTGCTGCAAACAATGGTCGAGAAACTGGGCTTTACGGTAGTGGCGAAAGAAGGTCGCCCGGTCAATCTAACTTCGGTTTTGGCCCGCAATACCCGGTTTAACTATATCTTGCAAAGTAGCGGCTCGATGGAGCTAATTTCGCCGCTGGGTCGGCGGGTAGTAGTTTACTATGACCGGGAATATTTAGGTAGAGATGAACAGTCGGTAGCAACTGGTATTATTCACTACGGTTATTACGCCCCTATTGGCATGGGTTCGACCAAACGCCGCCCTGATATTGCTATCGAGGTTTTCCATGAAGATGAGCGCGTCCCTAAAATCGTGGTGCTGGATGCCACTTATAGCCGTGACCCGCGCACCCTTTATGCCAAATACCAGTATCGCGATTCAATTCGGGATTTTTACCATCAGGATGCCGTTTCGCGTACTCCCGCCCGCCCGGTAGTAGCGGCCTGGGTAGTTTATCCTGACGATATACGCCGTCTGGAACATGACGAATATCGCTTCGGCCAGCTTCCGCTCCAACCTTCGTCCGTCGCCAGCGACCAGCTTTCCGAAATCTTGCGGCAGTTATTAAGAATGGCCGGAGCAGTTGAATAATAAGGTGTAAACAATGGCATTACCAGCGAGAGTCGCCAGAGAAGAAAAATTGTATACTAGCGATGAATTTATGGCATTGGCGGTTGACCCGGACAAAAAGCACGAATTGGTCGGGGGAGTGGTAAAAGAAATGTTGCACCCCGGCGAAGAACATTTGTTGGTTCAAGATAATCTTCAATTTGCTTTAGGGAGCTTTGTCCGGGCTAAAAGGCTGGGCCGAGTATTGCCACCCGGTAGCTTTGAGTTAAAGATTGACCCGGAACGCGATAACGTGCGTAGCCCTGATTTGGCTTACTTGACCAAAGACAAAATAACCGGGCAAAGCGGCGCAATTCGGGTTATACCTGATTTAGCGGTAGAAGTTTATTCGCCCAATGACCGACCCGGCGAATATATTGAGAAATTCAGGGATTATCAAAAGGCGGGTTGGAATTTAATCTGGCTGGTTTATCCTCCTAAATCCGCCCCAAAACGCAAGGCCGGAAAAGTAGAAATTTATCATTTACAGCAAAGCCTTGAGCCAGTAAAAACGCTGGCAGTTGGCGATATTTTAGATGGGGAAACCACGATACCCGGCTTTAGTCTGGCTGTGGCGGACTTATTTAACTTTGAAGTGTAAACAGGAATTGGGAAGATGGCACAAAATCAAAAGAAACGCCAGCAATCGCTGGAACGCAAGAAGGCTAAACGCAAACAAAAAAAGCAGACGCAAAGGGCGGTAGTTACTCCCGGCGAAGCCGCCCAAATAAAAGGGGCGGCAAATTGGCCCATAGAAGAAGTGTTGCTCAGTAGAGATTGGCAAAAAGATATGGAGATTGTGCAGGTGCTGGTAGCGCGGCAATCTCCTTCGGGCAAAATCGCGATTGCCGTATTTTTGGTGGATTTGGGCTGTTTGGGCGTGAAAAACGCAATGTACCGCATCTTCCCGGATTGGTTGTCCTACAAGGAGCAATTACGAGATAGCATAATCGAAAGCCAGCCGATGCTCAAAGCTGATTTGAATTTGGCGGCTAAAATCGTCCTGGAAGCAATCGCCTATGCTAACAGTTTGGGCTTTAACCCTCACCGAGATTATGGGGTGGCATCAGCTCTGCTAAACGGAGCAGACCCCGACGTGGTAGACACGGTAATACGGCTGGGACGCGATGGCAAACCCTTCTTTTTTGCCGGGCCTTACGATAATTCTCGCCTAATTTTGCACAAATTGGAAAAAGCGGTAGGGTTAGGTAATTTTGATTATGTGGCTTTTACGGGCGACCCTGCTGACTTTGATGACGCTTTTGACGAATTTGACAACGACGAACTTGACGACGAAGAAGATATACCAATGTTACCCGAAAGCCAGCCAAAAGTTTATAGCCCGATCAATCCTTACATTACTAAAAAGGGCCAGTAATTCGCCTAGAATAGCTAGATTAGTGGTAATCTGGCCCTGAAATGAATTTCGAGCGATTGGAAGATAGACGGTTTCTTAATCTGCGACAAATCTTTATGGTCGCTTAGTAGGGCAATGGTATAATTCAAACAGAAAGATAATAAGAAAGATTATAAGAAGGATTATAAGAAAGAAGGCAAAATAAAAAATGTCTAAAGAAATCAGGCCGCTTATCGGGATTTCCTGCGGCAAAACGGGCATGGCCTACGGTACGCACCGTCATAATTTGGGCGATACTTATATCCAGGCGGTAATCGGGGCGGGCGGCGCACCCCTGATTATTCCGGCTATTGAGGATGAATCCAGCTTGTACTCACTTTATCGAAGTTTGGATGGCTTAATTCTTTCGGGCGGGGTAGATATGCACCCGCGCTACTTTGGCGAGGAAATGGACGGGACGGAAGACGTGGACGAGGCCCGCGACTATGCCGAAACAACTATCACAGGTTGGGCTTTGGAAGAAAATATGCCGATTTTTGGGATTTGTCGGGGACATCAGGTTTTGAATGTTGCGCTGGGTGGTTCACTTTATCAAGATATTCCAAGCGCGATGCCTTCCGCCCTTGACCATCAAACCAGTTCTAAGGCCAAACAACGAGCTTTGCTGGCCCACCCTGTTGCGATTGACCCAAGTTCAAAGCTGGCGGCAATTGTCGGCAAGACCGAACTAAACGTAAACACTTTACACCATCAGTCGGTTAAAGCCGTTGGCAAAGGCTTAAAAGTGACCGGGACTGCTCCCGACGGCGTTATCGAAGCTCTCGAAAGTGAGCAGCACGATTGGGTGCTTTCGGTGCAGTGGCATCCCGAAGATTTGTATGCCGGACACGATTGGTCACGCCGCCTGTTCGCTGCTTTTATCAGTGAAGTTCGCCAGCGCGACTAATACTTTTAGCCCGATATTAAAAGGTAACAGTGAATTCTAACCGACAAGCGACAACCGACAAGCGACAACCCCTCGGCGTATTCGATAGCGGCATTGGCGGGCTATCGGTACTGCGGGAAATCACCCGAATTTTGCCGCATGAGGATATTGTTTACTACGCCGATAGCGGCAATTGTCCTTACGGCACGCGCCCGCCCGCCGAAATTCAAGCTTTGTCCGAGCGGGTAGCGACCTTTTTGTTAAGTTGCGAGTTGCGAGTTACGAGTTGCGAGTTAGAAAACCCGAAATCAGAGACCAAAAATTCGGAATTTGAAACTCAAAACTCAAAACTCAAAACTCAAAATTTATGTAAAGCTCTGGTTGTCGCTTGCAATACGGCGAGTACGGTGGCGGTGGGGCATTTACGCCAAAAATGGCCGGAGGTGCCGATTGTCGGGATGGTTCCGGCGGTAAAACCGGCAGCCAGCCTCACCAAAAGCGGGATTATTGCGGTACTGGCAACGGAAGCGACCAGCCACGCCTCGGCTTTGCTAAATGTCATTGACCGTTTTGCCAATAATATAGAAGTGTTGACGATTGCGCCGCCCGGTTTGGTAGAGCTAATTGAAGCAGGTGAAATAGATACGCCCGAAACCGAAGCTTTACTGCGTCAATATCTTGCTCCCGTAGTGGCAGAAGGGGCGGACGCGCTGGTGCTGGGTTGTACTCACTTTCCGTTTTTGCGCCCGCTTCTGGCTAAAATCGTGGGCGATAAAATGCAACTGATTGATAGCGGAGAAGCCGTCGCCCGCCAAACCCGGCGCGTGCTGGAACAGGCCAATTTGCTAAATCCTCAAACCAAAACAGGCGGCATTAGTTTTTACACCAGTGGCGACCCGACGAAAGTTGGCCCGGTTATCGCCCGCTTGCTTGGCTATGATACAATTCCAGAGGTGGCTTATCAGGCTTGAGCAGTTTTAGTTTTGAAAAAGCAAATTTGTGAAAATCCTTTCCCCAATCCAATCACCCCTAAACTCCAATTTGCCTTATCGTAAGGTATGGTTTTCTTTTTGGCCTTTGCTCGGCTTGCTGTTGGGCTTGCTACTAGCCTTGTTTGCGGCTTATCAGGTGCGCCCTGAGTACAAATTCGAGCTGGGGGGGGCGGGACTGGACGAGGCTCTATCCGGCTTTTACGGGCCGGAGCGCAACGCCGAATTTGGCTATCGCTGGAGCTACCCTAATTGGGAAATTCAGTTGCCTTTGGCGGGGCGGCAGGATTATCGACTCGAAATCGAAAGCTTGAGCCTGAAAGAAGGCGAGGCCCGAATTTCAACCGCCGAGAATAAAGAACTTGCCCGCTTTATCCCAACTAATCAATTAAAAATTTACGCCTTTAATATCCCGGCCAGCGACGCGCCCGGTGACAAATTGCGCTTGAAAATCAGTAGCCCGATTACCACCGTAGCAGGCGACAAACGTGATTTAGGCTTACTGGTAACAAAAGTAAGCCTAAAAGCGGTGGGTGGCGGAGTAGTTTTGCCACCGTTACTGGCCGGACTGGGCTTGCTCGGCCTGATACTACCGCTATATTTAATTCCAGCAGGATTTTTGGGATTGGGCGGCAGGATTTTTGGACGCTGGCCGCTGGCCTTGCTTGCTTTGCTGGTCGGCCTGTGGGTTTGCTTGCAAGCCGCGCTTGACCGAACGGCTTTTGCTCGTCTGCTTTTTCCGGCGGGGGTTTACCTTGCGGCGGCTACCGGGTTACAATACTTTTTCCTGCTTGTGCCAACCGCTTTACAGAAATTATTAGACTCAAAATTTAAGGCAAATCCAGCCGTAAAGGAAACGCCACGACACAGAAAGTATAAAAGCAATTCGCCTTTGCTCAAGTGGCTGTACGCTGAAATTGAGCCGGAAAAATCTTTGAGCCAAACCGCTATCCGGCTTTGGGGAGCAGGAGCAGGTCTAATTTATTTAATTTTGCGATTATTTGATTTATTAAAACTGCCAATTTTTCTGGATGAAGCTTTGCATATTGGGGCGGCACGCGGGGCGCAAGCCGGGGATTTGTGGGTGCTGGCTCTACCGGGCAAGGCTTTACAGGGCTGGCTGCTGGCTTTCACTTATAATCAGGCTAACCCAGATAACTGGCTTTTGGTAGGTCGCTGGCTCTCGATGCTGGCTGGATTGGTCACGCTGGGAGCGCTTTACCTGATTGGGTCGCGGCTTTATTCGGCACGGGTCGGGCTGCTGGCAAGCTGGCTGTGGGCGGTTTTGCCTTATGCAGTCTGGCACGAGCGAATGGCTCTGGTAGACCCGCTTATGACCGCTTTTACCACGCTGGTTATTCTTTTCAGTTTGCGGCTGTTCGATGCCACTAATCGTCGGGCTGTTATTGGCTATGGCGTTTTGCTAGGGTTGGCCCTAACCTGTGGAGAATTGACCAAACTTTCGGCGGCGGCGGCGGCGTTGTTTCCGTTGCTGGTGCTGGTATTCTTATATAGCCCGCGTCGCTGGTTGTTGCTTTCAGCTCGGCTGGCAATAACTGCCCCCGTTTTCTTTTTGACGACTGTGCCAGTTATTCGGTTGTTTAACGGGGTGTGGGGCGGCGAATATCAGGATGAACGCTTTGCCGGATTTGACCCGGCGGTTTTAGCGGCGAATATTCGTCTGGTGCTGAACTGGCTCTACAGCTATTTTACCGCGCCCTTGCTGCTTTTGCTGATAATGCTGCCATTTTGGGCTTTGCTCAAGGATGGGCGGCGGGGCGGTTTGCTGTTACTAGCCGGACTATTGCCAATGGCGGTTTTAATAATAATGTCGCGGATTATCTATTCTCGCTATATCCTGTTTATGCTCGTCCCTCTGGTAATATTTATGGCGGCGGTTTTAATTGAAATTTGGCAGCGTCGCCCTCAAAAGTGGCCTGTCCCGCTTCTGCCTGCGATAATTTTGCTTTTGGCCTTGCCTTTGCTCTGGCTAAACTGGCAAATGATAACTAATCCGGCGACTGCCCCTTTACCCCAGGCAGACCGGGTGCAATATGTGGAGGCGTGGCCGAGCGGCTACGGTATAAACGAAGTGGCAAGTTTCTTGAAGCAGCAAGCCAACCTGAATTCACGGCGAGTAACCGCTTTGGTGCGGAATGCCCCGGTAATTACCAACGACGGCTTGATTGTGACCCTGGCTAAAGAAAATTCGGTAGCTGTAACCCAGATTTTCCCGCCACAGGCCGGGCTTGCTGACCGTTTGCAAAAAGCGGCCAGCCGGGAACTCGCTTTTATCGTGGTGACAAGGGCCGATGATGAGCAAACCGGGCTAGACGGAGTATCGCGCCTGGACGATACGCAGCTTTTAGAGGCAGCCCATAGCGTTGCCCCGAATCTGCGATTGGAGTTGGTTTTTTCTACTACAAAACCGGGCGGAAATGCCCGAATAGAAGTTTATCGAATTACCCCTGGCTAGACCGCCTTTGGCAAGAGATTGCGGCGCAGAAAAATACTGTCCATTAAAACTTCAAGGGCATTTTCACCACCCAGCCCTTTTACCAAATAGCTATCTGCTCCGGCAGAATAAGCCTGAGTCATGTTTGTTAATTTGTTTTCACTACTAAAAAGCACGACAGGAATGTTTTTATAACAAGGGCTTCGCTTTAGCTGTCGGCAAATTTCAATTCCATCAGTATCGGGTAAAATATAATCCAGCACTATTATATCAGGTTGCCACACCCCTACCGTTTTAAGCGCAGTTTCGCCGTTATAAGCAACTGCTACCTCAAAGCCGCGTTCTTCCAAATCAAGTCGGGTCTTTGCGGCTTGAAAGGCACTGTCTTCTACCAATAAAACCTTTTTCATTTTGCGTCCCTGTCCCATCGTTTTACCAAAACATTGCAACTATCTACTGAACCTGTAGTGCATGACTTTTGCTTGTATCTAAATTTTAATGCATAAACATTACAAATAAGCTTACGTTTTGAGTTAGAGATAGTTAATAATTGTGGTAGAACCTCTTGACAAATGACTGGTGGTCAGTTATAGTATAAATGACTGGTGGTCATTAGCAATAAAATTATTTCTAATAACAGAAAACCGTAAAATTGGCTAAAAGTAAAGGAGCTAAACTGTGAGTAAGATTTTGCAGGGGAAAACGGCCTTGATTACCGGCGCATCCAGTGGTTTGGGCGTAGATTTTGCGCGAGAATTGGCCGAAATGGGTTGCAATTTGATTTTGGTAGCGCGTCGGGAAGATTTATTGGAAGCAGTCAAGCAAGAAATTAGCGGTAAGTACGGGGTAGAGGTGCAGCTAATTCCGCTTGATTTAACCGGGCCGGAAGCTCCTCAAACCTTGTATGAGCGGGTAAAAGCTGATGGCAAGACGGTAGATGTTTTGGTAAACAACGCCGGATACGGGGTTTATGGTCAATTCCTTGAAATTCCCTGGGAACGCGAGAAAAATATGCTGGAACTGGATATAATAGTGCCGGTAGCTTTGACTAAATTATTTGTCAAAGATATGGTCGCCCGCGATTTTGGCTATATTTTGCAATTGTCCTCGATTGGAGCGTACCAGCCTTCGCCAACTTATGCCAGCTATTCCGCCGCCAAAAGCTTTGTGCTTTATTTTGGGGAAGCCCTGAGCTACGAACTGCGTAAAACCAAAGTGCG
Organism: Chloroflexia bacterium; assembly: GCA_038323095.1. GTDB lineage: Bacteria > Chloroflexota > Chloroflexia > Chloroheliales > Chloroheliaceae > L227-5C. The sequence continues at coordinate 20,517 of JBBQGP010000031.1, read as the reverse complement.
TTGTACCGTGCTTTCGCCGGGAATTACCGCCACCGAGTTTTTGAAGGTTTCGGGCCAGCAACCCACGCTATACCAGCGTTTGACCATGATGCAAAGCAAAGAAGTGGTGCAGATTGGAATTAAGGCTATGCTCAAGGGCAAACCGAGCGTAGTACCGGGCTGGTTAAACGCGGTAATGGCCTGGAGTACCCGTTTGATGCCGCGCCGGGGTTTGGCAGCTTTGGCTAATTTGCTAATGACCCAGCCATAGATAATCATGAAAACAAGTAACAATTCGGCCAATGTTTAGGTAGGAGGGATTTCCAGTCCCGATTTTAGCTAAATCCGTCTTATCGGGATTGGAAATCCTCCTACATTTGAATAGCTATAGAGATAATTTATAAAAATTTAGAGAACAGTTTATGCAAGTAGTTTGTCTGGGGGAAGCAATTATAGATTTTATGCCTTCCAAAGCTGGACAAAGCTTGAAGGATGCCCCACTTTTGCGGAAAGTAGCGGGCGGGGCGACAGCCAATGTAACGGTTGCGCTGGCCCGTTTAGGGGTAAAGGCGGCTTTTCTGGGCAAACTGGGCGATGACCCCTTTGGTCATTTCCTTAAAGAAACTTTGCAAGCAAACAAAGTAGACGTTTCGCATGTGCTTTTGACCCGTGAAGCTAACACCGGGATGAGCTTTGCCTGGGCCGAGGCTGCCGCCAACAACGAAGCCCGTTACCTTTTTGTACGCCTTGAAGCGGCTGACCGCAAACTGCGCCCTTCAGAAATAGACCCGGATTGGCTAAAACAGGCCAAAATCTTGCAATTTGGTTCGCTACCTCTGGCGGGTGAGGAAAGCAAAGCCGCTTTGTTTACCGCCCTGCATTATGCTACCACTAACAATTTGCTTACCTGCTACGATGTGAATATGCGCCTTCCGGCCTGGCCTTCGCCCGAAATAGCCCGCGCCGATATGCTTTCCCTTTTGACAGAATGTGATATAGTAAAACTCAATCGGCATGAATTGCGCTTCCTGACCGGGGAAAGCGAATTGCTGGCCGGGATAAGCCAAATCCGGCAAGCTCGTCACAAATTACTGATTGTAACGCTTGACCGGGACGGTTGTTATTACCAGAGCCAAACTCAGGCCGGATTTGTGCCGGGTTTTGCGGTAAAAGTGGTGGATACTGTCGGGGCGGGGGATGCTTTTATGGCGGCAATGCTGGCCGGGCTGCTTGCCAATCAGCCTGATTTGGAAGATAAAGCGTGGCTGGAAGAGCTTTGCCGCTTTGCCAACGCCGCCGGAGCATTAACCGTAACCAAAGCGGGAGCTATTCCAGCCTTGCCCACCCGCCCGCAAATCAATCGATTTCTTAAAAGTCTTGCACTTACCAGTTAAAGTTTTTTGCAGGAGGTAAAATAGATGAATTGCGAGAAGTGCCAATCGGTATATGACCAGGAAGATGCTTTTTGTCGTAAATGCGGGGCGGCAATCGTTCAGGAAGCCACTTATGATTCGCTCGAAGACCAGCCAACGTTAGAAATTGTGGCAGTCGAAGTAGTGGAAAGCGCAGCTCTAGCCCCAACTAAAGCCGGAAAATTAAGCCGCATTACTCAAATCTTGCAAAGCGAATCAGGCAAAAAGCTGGCAAAAGGGGCGGCTCTGGTAGCGGTTGGAGTGGGGTTGGAACTGGCAGCGCAAGCTTTGGGCAAACGACAAACTGCCCTTGCTCGTCCAAACCCCGTAGCTTTCCCGGCAGAAATTCCGCTTCCAGCCAAACCCGCTGCTATCTCCGAGCCAATTATACTGGAAAGCGTGACTTTCCAGCGCATTTACACCCGCACAATTATCAGGCGGATACAGTAAATTGCCGGGAAGAGGTCGTGACAAGGGGAGAATAGGAGTGAGCGAGAGTGGGCCAGCCGCGATAGAAAAGCTTATCAGACAGCTAAATAACGAAGCCAGAGCAATTCGGGATGATGCTACTACCGAGCTGGTAGCAAGGGGCGAGGCCGCCTTTGAGCCGTTAGTGACCGCCCTTAAAGACGAAAACGCACTGGTAAGGGCGCAAGCCGCTACTGCCCTGGGCTTAATAGGCGATAGTCGCGCCCTTGCGCCCTTAAATCAGGCTTTGGCCGATGAGGATGATGCTGACAGTGAAGTTTGTTTGCTAATAATGGTAGCATTAGGCAAGCTGGGCGATGACGAAACTATTCGTTTTTGTGTCGAAGGCTTGCAAGACCCGGACAGCGACGAGCGGGCCGGGTCTGCCGTTGCCCTGGGGATGATTGGGGATAAACGCGGCATTCCGCCACTAATTGGGGCATTGGGCGACAAATCGGTAAACGTGCGCTGTTTCGCGGCGGCTGCTTTGGGTGAAATTGGGGACGCAAGTGTAATCCCGCATTTGGAAAGAGTAAGCCAGCAGACTACAAATTTGACGGCGGATGGGCGCAGACTCAAGGAGGTTTGCCGTTTGGCTCTGGAAAACCTTTTTTTAAGGCACAATAGCTGAAATTTTGTCGCGAAGTTCGCTAAGAGTAAAGGGTTTTTGCAAGAAGCCCGCCAACCCTTTGTCGGTGAAGCGTTGGGTGGCTTCCTGTTCGCTATAGCCACTCATCAAAATTACTTTGGCCTCCGAATTAATTTGGCGGACGGCTTTAAAAGTTTGCTCCCCATTTAAATGAGGCATGGTCATATCAAGCAAAACACAGCTAATTTCAGTTTGATGCTGCCGAAAAAGCTCAAGGCCGATTAGCCCATCTTCGGCGGTCAGCACCTGGAAACCAAATCTTTTGAGTATACGCTCGGTCATACTTCGCACTAGCTGTTCATCATCCACCACCAGCACCGTTCCTTTTGAAACGTTTTCGGGCAGGGCGGCAGCTTCGACGGGTTTTTCCGTTTGAATTTCTGAAACTGGTGCGTCCACACAAGGCAACAAAACCCGGAAAACTGTCCCCCGACCCGGTTTACTGACAACTTTTAAAGCTCCTTTATGCCCGCGCACAATTCCCAGCACTGCCGCCAGACCCAAACCACGCCCGGTAAATTTGGTGGTAAAGAAAGGGTCAAAAATCCGGGCTTGGGTTGGGGCATCCATGCCAATGCCAGTGTCTTTTATTTCAAAATAAACATAGTGGCCTTCGGGTAAGTTATCAGCCATGTACATTTCGGCAAGATAAGTTCGGTTCGCGTTAATTACACCAGTAGACAAATTAATTAGGCCGGAACGGTTGCCAAGCGCATCAGAAGCATTAACAATTAAATTCATTATTACCTGGCGGAGTTGGGTAATATCTACTTCGGTAGCGGGAAGGTTTGCTTCCAGATTGAATTGCAGCACAATGTTTTTGCTAATTGAAGCCTTGAGCAGATGAGCCATCTCTTCAACGAGCAAACTCAAGTTTACGGGCTGAATCACAAAATGACCTTTGCCAGAGTAAGCCAGCATTTGACGGGTTAAATCGGCAGCACGTTGAGCGGCAAGCTGGATTTGGGAGATAGTTTCGTGAGTGGTACTTTCGGGGGAAAGCTCCATCAGGGCTAATTCAGCATTACCCAAAATACCGACCAGCAAATTATTAAAATCGTGGGCAATGCCGCCGGCCAGAATACCCAAACTTTCCAGCTTTTGCCCTTCCAAAAGCTTTCGCTCCAAATCCAGCCGATCTTCCTCAGCCTTTCTGCGCTCGGTAATATCCATCCAGGTGCCAGTCACGCCGCCAATCATACCATTTGGGTAGATAATAGGCCGCCCATTTGCTTCAAACCACTTTAGCGTACCGTCTTTGGCAAAAGCCCGTAACTCACCATAAGTCTGGTTAATTTTGCCTTCGACCAAATCGGTAAACCTTTGCCAGGTTTCAGCATAATCATCAGGATGAAGGCAATCCAAAAAGGGCTTGCCAAGCGTTTCCTTGAGGCTGTAACCCATTACTTCTTGCCAGGCCGGATTAAGAAAAGTGGCCCGTCCTTCGGCATCGGTGCGAACAATTATTTCTTTGGCGTTATCTACTACATCCCGGTATTTTTCTTCGCTTTGTTTTAATTCTACAAAAAGGCGGGCATTTTCAACCGCCACGCTGACCTGCTCGGCCAGCAAGCTTAAAAGATTAAAATCGTCCTGCGTTAATACTGGTTCACCTTTGGATTCTACTGCCAAAATCCCCAATACCTTGTCTTTACCCGATTTGAGGGGAACAATGATAGATTGTTTAATGTGTTCTACTGCATATAAAAACTCTGGGGCAGCATTAGCTTTAACTATAAAAGCAGCCTCACCTGTCGAAGCTACTCGCCCGCTAACACCCTGGTCAAGTCGGATTAAAGAAATAACTTTGTCATAGCCAGTGTAAGCCTGCAAAACCAAACCTTCCGGCTTAAGTAGGTAAATGCTGACCATTTTGTAGCCGAAGGCGGTACTTATCTGGCGCACCACTACTTCAAAAACTTGATCCAAAGCCAAATTAGAATTAATGGCCCGCGCTACTTCCTGAACGAGGGTTAGTTCCGAAAGACGGCGGCGGGCCGAAGTATACAAATGGGCATTTTCAAGAGCCAGTGAAGCCAGTTGCGCGAATTGGCCCAAAATTTCAATTTCTTCATCATTAAAATCCCGATTTTCCTCCAGATGGGCCAGCCCCAGCACCCCGATTACTTCATCTCCCGATTTTAGCGGCAAAGCAACGGTGGCTCGAATTACATCGGCCACCGGGTCGTTTTTTCGGTTGTACCATTGGGTATAATCATTAACCCTAATTGGCTTTTTGTGCTGCCAGGCCAGGCCCATGATTCCTTCACCAAGCTTTATGATTCCGTTACCACGTTCCTTGAAATAGCCAATACTGATTTTGCGAACAGCATAACCTTTATCATCCTCAACCAGCACAATTTCACCGTTTTCTGTCCCGGTCAAGGTAGCCGCCCGCTTAACAATTGTTTCCAGCAAATCCTCAAGGTCGAGCCGGTTAATCAAAGCCAGCGTGGTTTCGTGCAAAGCCAGCAAATATTCTTTCTGGCGACGTTGGCTTTCCTCATTCTGGCGGCGTTCAGTCAAATCAGTAATAACAGCTATATTACCAATTACTCTATTATCGACAATATAAGGCGTGCCAGTAATCGTAACATAAAGATAAGTGCCATCGGCTCTAACCAAACGTGTTTCATAAGTGCTGGTTTGTTTAACACGTCGGAGGGCGCGGGCAGTATCCAGTAAATGATAATCTTCGGGTGGGGTAATATCATAAGGGGTTTTGCCAATTAATTCTTCCGGCTTATAACCCAACATTTTGGCATAAAAAGGGTTAATAAATTCAAATTGGCTTTGTGCATTGGTGACGGTTAAGCCCTGCCCGATAGAATTCATGACCTGCAAGGCAAAATTATGCCCAAGCTCAAAGGCTTGTGCGGACTTCCGCCGCCCGGTTACGTCATAAACAATTGAGAAAAGTAATTGCCTGCCAAATAATTCTACCGGGCTACTATAAATTTCTACCTCGCGCAATTCACCTGATGCTAACCGATGCTGAAAAAGAAATTGGCTACGCTGCTCGCTGCTCGCTTGCCGCATTTCCGCCTTAACCTCAGCTTCAGAAAGCGTGTTAAGCTGAAAAATTTTCATCTGTTGCAATTGGATAAGCGAATAGCCGTAAAAGGCACAAGCTGCCGGGTTAGCATCTATAATATAGCCCTCAGAAGGGTCAACTAACAGCATAATTGACCGACTACGTTCAAATAATTGTCGGTGCAACTGGGTGCTATCCAATGACTGAACCTCGCTTTGCTTTTGCGGCGGTAAATCCGAAACACCTGAATTATAATTACTCATTTAACTGGTTCACTCTATAGTTATTATCCTCAAGATAATAACTATACTACTACAAGTTAGGGACAAATACTATATAAACTATTTTAATTTTAGCTTCTTGAAAAGCTTGACAACTTAATTGAAATCCGCTATCATTTACATCAACAAGTTGTAATTGCGAGTTATTATCATTTACAACATACTTTAAGCTTAAAATTTAAAGAAGAAAGGAGTCAGAAGAAATGAAATCAGCAAAACAAGCTGCCGGACGAAAAACCGGGTTTAGCCTTATAGCTTTGGGCTTGCTTTTGGGCTTGCTAACGACTGCTTGCGGGGACACTAGCGTTACTTCCCAATCCGCCAGTAATTCCAGTAATAATGCTGGTAAAATCAAGGTAGTAGCGACTACTACCCAAATCGGGGATTTTGTTAAAAACGTAGGCGGTAGCAACCTGGAGCTAACTACTATTTTGAAGCCTAACGCTGATGCCCACGATTATGAGCCAACCGCCGAGGATAGCAAGGCTTTGGCCGGAGCGCAGCTAATATTTTCTAACGGTGTAGGTTTGGATGACTGGCTAAACAAGCTCATCAAGAATAGTGGCACAAAAGCTAAAGCGGTAGTAGTTTCAGAAAATATCAAGCCGCGTCCTGGTTCAATTGAGCAGCAAAAAGAAGGCGACCCGCACATTTGGTTCGACATTGATAACGTAAAAAAAATGGTAGACAACATTGTTAAAGGTTTGGGCGAAGTAGATGCGGCAAGCTCGGCCACTTACCAGAATAACGCCAGAAGTTACAAAGACCAGCTTACCAAACTGGATGCTGACATCAAGGCCCAAATTGCCACTATTCCCGAAGCTGACCGCAAAATGGTTACAAACCACGATGCTTTTAGTTATTATCTGGAACGCTATGGCATCAAATTTGTCGGGTCAGTTATTCCTTCGTTTGATACTACCGCCGAGCCGAGTGCCAAAGATTTAGTCGATTTGATTGCCAAAATCAAGGCTGAAAAAGTGAAGGCTATTTTTACCGAAACCAGCTTGAATACCAAGCTCGAAAAGCAAATTGCGGAGCAAGCCGGGGTCAAGATTTATTCGAGTTTGTACGGCGATTCGCTGGGCGAGGCAGGTAGCGAGGGTGAAACTTATATAAAGATGATGCAATTTAATACTAAAACAATTGTGGCCGGATTATCCGGCAAGTAAGCTAAAAGCAAATGAAAAAACACGCCTTGCAGTTAAAGGCGTGTTTTTTCAAATCTATTTATAGCATTTATCAAAAAAAGGCTCGCTACAGAACAATAACTGTTAGCTTGCCTTTTTCTCAGTCCAAACCGTTTTAGTATTAGGTTGGTTATTACGGGCTAGAGCAGCACAGCGTCGGGAGCAAAATTTGTTCCCTTTGACAATCTGGGCGTGGCTCAAGACCTGACCACATTCCGGGCGGGCGCAGCTACCGCTTTGAGGCTGGGTTATGGGCAAAAGAACCTCTTTTTTGGTCAGCAGCATACTATGTCGCCCATCGCGGTAAAGTCGGTGCTGGCGTTTCCGTATGTCCGCATCACAAAAACTGCAATAGCCCTGGTCACTCTGCTTGGCAAGACGCTTCGGCCCCATCAAAATATTGCAGATAGGGCAAACCTGCTCATCCGGCGCTAATTTATAAGGTGAATGAGACATATTTCTCCTTTCGACGGCTCTGCCGAGATTGGCTTCTTCCTTGATAGCCAATTACGCTTAATCTGCCGCCAGCTTCACTAAAGTACGGATAAACACTACGGCGGTACGAGTCGTATTAGGTCTTTTATAATATTGTTTTTGGGTCTTGAATACTAGATTTTACAAATACTACTTTAAGCTAACAATATTTAACCGGGTAGGACAAGTCCTGTTAAATATTTAGATGTATGCATTTTTGTCGGCTTTATTGCGTTTAGTACCTCTCGCCACTGTTTTGGATAAGAGCAAAGCAGCGAAATAGTTGCTAATACTAATTATACCGTAACTACAATTTTTTTGTGTTAAGATTCTGTTAGAATCTGATAATCTTAACCGACCAATTGGCCTTTTTAACTTGACAAGCAAGCCCTACCCTTGTGTTGATTTTTTCACAATCAGCCCAATAACTCGCGGGCATAGCTTTCGGCTTCGGCTTTGCTTTCGCGCACTTCCAGATACAAAGCCGACACCCATGCACCTGTGCCAGTTTGATACCACGCGCCATCGCGCCGAGCCAAAGCTATAATATCGCCCAATTTTAGCGTACCAGTTACAGCCGCTTCGGTATTGGGAGAAGTTCGCAGATTTAGATTGCGTGAAGTTACTACTCCAAAGCCAAGCGGGGCTTGATTGGGCAAGGGAAGCGGGGTTACTCGCAGAGGGGTAGGCGAGATTGGCAGATTTGGGATTATTGAAGTAGTTGGTTTTGAGGCGGCAGGGGCTATTTTTGCTAAAAGAAGCCAGCCCAGCGCAACCAGCAAGGCAAGTATGGTTACAAGTAGCATGGCGGCCTTTACCGGGCCAAGTTTAGCAATCACTGTTCCTTGTTTACTCCCGTTCCAGCAAGAATTTGTTTGGGCTAATTATAGCACGTTTAATTGCGCCTCTGGTCAGAATGAGTTACAATCTCAAGACCTTAGAACTATCTAAACTTAGTGCAAAAGTTGTTTAGAGTAAACTAATCAAACGGAGGGAAGAAAAAGTGCGTATTCGTGTAGAAAACAAATTAGCCGGAGATTTTGATGCTCTGGTAGTTGGCTTGTTTAGCGACGAAGCTCCAAATTTGTCCAGTTTGGACGAGAAAATCCGCGAATTGGTAAACCGGGTTAAGGAAGTGGGCGGCGCGGCCAAGCCAATGGAAACTGAAACAGTTTTGTATAGCGAGAATGGCCCGGCCAAACGTCTGACGGTGATTGGTATGGGCAAAGTAGCCGATTTTGATTTAAGAGCGGCCCGCAATCTGGCTGGAACTGCCGCCCGCGCTCTGCGAAAAAAAGACGCGAAAAAACTAGCTTTTGTCCTGCCCTATGGCAAGCTGGAGGCTTCAACGGCGGCCCAGGCTTTTGCCGAAGGAGTAGTTTTGAGCGTATTTGAAACTACGGCCTACCGCACTGGCGACGGCAAGGAAGAAAAAGTGCTGGAAGATGTTTTGTTTGTTTCGGATGGCAATGTAAAAGACGCGGTAGAACGCGGCGGAGTTATCGGTGAAGGGGCAAACTTTGCCCGCTATCTTGCCAACGAACCAGCCAATAATATGTACCCGGCCCGTCTTGCCGAAGAAGCCGAAAAAATCGCCAAAGAATATGGCCTGGATTTTCACGCGCTAGATAAGGCTCAATTAACCGAGGGCGGCTTCAAGGCTATTCTTTCGGTTGGGCAGGGTAGCGCGAACGAGCCACGTATGATTGTGCTGAAGTATAATGGCGCGGGCGAAAATCAGCCGTATTTTGGTTTGGTCGGCAAAGGCATTACCTTCGATAGCGGCGGTATTTCGATTAAGCCTGCCGAGGGTATGGGTGATATGAAGATGGACATGAGCGGGGGCGCGTGGGTTATCGGCACGATGCGGATTTTGGCCCAACTCAAACCGAAAATTAACGTTATCGGGGTAGTAGCGGCGGCTGAAAATATGCCGAGTAGCACCGCTTATCGTCCCGGTGATGTGATTGGTTCGCTGGAAGGCAAAACGATTGAAGTTTTGAACACCGATGCGGAAGGCCGGATTGTGCTGGCCGATGGTCTGACTTATGCCCGCAAGCTTGGCGCAACCAAATTGGTGGACTTGGCAACCCTGACCGGGGCAATTGTGATTTCGCTGGGGACGGTAGCGACGGGCGTATTTGGCAGCGACCAGAACTTTACCGATTTGTTCTTAAAAACCGCTAATCAGGCGGGTGAACGGGCCTGGCAAATGCCTATGTTCCCCGAATATCGCGAACAAATTACCAGTTCGGTTGGCGATATTGTAAATACGGGTGGACGGCCCGGCGGCTCGATTACGGCGGCGGCTTTCCTCAAAGAATTTACGGGTGACGTTCCCTGGATTCATCTGGATATTGCCGGAACTGCCTACACTGACCGCGAACGGCCTTATTCGGCCAAAGGTTCGAGCGGCCAGATTATCCGCACGCTGGTAGATTTTGTCATAGCTCATGCCGAGTAAGGCCCAAACTCGATTTTAACAGTTCAATTCAGGCTTATTGTAGGAGGGAGGGATTTCTAATCCCGATTTTACCCGAAGTCGTTTTTATCGGAAAGGGTAATCCCTCCTACATTTAATGAGTTACAAAGAATTTATTAAAACTAGCTTTGCGGCTCTGCGCGAGACATAAGTTCTACCTGAGAGATGAGAAATGAGAAAGGAAACAAAGCGTGGGGGTAGATAAAGCGGCAACCGGGCAATTCGTTTCGGTGGGGTTGCTAGGGGCGGCGGCTTTTATTGTTACCGCCGATGTCCGGGTGGTTAATCCGCTTTTGCAGATTATTGCTAACGAATATCATACCGATGTCGGCAGCACGGGCATTATCGCCACCGCCTACGCTATTCCCTACGGTTTGTTTCAATTAGTTTATGGCCCACTGGGAGACCGCATTGGCAAGCTTAAAGTAATGAGCATGACGCTGGCTTTGTTCGCGGTGGGTACGACAGCCTGTGCTTTTGCCCCTGATTTGTTTTTGCTAACCTTGCTACGTTTACTGACCGGCGTATTTGCCGCCGCCACTATCCCAATGTCGTTAGCCTATATTGGCGATACTTTTCCCTATAACCAGCGACAGGCCGCGATTGGCAAATTTGTGGGAGCGGTTGCGCTGGGCAATATTTTAAGTACCAGTCTGGGCGGGATTGTAGGCGATTTTCTGAACTGGCATTTGATATTTTTATTTTACGGCCTGATTTCTATTGGCGTTTTTTTGCTGCTATGGCGCACGGTCAGCCGCCAGCCTTCCCCCACCCCAAAGGCCAATACGAGTGGTAGCCAATGGTTTGCCTTTCTCAAGCCCTACGGCTCTTTATTATTCAAGCCAGCTACCCGCCTGATAATTCTGGCGGTTTTTATCGAAGGCGCGTTCTTTTTCGGGGGCTTTACCTTTTTGGGAGCGTTTCTGAAAGCCCAATACAATTTGCTTTATGTGGTAATTGGCTTTATGCTCGGCGGCTTTGGGCTGGGTAGCCTGATTTACAGCCGTTCGGTGAAATGGCTGGTGCAGCGTTTTGGGGAAACTGGCCTGATAATGGGTGGCGGCTGGCTGGTTTGCCTCTGTTTCTTCGGGATTGCCTTGCTGGAATACTGGCCGCTATTTATCCCGCTCAATATTTTGATGGGGCTAGGTTATTATATGATACATAGCACCCTGCAAACTAAAGCGACGGAAATGTCGCCGGGCGCACGCGGTACTGCCGTATCGCTTTTCGCCTTTAGCCTGTTTTTGGGGCAGGGAATTGGGGTGGCGGCACTTGGGCCAATAGTAGATGGGCCGGGCTACGTTCCGGCATTTTTGCTGACCGGGCTAGGAATGGGGCTATTGGCAATCTGGACGGTTTGGCAAATCCGCCGCCACGCGCCACCCCCTAATAAAGTGGTTAATGTTGGTGAAGCGCAGTCAGCCACAATATTAAGCGAATAATTTTTTGCCATATCTAATAATCTTTCCTGAATATTGACAATATTTCAATCTGAGTTATGATTAATTTAGTTGGTCGTGGTCTTTGTTTTATTTTTTCTGTAATAAATTCAAATCCTTGATAACCCTAACTGGAGCGAGCATTATGACGAAGCAGGAAGGTGAAGACAATGAGACTTTAGGTAAATCTTTGGAAATAAACAAAACTTTAAGTGATATTGATTTTTCTGACCCGGAAGCTTATTCCAAATTTTTACACGATTTGCGTTCGCCCCTTACCTCGATTCTAGGTATGGTCGAAATTATAAAATTGATAATGAATGAGAATAAAACCGAAATACAGGAAATGCAATGGTATGTGCAGCAAATTGAGCAGGAAGCCTTGCGAATGCGAAATATGCTGCGTTAAACTGCCTTGGCAACCGACTAACTTTAAGAAATTGTAACAAGGCGGGCAAAAAAAGAGCAGCTACCGGAACAGTAGCTGCTCTGTTTGGCCGTAAGGCCGCGCGGAAGGAGGGTAGTCAGTCCATAAGGGGCAAAGGGCCACCTTGTAATTGTCCGGCTCGTTCCGGCTCTAAAAATACCCTCTGGCTAAGTATTTAGCACTATCAGCTTAAGCTGATTTTTAGATGAAAGTTTAGCAATGATAAGTTTAATGCTGATTTGTTTGACTGGTTTAGCGAACTTTTCTTTCTGTTTTTATTGTACACGAAAAAGGGGATATGTCAATAGGTATGGGATATGACGTTATCCACATGTTTTATACCGAAAATTTCCCCAGCCTTTCCCCATTTCCACATTTTATCTGAAAGGTCGTCTGAATGTCACAAGAAAAAGCCCTAGAGGAAGCAAACCTTAATTCAGCGTCCCTTAATTCCCGTCCCGGTTTCTGGACAATTCTTAAAATTTGGTTTTTGATTGGAGGACAATCTTTCGGAGGCGGGCCTTCTACTATTTTTTTGATTCGACGCGAATTTATGAGCAAACGCCACTGGCTAACCGATGAAGAATATAGCCGCTTTTGGGTGCTTTGCCAGCTTACGCCCGGTGTGAATATTATCGCGCTATCGGTGCTTATCGGCAAAAAATTAAACGGGGTGCAGGGTATTATTGCCAGCCTGATTGGGCTGCTGCTACCCAGTACAACGATAACCATATTGTTGGCGGCCACTTTTAGTTCGGTGCAAAATTGGCCGCCCATTCAAGCAATGCTTAAAGGTATTACCCCCGCTACCGCCGGATTTAGCGCATTGGTCGCCATCCAGTTTTCCCGACCATTATTAAAACAAGCCCGGCAAGAGAGTTGGACAAGTTTAATTTTTAGCATTGGCATTATTTTGGGTTGTGCCATTCTGCTGGGCTTTTTCAAAATAGCGGTTGTATATGTCCTGCTAGTTGCGGCCATAATTAGTGCAATTGGTTTTTCGTTAATCTGGAAAACAAGCAAGCTCAAGAAGGAACTTTAAGAAAAAATGAGTCCATTAGAATTTTTTATTACTTTTTTGAAAGCTTCGCTTTTTTCAACGGGCGGCTTTGGCAATTTGCCAAGTTTGCATCAAGATTTAATCGCCAGTAATCTGGCGACAGATGCGGATTTTGGTCAATCTATCGCGGTAGGACAAATTAGTCCTGGCCCGAACGGGTTATGGGTAATTGCGCTTGGCTATTTTACTTATGGCTTTTTAGGGGCGATTTTGGCACTGTTTGCAATAATTATCCCCGCCCTGATAGTGTTGATAATGGCCGCCCTTTACAACCGCATCGCCCATCTAACCGCCGTAGAGGGCATAGCACGCGGTATCTCACTAGGAGTGGTTGGTTTATTTGTCATCGTGGTAATCTCGCTTCTGAGTGGGCCTGGGGCAGATTGGCGTGGTTTACTTTTTTTCGGTGGCGCGTTTGCCCTGAGCCTGAGCAAAAAAATAAACGTCGTAATAATCTTGACGCTGGCAGCATTAGGTGGCTACTTAATCTACAACTAAAAGATTTCAGGCGGAGGTACAACCAAAAATAGCTTTTTATAATCAATTTTGGTGAAGCCCGTCCAACTTTAAGACCAGTAGGCGAATCAAATTGAATATACAAAGCTTTGGGGGTAAAATATACTGGAATAAGCCGCATATTTACGGCAAAATAAAAATAAAAGCTATCCCGCCAAAATTTTATTATTTGCACAACGTTGCTCTGACAATAGACAAAACCACAAATTAGCGAGATAGGCTAAAAATCAGGGGGTGAGCTAACTAAAATGAAGCGCAATATTTTTACAAGTGAACATAATAGTTTCCGCAATTCGGTGCGGCAGTTTGTGGCAAAAGAAGTTACGCCACACATAGAAGAATGGGAAAAGGCTGGAATGGTTTCCCGCGAAATGTGGCTCAAGGCCGGAGAGCAAGGGCTTTTGGGTCTGGATGTGCCGGAAGAATACGGCGGCGCGGGTATTAAGGATTTTGCCTTTAATGCCATTCTGATAGAAGAACTAATCAAGGGCGGTTCGAGCAGCGTCGGCATCGGGGTAAGCTTGCACAACGATATTGCTATCCCCTATTTCCTGGCTTACACCAACGATGAGCAGAAACAACGCTGGTTGCCCAAAATTTGTTCGGGCGAGGCGATTACCGCGATTGCCATGACTGAGCCTTCTACTGGTAGCGATGTAGCTTCAATTCGGACTACCGCAATTAAGCAGGGCGATTATTATTTATTGAACGGCTCGAAAACTTTTATTACTAACGGCATCATGAGCGATTTAGTGATTGTAGCAGTCAAAACCGACCCCGGCAAACGTCATCAGGGAGTTAGCCTTTTAATCGTGGAGCGCGGCATGGACGGCTTTGAGCGGGGGCGCAAGCTGGAAAAAATCGGCCTGAAAGCTCAGGATACTTCCGAGCTTTTCTTTGAAAACGTTCGCGTTCCCGTCACCAATTTGCTGGGTCAGGAAGGGCAGGGCTTTTACTACTTGATGCGGATGCTGGCCCAGGAACGCTTGAGCGTAGCGGTACACGCCATAGTCGCCAGTGAAACCGCTTTGCAGATTACTACCGATTATTGCAAAGAACGCACCGCCTTTAATCAACCGATTGGCTCTTTCCAGAATTCGCGCTTTAAGCTGGCCGAAATGAAAACCGAAATCGAGATTGGGCAGGTCTTTATTGACCGTTGTATTACGGCCCTGAACGAAGGCGAACTAACGGCGGAAACGGCGGCTATGGCAAAATGGTGGAGTACCGATTTGCAAAAGCGAGTCGTCGACCAATGTGTTCAGCTACACGGTGGCTATGGCTATATGTCGGAATACCCGATTGCCCGCGCTTACCTGGATGCCCGCGTGCAGAGTATTTATGCTGGCACAAACGAAATTATGAAAGAAATCATAGGTCGTTCGATGGGTGTATAACCTGGCCTGAGTTTCTTTCTAATCACTTTTTACAAAGAATAGTTTCAAGAAGGGTATGTATCCAGACCGGGTACATACCCTTCTTATTGTTTCAGGCACACTCGCACACTTCACAAAGCTTGACAGCTAAGAGGCGCAATGATATACTCTGTAACGGTTCAGGGTGCTGGGCCAAAATAAGGATTAAAAATCAAAAAGCAAGATGGGGGTGTAGCTCAGTTGGGAGAGCGCTACAATCGCACTGTAGAGGTCAGGAGTTCGAGCCTCCTCACCTCCACTATTTTGCAAAAGTTTCTGGCCGCCGACATAGCCTGTCGCGCGGCTTTTTAATTAAAAATAGGGGGTATTAAAAATGAGTGACCGACATATTGATATAGATGATTTGAATAATAATCCTGCTCCTGCGATGGGCGGAGCGACGTTTAGCACCAGCGATGCGCCCAAAATGAACGCCGATGAGGATATTGACTGGGAAGAAGTCGGGCGCGAACGGGCTTCGTTTAATCCTTTTCGCAGCTTTGGCGGGCGTGGCTTTAATTTGGGAGCGAACCCGCTTGAGGAAGTTCTACCCCGTGAGGCTCGCCAGCATTTCCGGGCTTCGCAGCGCGAGTTTTTGCTAGGTTGGCGCAGCCTGATTGACCGGGCGATTTCCCGCATTGATAACCGGGATGAGCGCGACGAGGAAATTCGCCCGGCTACTTCTGGCACAAATCCGAATAAAATTGTGATAGAAGAAATAGATATTTAGTAATTAGTTCTGGTGGAACCTTTTAAGGAATTATTTCGTATAATAATGTGAGGCCCAAAGCGTAATAAGCTTGTAATAAAGGTTTAAAAGGGTTTATATTATAATAAGGGCTAAGGTGATTTAACTAATGTGTTTGGAACTCGCAGATAGTAATTTGACTGAATCGGAGCAAGTGGCAAATTTTACCACTTCTTTTTGGCTTACCCCTTCCCAAAGAGTTACTACCGCCTCTATTTCCTGGCATTAGCAAACCAGTTTCGAGCGCAGGGTTTTAAGTTTGATTTTTCTGAACTCAAGATTCAAAGCTTAAAACTCAAAACTGGCTAAAGATTATGCTATAATCATCAGGAAAAATGGAGGATGCTTTTAAGGTGTACGATAAATTAGAACAGTTAGAGCAGCGTTATGACCAACTTACCGAGCTGCTAGGCGACCCAGATGTCGCTTCCGATTTGGACAAATTGCGAAACTATGGCAAAGAGCAATCCGAGCTAGAGCTAATTGTCATGAAGTTCCGCGAGTATAAGGAAGCCCAGCAAAATCTCAAGAATACTCAGGCCATGCTGGACGAAATCCAAGACCGCGACATGGTCGAGCTTATCAAGCAGGAACTGGAAGAATTAAAAAGCAAAACAGAACAAAATATGGACGAAATCAAGGTTTTGCTTTTGCCCACAGACCCTAACGACGAAAAAGACGTGATTGTCGAAATCCGGGCCGGAGCAGGCGGTGATGAAGCAGGTTTGTTCGCTGCCGATTTGTTTCGTATGTATACCCGCTATGCCGAGCGCAAACGCTGGAAAGTAGAAGTAATGAACAGCAACGCCAGCAGTGGTATCGGCTCGATAAAAGAAGTTATTTTTGAAGTTCGGGGAAGAGGGGCTTACAGCCACTTTAAATACGAAAGCGGCGTACATCGGGTACAGCGCGTTCCCGCTACCGAAGCCAACGGGCGAATTCATACTTCTACCGCGACAGTAGCGGTTTTGCCGGAAGCGGACGAAGTAGATGTACAGATTAATCAGGAAGATTTGCGGATTGATGTTTATCGCTCTACCGGCCACGGCGGGCAAAGCGTCAATACTACCGATAGCGCGGTACGTATTACTCATATGCCAAGCGGCCTGGTTGTTACCTGCCAGGATGAAAAATCGCAGCTAAAGAACAAGGCCAAAGCCATGCAAGTGCTACGAACCCGGCTTTACGATTTGGAGCTTTCCAAAAGACAGGCCGAGCTGCACGACCAGCGTATCAGCCAGGTAGGAACGGGAGACCGTAGCGAAAAAATTCGGACTTACAATTTTCCGCAAGACCGGGTAACTGACCATCGGGTAAAGCTAACCTTGAGCAATTTGCCGGGTATTTTGGAAGGTGATATTGACGACTTGATTACGACCTTGCAAACCACTGACCAGGCCGAGAAATTGCGGTTAGCCGGAATAAGCTAGATTTATGTGAGACAATATGAGCAAACGGTCAAAGGAGCTTTTGGCGCGGGCGGTGGAACGATTTGTAGCCGCCCGCAACAGTACCGCACAGTTGGATGCAGAAGTATTGCTAATGTATCTGCTGGGCTACAATCGCGCCCAGCTTTATGCCCGGTTAGATGAAGAATTAAGCGATGAGACTGCTCAGGAATATGACCGTTTGGTCGAGCGGCGGGCGCAAGGTGAGCCAATCGCTTACATTACTAACTACCGCGAATTTATGGCCCTCGATTTTTATGTAGACCGCCGGGTACTTATTCCCCGCCCTGAAACCGAATTGCTGGTCGAATATACCGTCAAGAAAATGTTGGAAAAGAACTGGACGGATGAAGAACATCCTATTGTGGATGTCGGCACGGGTAGCGGGGTTATTGCGGTTTATCTGGCTTTGCGTTTTCCCAAAGCAAAGGTTTTCGCCACCGATATTTCGTCCGAAGCCCTCGAAGTAGCCGAGCGCAACGCCAAACATTATGAAGTGGAGAACCGAATTACATTTTTGCAGGGCAATCTGCTAGAACCTGTCCCTGAATCGCCCCGCCTGGTGGTCTCCAACCCGCCATACACCGTTTTAGCCCAGGTTGAACCAAATGTAGCCCGCTACGAGCCGAACGTGGCCCTTGACGGTGGAACAAAAGGTCTGGCAATTTACCGTGAATTACTGGCCCAGATAAAATCCCGAATTTTGCGGCCCGGCTTGATTGCCCTTGAAATTGGTTCAGAGCAAGCGAACGATGTTTCCAGGCTGGGCCGACACTTTTTTCCCGGCGCAAAAATTGAAATTTACAAAGATTACGCCGGGCTTGACCGTATTATCTTGATTGATTTGAGCGAAGAACCCGCCTGATTTTTCCTGTTACTAAACCCGTTGTCGGTTAGCTGGCTACTTTTGCGCTGGCCTCTCTTGTTAATAACTGGCGTTTGCGCTCAATTCCCCAACGGTAGCCGCCTAAATCGCCGTTTTCCCTTACCACCCGATGACAGGGGATAATCAGGGCTACCGGGTTGGTGGCGCAGGCTCTGGCGACGGCCCGAGAAGCCGACGGCTGACCAATAGCTTCGGCAATATCGCCGTAAGAGCGGGTGCTACCATAAGGGATATATCTCAATTCTTCCCAGACCTTTTTCTGAAACGGAGTATAAGCGATTGCAATGGGCAAATCCAAATCGGGTTGCCGTCCGTTCAGATGGTTCAAAATTTGGCTTGTCCATTGCAAAAGAGCTTTATCATCGCGCCGGATTTGGGCGTTTGGATATTCCTGCCGCAAATTTGCTTCCAATCTTTCGGTATCGTCGCCCATTGCTACGGTGCAAATTCCTTGCTCGGTAGCCGCTACCAATAGCCAGCCCAAATTATTTTCGGTCAGGCTAAATTCAATTTTCATTCCCATTCCTCCTTTTTTATAAACTGCCGGAGTCATACCTAAGCGGGCCGGAGCGTTTTCGTACAAACGGCTGCTTGACCCGAACCCGGCTTCATAAAGGGCGGTGGTCACGTTATCGCCTTCGCGTAAGCGTTCCTTGAGTCGTTTGACCCGATAAGCTTCGGCATATTGCCGGGGCGAAATACCAATTACTTTTTTGAAAACGCGCTGCAAATGCTGCGGGCTAACGTTTAACTCTGCTCCCAGCGTATCCAGAGTTAGCGAATTTTCCAAATTAGCCTCAATGTAATTGCAAACTTGTTGAGCCAATTCTTTTTGAGGACGGACTTCCTTGGGCTGGCAGCGCAGGCAAGCCCGAAATCCGGCTTGCTCGGCGGCTTCCGGCTCTTCAAAAAAGCTGACATTCTCACGAAGCGGGCGGCGCGAAGCACAAGAAGGGCGGCAATAAATTTTGGTGGAGCGCACTGCAAACACGAACTCGCCATCTTGGTTCTTGTCCTTGTCCAGCACCGCTTGCCACATCATTTCTTCGTTCATAGGTTTAATCCTTTATTTGGCAACCTGTATTCGTCTACTAAGATTTGTCAGTCAAACTGTCATTCTGAGCGATTTTAACCACTTGATTACCTTTAGCTGGTTCTAAGCGAAGAATCTTCTTGACTAAATCGGGTCTATAGGCCACAATTGGAGCTATGGTAGAAGATTCTTCGCTTGAATTTAGGTCAGGATAGCTGGTTGCTAATCGTCGCTCAGAATGACAGTTCAGAAGCCGTTGTACTAATGCTCAAACAGCCTTCAAAAACCTGACGCTTACTCCGTGATTCATGCTAACTCTACCTTTTTCGGTGTCTCCACTAAAACAGTTTGTTTGCGGAAGCTCAGGCCGGTAACAAGGCCCGTTCCCGAAAGGATAACGGCAAAACCCAGCAAGGTGCTAAAAGTTAGCGGTTCGCTCAGGAAAAGTGTTCCCCATAATATACCAAATACGGGCGATAGAAAAGTTACGGTTGAGGCACGTACCGGGCCAATGCTTTTGATTAGCCCAAAATAAATCAAATAAGCCAAAGCAGTACAGGCCAAAGCTAACACCACCACCGCCAGCCAGACTGCCAAACTTATTTCGGCGGAAGGCAAAGTAAAGGGTACAAAGGGCAACAGCCATAAACTCGCCGCAAGCTGGCTGCCAGTCGAAATAGCCACCGCTGATAAACCCTGTGAGGAAACTTTAGTGTACACTGCGGCATAGCCATAGCTCAACGCTCCGGCCAGCGAAGCCACTACCGAAAGCAGTAGCACCGGCGTAAACGAAAGCGGACTCCAGCCCACAATAATGCTGACCCCGACCAGTCCCAAAAATAGCCCGATTAGCTTTTTCGGGGTTAGTTTGTCCTTAATCCAGATAGCCGCGATTACCGCCCCAAACAAAGGGGTAGTAGCGTTCAGAATGGCGGCAAATCCAGCGGTCAGGTTCAGCTCGGCGGTGGCTATCAGGCTAAAAGGCAAGGCCGAATTTACCAGCCCTATCACCAGATATTGCCGCCAGCGTTTCTTCACTTCCAAACGGGTATGGGTGGCTCTGGCGTAAACAAGCAAAGCCAGTCCCGCGATAAGTACCCGCAATTCCATTAGCACAATCGGGCCAAGTAGCGGCGCGGCGACCCGGATGAACAAAAACGACCCGCCCCACAGAGCCGACAAAAACAATAAAGCCGCCAAATCTTTCGCTTTCATAATTCCTCACTTTCATTGTATCCTGGCTATCCCGGCAATATATTATCTCAAGATACTACTACCTGAGCCAAGATTTCATCAGTAGATATACTTAAAGATACTCGAGAATGACGCGGCAATCTATCCGTTTCTTGCGCTCCAATTCAAAGCCAGCTAACTTGTTTTGAGATAAAGAGGCGGATAGTGGTAAAAGTTTAACCAGGCTTTAGGCTCATTTTTGACGAATATAAGACTAATGTGAGCGCAATCATATTGGCCCTGTTGTTGGTATGTTAAGATGAATACAGAGGAGAAACGAAACTTTAGCAGGCCCGAATCGTAATTAATAAGGATATAAACAATAGTAATGGTTTTATGG
>JBBQGP010000030.1:0-36024 GCA_038323095.1 Chloroflexia bacterium | reverse complement strand
GGCTGGATTGGGCTTTCCGGCCCGGCTTCTGAATACGCGGGGCGGCTGGAACTTTTGAACGATACTTTTTTGGGGTGCAGTTCGCTAATTCAATGGATGTTGCCAACACTTTTTGAAAAGGGTTTGCCTTTTGTGGAGCAGATGCGTGGGCGTGTCCGGCAAAATCTGGATATGGCTCTGGCAAAGCTCAGGGAATGTCCGACGCTGGAAGTACGCCCTCCCGACGGTGGGTATTATCTTTTCCCAAAGGTACGGGGTTGGTCGGACGAAGAGGCTTTGGTGCTATATTTGCTGGAAAAGGGCGGGGTGCTGGTTCATCCCGGCTACTTTTATGGTTACGAAGGTAACGGCGCACACCTCATGCTTTCGTGCCTGACCGAACCCGCCCAGCTCGAAGAAGGGCTTTCCCGCCTGATAAAAGCTTTTTAGAACTTTTCACTAGAGAGGACACAGAGGTTTCACAGAGAAATTCAAAATTCAAAACTCTTTAAGTTCCTTTGTGTCCTCTCTAGTGAAAGTTTTGTATCTTTGAGCGATAATCAAATAGGAGTGTGAACACAATGAGTATTGTTAAAAGTTTGCGGGCGGGAGAAATAGAATTACACCGTATTAGCCTTGAGAATTTGGCGAAAGTGCGGGCCATGTTTGAGAACGAGCCGGATTCGGAAGAATTGCTGGAAGAACTGGACGAAAGCTATTTACCCAAATTCGATGATGAAAATCGCTTGACCATGTACGGTTTCTACATTCTAAAGGCCGGAAAACTGGCGGGCCTTAGTTTGCTAGAGGTAGATACCTGGGCGGATGCCAGAGGTAATACGGGTGCGGACGTATTACCCCATATGCGCGGTCAGGGGATTGCACCCGCCGCCAAAGTTCATCTATTTTTTCTGGGGTTCGAGCTACTCGGCCTTAACCGTATAGATACAGGCCATATTGTTTCTAATCTGGCCTCACAACGTTCGATTGAAAAAACTCCCGGCTTTGTTTTGGAAGGAAAATTGCGCGAATACGAACGAAATTCACAAGGCCAGTTCGAGGACGTTCTGTACTACGGCATCCTCCGGCGCGACTGGCTGCAATTATACAAAGATTTCGTGGTAGAAGTAGATTACGAACAAGAATAATCAGCCAAAAGGCGGTTTTTAGCTGGCCGGAAAAGTGTTAAAATAGAAACTGTGATTGTGATAACTATAACTGCTGGAGGATGATTTTAGATGAACTGGGATAGCTGGTTAAGCGATACGGCCAAATCTGCCCATGCTTCCGATATACGCGAATTATTGAAGCTGACGGCCAAACCCAATATGATTTCGTTCGCGGGCGGCTTGCCCGACCCGGCCCTTTTTCCGATTGCCGAGTACAAAGCCGGATTAGAACGGGTGATGGATAATTACGGGCCACAGGCTTTGCAATACAGCACCACCGAGGGTTTGGGCGTTTTACGCGAAGAACTGGTTAAGCGTTTGAGGCTGGAAGGGGTGGATTGCCCGCAGGGAATTGAAAATGTGGTGCTGACTACCGGCTCACAACAGGCTTTGCAACTTTTGGCCGATGTGCTGATTAACCCCGGTGATACTATTTTGGTAGAAGCTCCTTCTTATTTGGGGGCGTTGCAAGCCTTTGATTTACGAAGCCCGCGTTATGTCGGAGTTGAAATGGATGCACAGGGTTTGCGGATTGAGGCCCTCGAAGAAAAACTAGCTGAACTCAAGCGCGGAAACATTCGCCCCAAATTTTTGTATACCGTCCCGACCTTCCAGAACCCGTCCGGCGTGTGTATGTCGCTGGAACGGCGCAAAGCTTTGCTGGCAATTGCCGAGCGCGAAGAACTTGTGATTATCGAAGACGACCCTTACGGCAGATTGCGCTTTCGGGGCGAAACCTTGCCCTCGCTCAAAAACCTTGACCAAAGCGGGCTGGTAATTAGCTTGCGGACTTTTTCAAAGACGCTTTCGCCCGCCTTGCGTACCGGCTACGTGGTGGGTGCGCCCGAAGTTTTGCGGAAATTGGTGATTTTGAAGCAAGCCGCCGATTTGTGTTCTCCGGCTATCACCCATTACCTGATTATGGATTTGCTCAATAATGGGACGATGGAACGCTATATCGAGAAAGTAATCACGGCTTACGGCCACAAGGAAAGAGTAATGGCCGCTACGCTTGAAGCCCATTTGGGGGAAAGCCCGGTAGTCTGGAACGAGCCGGAAGGCGGCATGTTCTTTTGGGTGCAGTTGCCGGAAAAAGCCGACGCGGGTGCATTGCTAACCGAAGCTCTGCAAGCAGGGGTAGCTTATGTCAAAGGGACGGCGTTTTATCCTGCTGGTGCGGGTGGCGAAAATTGCTTGCGGCTGAACTTCTCGCAGCCCTCGCCCGCCCAAATCGAAACGGGCATCGAACGGCTCTCAGGCATAATCGAAGCGCATTTAAAGGTGAAAGCCTGATGTTTAGGACAGTTTTGTTTGATTTCGACGGTACGCTAACCCCTTCGCTCGAACTTTGGATGCAAGCTTACCATTACGCTCTAGCTCACTTTAACTTGAAGTTGAGCGACGAACAAATTATGGAAAAGCTTTTTTACAAGGATTATCTGGAAGCCGCCGTAAATGTCGGCTTACCACGTGATAAAGAATTTGGGCGACAAATCGAGGCCGGGCTAGTGCTGGCTTTCGAGCGGGCCAGCCTTTTTCCGCAAGTGCCAGAACTGCTGCGGGCCAGCAAGCAAGCCGGGTTAGTTACGGGCGTAGTCACGACCTCTTCCCGCAAACAGGTCATGACTAATCTGGTGCGCTTCGGGATAGACCACTATTTTGATACGGTAGTTTCGGCTGACGATGTCAAAAACTACAAGCCCCATCCTGAGCCGGTTTTGCTGGCTCTTTCGCGTCTGGATGCAAAGCCGGAAGAAACCCTTTTTGTTGGCGACCATGCGGTTGATATACTGGCCGGGAAAGCAGCGGGCGTGTCTACTGCCTTGTTTATGCCCGAAGTACATTCGCGCTATTATGATTTTGAGGAATTACGCCAGACCGAACCTGACCACATTTTCACCCATCACTCCGAGATTATCCAGTTTTTGAAACTGGAAGCGGCGGCCTAGTTTCTAAAATTAACCCTCGTTCGCTAATCGAAAAGTTTCATCCTAACATGGTACTATCGGGCCAAAAGCTCCTGGTACCAGGTTTCCATTGTTTTACCTTTCCTGTCAGGTACAATACTATTATCAAAATAGCTAACACTACTGCTTACCCTTATTAGCCTGAACGCCGGGCAAGCTTATCAAATCAAGCTGGAATTCTACGAAAACGGCGGCGCGACCTCGAAACTGGCCTGGTCTAGCTCTAGCCAATTGAAGAAAAGCGGGGATTTGGACTATCCAGACCCTGGCTTTTTTTAGCATCCAGGTACTATAGACTAATTGCCTTACTTGCACTAAGATAGGCCCAGCACAATCTAAAGCAAGTTTAGTAGCAAAAGTTTAGTAGCAAGGTTTGCGGAATGATTCAGACAAAAAATCTGACAAGGCAGTTTGATAAGTATACGGCGGTAGACGATTTAAGCCTGGAGGTGGGCGAAGGCGAAATTTTCGGCTTTCTTGGGCCAAACGGGGCGGGCAAAACCACCACAATCAGGATGCTTTGCGGGTTGGTCGCGCCCACTTCGGGTAAAGCCTGGGTCGCGGGACATTCGATTGGCAGCAACAAGGACGGCACGGGCGAAAGTAACGAGAAGGTACGGCGGGCCGTCGGGCTTTTGACCGAATCGCCCGGTTTGTACGAACTTTTGAACGCCTGGGATAATCTGTTGTTTTATGCCCGGCTATATGAACTGCCCGAACCCGAAGCCCGCAAGCGAGTTGAAGAGATTTTGCAATGGCTAGGGCTTTGGGAACGCCGCAAAGAGCCGGTGGGCGGCTTTAGCAAGGGGATGAAGCAAAAGCTGGCAATCGGCAGAACTTTGCTACACCGTCCGCAGGTGCTTTTTCTGGACGAGCCGACGGCCTCGCTGGATGCCGAAGCCTCGCATACTGTCCGTGAAGCAATTTTAGCCCTGAAAAGCACCCGCCGCACTATTTTTATTTCTACTCACAATCTGGACGAAGCCGAGCGGCTTTGTGACCGCATCGCTATTTTCAAGCAAAAACTGATTGTGCTGGATACGCCAATGGAATTGCGCCGCCGCTACGGGTTGCATGGTCGGCGGGTATTGGTGACGTTGCGCCCGCCCGCGCCCGCCGCTTTGCTGGAAAACGTCAAGGCTTTACCGTTTGTGCTGGCGGCGACATGGCAGGCTGACGACCAAACCGCCTTGCAAATCAACTTAACCGACCCCGAAAACGAAAATCCGCTTCTTGTCCGGGAATTAGTCAAAGCCGGAGCGGAAATCCGCTTTGTGGAAGAACAAACCTCGACCCTCGAAGAAGTATACCTGAGCCTGATAAAATAACCTGGTAGTGCTGAGGACTGAGTAAAGAAGTTGGAAGGCGGGAGGGTTTGTTTTTACTTTCCCCTCAGTCCTCGAAAGCTTAAAGAAGCCTTAGCTTATAGATTAATACGCTTAGATTGCGGTTGTCCTTGCTCCTGGCATCAAGGCTGCCGGGTGAATCGGTGCCATCCAGCGATACCAGATTGAGCCAGTTCTCGCCGGGTGGTAAGCGGAAAAATTCGCTTTCGTACTCGGTTTGCTCCAAATTAACGGTTAAGTGGGCGATTTGTTGGCCTTTGTCGTTTTGCAAAACCAGCTTGCGCGGTCTGTTAAAAGCCTGCCCCTGTATCCGCAATTTTATTCCCCCGCTATTGGCTGGTACAAGAGCCAGCAGTTTACCGCTTTGACCCAGCCACCGATATTGTCCGGCCTGATTTTGCTCTGGCTCAAACCAATTCGCGCCAGGCACAAGCAAGGGCGCAGTCAAGCTTTTGGCGGTATCACCCGGATTTATTTTGTACAGGGTAAAGTTTTCTTTGGGCCATTTGCGTTCTTCGATTAGCCCGAAAAGCTGTTCCAACATTCGCGGGGTGTTTTGCAAGGTCTTTGCGCCGGCCTGTTTATCATCAATTACCACATAATTCATTTTGTAAAAATCAAAAAAAGTTTGGGCCGCCGTCCGGCTATCGTCATAAGTTATATCCGGCTTGAGGTCACTAAAAAGTAGCTGGCGGACACCCGGCAAGTTACGAGGTGGCAAAGGGTTGGCTTCCTCCCGCGAGGTGTAGCCCTGCAAGATATTTTTGTGATGAATAGTTTGATAATACATACGGCGCGGGTAATCCCACAAATCTCTTTGCAAGGGCAATTCGATAATTGTTCCCGCCGCTTGGTCTGCCGCTATTTCCTGATAAGCTGTCGGCACAAAATTATTCGCCATGCTATAGGGGGCTGTCCAAAACTCGAATCCAACCAGCAAGAGGAGGAGGAAGAGTTTTGAGTTTTGAATTTTGAGTTTTGAGTTGGAAGCAGGGTTATCGGTTGTCGGTTGTTGGTTGTTGGTAAAAAAGTTTTTGGCTTCTAGTTTCTGGTTTCTAGTTTCTGACTCTTTGATACTTGATACTTTATACTTGAAACTTAGTTCCGACTTTATACTTCCGACCTCCGACTTTTCCTTGATACTTGATATTTGTCTTAGGGCGTGAAAGCCTAGTCCGGCCAGAATTGCCGCCGAAAGCATTGCCAGCACTGCAAAGCGGCTAGGTACGCGCACGATTCCGGCCAATGGGGTGCTTTCCAGCAGGGCAAAGGGCAAGGGGATGCCCGGCTCAAGTGGCCCGCCAATCTGCAACTTTGGGCCAAGCGACAAAATCATAAAGATTAGCATTGCCAGAAACCAGAAAGCAGAGTTGTTAGTTGTTAGTTGTTGGTTGTTAGAGGGGGAAGGGTTGTCGGTTATCGGTTGTCGGTTGTCGGGAAGAAGCTGCGAGTTAGTTTCCGACTTTCTACTTCCGATTTCCGACTTTTCCTTGATACTTAGTTCCGAATTGTTACTATGGGATTTCAGGGTTTTGAAGAGCAGGACGGCTATTAGAAAAAGAGTAACGTAGCCCGGATAGACCATGCGCTCGGTAGGGTTGCCGCTCAGGAAAGCGGGGATATACTGGCGATAATTACCCCAGAGTGGATGCAAAACGCTGGGGATAAAATAAGCCAGCAAATCGGCGGAATAGGATAAACTCAAGTCGCTGGAAAAGGCTAAAGCCGGAGCAGACCGGGCGCGTTGCAACATTGCCTCAATGAGCGGCAAGCCGAATAACAGGCCGCCGCTTCCTGCCAGAAAAGTCGCCGTCAGAATTTGCCGCCAATTACGTCTTTGAGTGAGCAACCGCCAGAGTAGCAAAAGGGCGGTAAAAATCAGCAGGAAAAAAACATAATACCAATCGGTGAAAATGTTTAGCATCAGAAAAAAGGTCGCTGCCAGCCATAACCGCCAATGCCTGCGCCCGAAAACCAGCAGCTTACCACTTGCCGAAGTTTCATCCAGAATTCGCCATAAAAAATAAATGTAAAAAACCAGCCATTGGGTCGAAACCAGATTAAGATGGCCTAAAAGCTGGGCGGTACGATAGGGGGCAAAGGCAAAGATAAACCCGGCCAGATACGCCGCCGGGTTATTATTGGCGGTCAGGTAGCGAACAAAGAGCCAGACGGCATATCCCGAAAGTGCGAAGCTCAGGAAAACCACCGAATTATAGGCGGCGAAATTGCCAAAAAGAAGCTGGGCGGGAAGGCCCATCAACCAATTGGCCGGAGCAAGGGTATGATAGAGCAGGGTTGTGCCTTCGGGGGCAAACAAACGGTGGGTAAAGTAGGGATTTTGGAAGGATAAAATAGCATCGTGCAACCAATCAAAATTCCACAAAGTTTGCCAGGTATCCAGATTTTGGCCGGGCAGATTGCTATTGAATTGGGTGGCAAGCGGCCAGGTAAAAGCTAGAGCCAAAAGGCCATAGCTAAAAATTATTCCAAAATGCAACCAGAAAGATGATTTTGATATATCTTGAGCCGAATTATTTTGGTTAATTGTAATCTTGCTAATTTCGGTTTTCATCGGTTTATGCCTTTGTGGTCGCACCGAACCGCTTTTTCCACAGCTCAAGCATTGGGCCAAGCACAAAACTAAGAGTAGGAGCAAGCCATAACCCGGCGCAAAGCCAGAACCAAATCCTGTTTTTGGTATAGGGCAGGCATAAAATCGCTGCCAGCACTACCCCACTACTAATACGGGCGGCGGCAAACAACTCGACCAGCGAGGACGGGTGCAGCAGAATGGCGAATAATACGGCATGAATAAGCAAGGCCCAAATTTCTACCCGCCAGCGATTAGCTTTATCCTGCCAGATTGTCCAGATTGCCACGACCAGGCAAATTGTGGCCGGCACAAGCACGACCTGGATTACCTGTAATACATCGCTGGTGAAAGGAAAAAGGGCAACAAGGCCAGAATAAGGCCAGCGCAAAAGCCCACCTGCCGCGCCTGTCGCCGAAACGTTTAGCCATGCCAAAACTATTGCTTGCCAAATAAGAGCCGGGCCAAGTGCCAATAGCCCAAAGATTAGCCCGGCCCGCAGTACCGCCCCCCGCTCCGCTTTGCGATTTTGCTCCAAAAAAAGCTGGATAAGATACAGCCCACCGAATATTACGCAAGTCTGACGAGCTAACCCGGCCAACCCAAAAACTAGCCCCGCCAGGAACAGGTTTTGGGGCTTGCGGTCAAATAAATAAATCGCCAGTGCTACCAACCCATACGAAACTACATCGGACAAATCCCGGCTGAATCCCATTACCTGCCCGACATAAAAGGCATAAATCAAGGCCAGCCAGGGCGAGAGTTGATGCTGCTTGCACCAGGCCGCCAAAGCTCCCGTTCCAAGCGTTACGCCTGCCAAATTTACCAGGATTAAAGTAAGCGGCACCCAGCCGGGATTACCAAGAGCCAACAAGCGGGCCAGCATTGGGTACAAAATATGGATGTAGCGCAAGGGAGTATCACAATAAAGATAGCCTTTAGCCGGGTCAAGTGCCATAAAATAAAAGAATTGCCCGTCGTAACCGCCTTCCAAATAGCTATAGCTTGGGTCAAACTTGATAATTGCGCTGGCCTGACTTTGAGTGATAGCCGTTTTGCTGATGAGGATAAAATCACCCAAATCGTGTCGTCGTAAATATAGCAAAGCAAAAATAAGCAAGTAACCCGCCAGCGTTACCGCCGCTACCGCTAAAACTGATTGTCTGAGACGCGAAAGCCGTAAACTTTCGGTAAAAGCGGTTCTCGTCTCAAAAAGCCTGAGCATAAGGAAAGCGTCTTCTCCTGACCATCAAATCAATTTCCAGGGACATTCCGATTACCCCTGGTGACTACCAGCGACCAAAGCGGTACGCTGCCGAATAACATCCCGGAGCTTTTCGGCGGTTTCCAGCAAAACTTTTTCGGTCATTTCCCAACTCATGCATTTATCCGTAACAGACACACCATAGCGCAATTCTGAGGTATCTTTGGGGATAGACTGATTGCCTTCGTGCAGGTGGCTTTCGAGCATCAAGCCCACAATCGAGCGATTGCCGTTTTTTATCTGGCTGACAATATCGTTAATTACTAAGGGCTGCAAGGCATGGTCTTTGAAAGAATTGGCGTGGCTGCAATCCACTACGATATTACCAGGCAGCTTTTCCTTTTCCAGAGCTTGCTCCGCCAGCCGAACGCTAACCGAATCGTAATTGGGCCTACCCCCGCCGCCGCGTAGCACAATATGACCGTAACTGTTGCCACGTGTCCGAATCAGGGCGGTTTGGCCTTGCTGGTTAATGCCCAAAAAGCTATGCGGGTTAAGAGCCGAGCGCAAGGCATCCACCGCAACCTGTACGCTGCCTTCGGTGCCGTTTTTGAAGCCAACCGGCATCGAAAGCCCGCTTGCCATTTCCCGGTGAGTTTGCGATTCGGTGGTTCGCGCCCCGATAGCCGACCAGCTAATCAAATCCGAAAGATAGGGCGGAGTAATGGGGTCAAGTGCCTCTGTCCCGGTGGGCAAATACATTTCGGCGCATTTCATCAGCAAACGTCGGGCAAAAAACAAACCATCCTGAATTTTGAAAGAATCGTCCATATAAGGGTCATTAATATAACCCTTCCAGCCAATCGTGGTGCGTGGTTTCTCGAAATAAACCCGCATAATAATATAGAAAGTATCTTTTACTTCTTCCGCCAGCCTTTGCAACCGCCCGGCATATTCCAAAGCCGCCTTTTCGTCGTGAATCGAACACGGCCCGGCCACCACAAACAGACGCGGGTCTTCCCGGTCAAGAATAGCTTTAACCGTGTTGCGACCATCGACTACAGTTTGCTGGGCGACAGGCGAAAGCGGAATTCTGGTTTTCAATTCGGCAGGGCTAATCAAAACTTCGGAGGATTTTAGATTAATCCCGTAGGTGTTTTCCTGATGCACTTCTCTCTCCCTAAAACTGCTAAAGATTGTTGGTGATTGGTTAATTGAATACGTTAGCTGCGACGAACCAGGTGCATTTTAACGCTCACTCCTAGTATAACACGCTGATAAAGGTTTGAGTTCTTAATAACGGATTTTGGATTGCAAGCTTCTATAGCTAGAGTTCGGAAAGCTCTTGCGAAAAAGGGTTATCGTTTTGCCAGCCGCTTTTGCCGGTAGCCCTCCAACGTTCGAGGCGACGAATAGTAATTTCACAGTAAACCGGGTCAAAATCGGCAGTAAAGCATCTACGGTCAAGTTTTTCGGCGGCGATTAAAGTTGTGCCGGAATGGGCAAAGAAATCGAGTATTACACCACCAGCTTGTGAACTGGCCGAAAGAATTCGTTCGATTGCCTTGAGTGGTTTCTGGGCATAGCAGCCGTTGACGTTTTCTTCCAGACGATAAAAAATCTGCTGCACATCGAACCAAACATTACCCGCCCGGATGGTGGGAGAATGGCCGCGTTCCAGATTTTCCTTGAACTCGCCATCAATTTTTTTATAATATCCGGCCAGCGTTTTGGGGATTTCGGTATATTGGGGACTAAAAAAGGGCTGACCCAGCGTATAATACAAAAGCTCTTGCCGGACGGCCATCCAGTTATGCTGAGTGCCGTAGCCGCGCTGGTTACGCATGGTGATAAAGCTGCGGGCGCGAAAAGGAGTTTGCCGCATCAGAAGCATAAAATCTGGCAAAGGCTGAAAACTGGCTTCCTGGTCAGCCCCCAGCCAGATATATAAACTGCTATTATCGCTTAAATTTTGCCGGGTAGTTTCCACCCAGCCCGAACACCATTCGACATACTGCGCTAACTTCCGCTCCTCAAAGGCCGCCAGGTTATAAGGCGGGTCGTGAACGGCCAATGCTGCCTTTTCCCCGTTGCAAAGCCGGGCCATTTGCTCTGAATTGGCGGCATCCAAACAGCCCACCGCGTGACCCTTTTGCTCATCCCGCCAGATTTCACCCGGCTGCAAACGGCAAAAAGCCCGCAACTTCTGGCGCAATTCCGGCTCTTTATCCAATCTCGGCAAGGGCTTGTTTATCATTAGTTATCTAATAGTCACTCAATTCAAATCGTCGGCCCACTGCAAGGCTTTAGCAGCGTTATCGTTAGCTTGCAGCAAAATTTTGCTCTGGCCGAGCAAGGCAATTACTTCTTCAGCACTTCCGGCAGCTTGAGCCAGTTCTGCGCTACGTTCTTCATGCCCGATTTGCAAATAAAAAGGGTAACACCAGCTTTTCGGGTTGGGCGAGGCCAAACGTGTGATTAGTTTCGGCCCGCCCACCGCGCTCAAAACCACGTTAGCACATTTGGCCCAGATTGGAATGGTGCGCCCGGTTTGCAAATCAAGTTTACCCAAGTCGTGCAGCAAAGCCGCTTGCAGTAACGCCAGATTTGGCCCAAAGCCACTCGCCGCCAACGTCCGGCAAACGTTCAGGGCATGACGTTGCTCATAAATTGGCAAGCGAAAGAACAAACCAACCTGAGCCGGATTGAGCAGCAGCTTTACATAACTTTGCTCCGCTTGACTTAGTGGCGCGGCTTTGAGAGAACGCACTAGCTGGCGGACGCGCATTACTTTTGAGGTCATTTTTGCTTCCGGCCTTCTAAAATAGTGTAATACCCAACAGCCCGGCCAAAGCCCGAATAACTGGCAAAACGTAAAACTCGAACAAAGGATTGAAACCCTGTAAAAAGAAGGGCAAGAGCAAAACCAGCCCAATTAGAATAAGAATACCGTACTGCTCCACCCACAAAAGGCGCGGCTCCCAATCTGCCGGTAAAAGATTTTTGATAATCTCATAGCCGTCCATAGGGTAAATCGGTATCAGGTTAAAGGCACATAAGGTTAGCAATACGCTAATCAAGTTGATGAGCAGTTGCGCGAAAAAATCAGTCCGGCCTGCCCCAAGCAAATAACTTTTGGAAGCCAGCCAAACCAGAAAAGCCAGCAGAAAAAACGAAAGCGGCCCAACCAGCGCGACCAAACTTCGCCCCAGCCTTCCGCCTCGAATCCGAAAAGTATTTAGCTCCAAAGGCTTGCCCCAGGTAATTGCCGTCGTGCCTACCGACAGAAAAAAGGCAAACACCAAACCTAGCGGCTCGTGATGGGCGAACGGATTAAGGGTCACACGATTCTTGCTACGAGGGGTCGGGTCGCCCAGCCGCTCGGCCACAAATGCCTGACAGAATTTTTGAAAAGCTACGCCCAGTATAAAAGCCAGCACCCAGGCGAAAAAGTACGCGGTATCAAATGCGGGTCGCATATTCTACTCCAAAAAGAACATTTTACAATAAGCTGCCCAAATTATAACATACTCCGCTTTGCCAGAAGATGAGCAAATCAATAGTTACGGCTTGTCCCTCACTTCGCCTCGTTTCGCTTCCATGCTAAAAACCAGTGTGGTATAATTCCGGCTTGTGAGACACTCACAAATTCAGGTTCGGGTAAAATGTGTTTGATAGATTTACAAAGTTTTTGATAAGATAAGAATGATAAATTCAGGACTTGCCACTATTTTTGTTGTGCTGATATTGGGCCTGATAGCCTGCTTTGGCTATTATCAGGGCTTTCTCGCGCTTATTTTGCGACAGGTTGCGCTGGGCGATGGGCGCAAGGCGGCGGGTCGTCCGGCTATAATGCTGGGCCTGGTTTATTTGGTTGGCGCGATTGCCGCCAGCGCGGTAGCAGTATTATTTTATTTTAGTCAGTAGGAATTGGGAAATATTTATGCCTGTTTTAGTTAATCACAAAAAATGTAATTGCGCCCCAACCTGTTTTGCGGCGAACGCTTGCCCCAAAGATGCTTTTATCGTCGATGCAAGCACCAAAATGGTTGAAGTAACTTCGGAAATTTGCGGAGATTGTCCCGCGCCTTGCCTGAATTTTTGTGACCAAACCGCCTTACGTTATGCCCCAACTTTGGCCGAACTCAAGATAGTAGGCCGGGAACTGGCGGGCGAACTGACTATAGAGCAGGCCGCCGAAGAGCGCAAAGTTTTAGCCGAACAACTTAAAGCCGAAGCCGATGCCAAAGTCAAAGCCGAAGAAGAAAGCCAGTTCTTACCCCTGAAAGTTACTACAGAAACCTTTATGGCGGAAGTAGTCCAAAGCGACTTGCCAGTTTTGGTAGATTTTTGGGCGGAATGGTGCGGGCCATGCAAACAAATCGGGCCTATTTTGGATGAATTGGCTAAAACTTATGCCGGGAAGCTGAAATTTACCAAGCTAAATGTAGACGAAGAACCCACGGTAGCCCAGCAGCTTCAAATTCAATCTATCCCAACCATGATGATTTTCTTTGGCGGACAGGTAGCCGACGTAATCGTGGGAGCAATGCCCAAAGCCCAGCTACAGGCCCGAATTCAACGGGTACTTGAAGCTGTCGCCCAACATCAGACTCAGCAAGCGGGTACGGCTCAAACTGGTCAGCCCGTCGCGCCCGCGCCTCGTCCTGCTGCCCGCCCGACCCTGGCCGCGCCTCGTACTCTGCCGCCCCGCCGTCCCCGTCAATAGCAACTTAGTAGCAAGAGAAAGCTGAGGACGGGCGGTTGATAGCAAAGCATACCATTGGGGTTTTCGGTATTATTACTGATGAACGTGACCGGGTGCTTTTGGGTAAAGATTGCGAACAACGTCGCTGGGTGCTACCGGGAGGCCGAGTCGAAACTGGCGAGGATTTGCATCAAGCGTTAATACGCGAGATAAAAGAAGAAACCGGGCTGGAAGTTACCCCCGAATATTTGGTGGGGGTGTATTCCCGTCCTGAAAAACCCGATGTGGGCTTCGTCTTTAAGTGCCGTTTGCTCGCTGGTCGGCTAACCCTTAGTAGCGAAATGTGCGAATTAGGCTATTTTTCGGAAGAAAACTTGCCCCGTCCGCTCAACCCGCGTCTCACCTTACGCTTGAGCCACTACTGGCATCCTCTCAAAGATGTGCCTGTCATCCGACAAGAATAAAACAAGTAGGAAGTATAAAGTGTAAAGTCGGAATCAGATTGGTTTTCATTCCGACTTCCGACTTTATACTTCCTACTTGTCCTTTAGCCCTGAGCGATTGGGCCGCCCTGATTGTTCAAATCGCTCTCAATCTCATCGCGGTCTCCCTCGGCCTGACTGGGTTTATTATCGTCAAGGTTTTGGCGGGAAGCATCCAGCGCGATAGCGGGTTCGGGCCGTTCCGAAGGCGTAACCTTGCCATTTTTGCCAGAAGCCTTGATTTTGGTTGGTTCGCTGCCGCCAATCGTCGGATCGTTCTTGATTTCTTCAAAAACGGCAGTACCGCTTTTTTTCTCGGTAAAAGCTTTGATGACTTCGGGCGGGTATTCGGTTTCGGTACTGGTCGCGGCGTGGCCTTCTTCGGCAAACGGCCCGGTTTTGTGGGTTTTCTGCCATTCCAGCTCAAAGCGTTCAGCACTCCGAACTCTCCAGCCCCGCCCATAAGCAATTTCGCCGCCCAAATAGGCTGATACTCCCAAAGCCGACGCTCCAACTGTCGAAAGCAGGAAACCCCATAGGCTACGCTTGTTATTGCGGCGAATTAGTAAATTCAGGCCGTACAAACCGATAAGCCCGGCGTTCATAAGCCCGTGTGTGGTAGTAGTCTTATGAGCAGGGTCTTTTTGTTCCATTTGGCTGTAATCCAAAAACCCGGTAATTGCTGCCGGAGTTGCGCCGATAAAGCCCAGTACCATATTATAGTAAGAGGCTTCCGCCAATGTATCGTTATCTGTTACTACTGCCAATACATCAAGTATGTAGCTGGCCGATAAAAGCCCCACCGGGAGCGTAATCAAAGCTGGGTGGAGGGGATGGCCCTTGATTACTGGTTCCATTGTTTTCTTCCTTCCTGTCCTGTCGTTTATTTCCTGTTATTCGAGTATTTAACCTGTAATTAAATTTCTTGCTTTCCTTATAGCAAAGCCTGTGCCGTCATAGTTGCGAGTTAGGGTAAGGGTGGTCGGTGGTCGGTGAAAGAGTTGTTAGTGTTAGAGAAATCAGAAACTATAGATACCCAGAAAAAGGAGTGAAATTATTAGATTATTGGTAGTCTGGCCCTGAAATGAATTTCGGGTTAAGTAATGGGAAGTTGGTTCGCCGAAGGTGGGCTGTGCCAAAACCAATTGTTACAAACTTGGCCCTTATTTGAATTAGAATTTATCCCAAAAATCAGTGGGCAGAGCCACATCCTACAAAATGCCCCTATCCTCTGTAGGATGCTGCTCCGCCAGTTGACTTTTGCCCAACCTCGCTTGAGCTAGGTTCTTAGTTGGTTCTAACCAACTTGCAGTTTCTTAGCCCGAAATTCATTTCAGGGCGATTGGACGCTAAACGCTTTTCTAAATCATTACCTGATTATTTATACAAACTCGCAACTCGCAACTCACAACTTGATTTCATAACATCTTCATAACATCCTTACGACAAATCATAATTTCTTCACGCCTTCCTCACAAATATATGTTAAAATTAAATTATTAAAAGGGCGTGAGAAATGCTAAACAGAGCGAGAAAATAAAAAGCAGTTCCCACACGGTATCTGCCAGGATACTAACCCAAAATTTGTCTGCTCGTATGAGAGGAGTCTTAGGAGGTTCACTCATATATGCCTAAAGCCTGGTGTGTCCAGGCTTTTTGGCGTTTATAAGGCTGGAATTCGTCTTAAAAAGGTAAAAATCATCGCTTGTGCTATAATCCATTGACACAATTTCACTATTAAAAGGTAAAACGCGAATTTATAACGAGGAGAGAAACTAATGCCCGGTACAGAGTATCAGGAACTGGCAGCACAGCTAATGGCGGCTAAAAAGCAGGGAAGCTTGCTCGAACGACCTTCGGCCAAAAACGATGATTTTGATATGGTAGCGGCTTATTCGGTAGGCTCGGAATTAACCTATATGTTTGAGCGGGAAGGTTTGCAGCCCAATGGCCGTAAAATTGGCTTTACTAACCCGGCTTTGTGGCCGCGTTTGGGCCTCGATTCGGTTATCTGGGCGCATACCTATAATAGTACGGTGATTTACGCCGCCGGAAATCAGGCTAGTTTGTCGCTGTCAGGGATGGTTGCCCCGAAAATCGAGCCGGAAATCGTGGTAAAGCTCAAAACCGATATGACCAAAGGCAGCCAGGATGCCGCCGAAATTTTAGGAATGGTCGAATGGATGGCACTTGGCTTTGAAATCGTAGATTGCAATTATGCCAATTGGCGGTTTAAGGCTGCCGATATGGTGGCTGATTTCGGTTTCCATGCCGCCCTGATTATCGGCGAACCTTTTCTTATCCGGGATATTGAAACGCTGGTCAAGCAGTTTCCCGATTTTACCCTGAAACTAAGCAAAAATGGCGAAGTCGCGGCGGAAGGTGGCGGCAAAAACGTAATGGGCAGCCCGATTTTATCGCTTGGTTCGGTAGCCGATATTGTCAGTCGTCAGGGTGGGCAAATTGCCGCCGGAGAAGTAGTTACGACTGGTACGCTGACCGACGCGATGTTCATTGCTGCCGGAGAAACCTGGCAAGCCCAAACCAACGGGCTGGATTTGCCCGCTTTATCTATCACTTTTTTCGAGTAATCCAGATAGTAATTTGGAACAACAGAAAGAAAAGGATTTAATGACAGCTAATTCATCAAAGGCCGATTTTGCTTCGTATTTGAACGTGAAAAATGCTCAAATGCCGGTATTTTCGGCAGATGGTTCGCGGCTTTTGTATTTAAGCGATATTACCGGGACGTGGCAGGTTTGGTCGGTAGCGGTAGAAGGCGGCTGGCCCGACCAGCTTACTTTTTTCGATGAGCGGGTAAATCTTATCAAGGCTGCTCCCAACGGTTCAGGCTTTATCATTACCCGCGACCAGGGCGGTAACGAACAAGACCAGCTTTATTTTCTGAAAGGCAATGCCGCGGAAGGCATAGAAATTACTGCCCTGAGCGACGAACCACGCATCAAGCACAATTTTGGGGCGTGGGAGCCGGACGGCGGTGCAATTACTTTCAGCAGTAATCGCCGTGACCCGGCCCATTTTGATGTTTATATTCAAAGAACCGAAGCCAATTCGCAGCCTGAACTAATTTACCAGCTTGACGGAACGCTTTATCCTCGCGACTGGTCGCCGGATGGCCGTTATTTAATCGTTACGCAGGCTTTTACCAATATTAACACTGATTTGTATCTGGTGGATTTGGAAAAGCCGGGTAGTGCCGCTAAATTGCTGACGGCGCACGAAAATTCGGCCAGCTTTCAGGGGGCAACTTTCGCGCCGGACGGCAAAAGAATTTATTTTACCAGCGACTTAAACCGGGATTTCTTCGGGCTGGCCTATCTTGAGCTGGATAGCCTCGAAATAAAATTTCTGGCTACTCCTGAATGGGATATAGAATCGTTTGAGCTATCGCCGGATGGCGCACAGCTTGCCTATGCTATTAACGAAAACGGTTATAGCAGGTTAACAATACACGAAATAGCTAACGGTAACGAAAAAATTGTCGAAGATTTGCCACGTGGCGTAATTATCCAAATGAATTGGTCGAAGCAGGGCGATAAGCTGGCTTTTGATTTCCATAGCCCGGTACGCAGTATGGACATTTGGGTTTATGAAGTAGCCGCCGGGAAATTGCGGCAAGTTACCCGTAGCCCGCGTGGTGGCCTGAACCCACAAAAATTCGTGGAAGCCGAACTAATTCATTACCCTACTTTTGACGGCTTGCAAATTCCGGCTCTCTGGTTTTTGCCCAAAGCTGCCAAACCCGATGGCAAAACGCCTGTAGTAGTTTATGTGCATGGCGGGCCGGAAGGTCAAACTCTTTTTGGCTGGAATTCAATTTTTCAATATTTGGTGGCGCGGGGTTATGCCGTGCTTGCCCCAAATGTACGTGGCTCGTCCGGCTACGGCAAGCATTACCAGAGCCTTGACGATATTCACAAGCGTATGGACTCGGTGGCCGACCTGAAATCTGCCGTCGAATGGCTGAAAGCGGGTGGTTATGCCGATGCTTCCAAAATCGCGGTTTGGGGCGGTAGTTATGGCGGTTTTATGGTCTTGAGTGCGATTACTACTTACCCCGAATTATGGGCGGCGGGCGTGGATATTGTCGGTATCGCCAATCTTGTGACGTTGCTGGAAAATACGAGCAGCTACCGCCGTCATTTGCGCGAGTCGGAATACGGTTATCTTGACCGTGACCGCGAGTTTTTGGCCGAAATTTCACCAATCTATAAGGCTGACCGCATTACCGCCCCGCTTATCGTTTTACATGGAGTACAAGACCCGCGTGTACCAATCGGCGAGGCTAAACAAATAGTAGCCAGCCTGACCGCGCGGCAGCACCCGGTGGAAAGCCTTTACTTTGAAGATGAAGGTCATGGTATTACCAAGCTGAAAAATCGGTTGGTGGCTTATCCGGCTATCGCCAATTTTCTGGACAAGCATCTTTTTAAGGCTGAATGAACAAGTAGGAAGTCGGAATCAAGCAACGAGTTAGAAGTGCGTCGTAGCTTTGTTCCCTCTAACAACTAATAACTAACAACTAACAACTCTTTCACCGACAACCGACAACCAATATGCAAGGAAATAAAACGATAAAAATATTAGGAATGGGCGGGGGGCTTGGCAAAACCTCACGCAGCCTGACCACCCTGAAATTAGCTCTGGAAGGAGCGCAGCAAGCCGGAGCAGACGTTGAACTGCTGGCAACCAACGATTTTAATTTGCCCTTTTTTATTCCCGACCAAAAGCTGGAAGAATACCCCGAAGCGGTAGCGATTACGGCTTTTTTGGATAAAATTCGGGCGGCTGACGCTTATATTTGGGCCTCGCCGGTTTATCACGGTACGATGAGTGCCTCTTTCAAAAACGGGCTGGACTTTCTGGAGTTGTTGCCACGCCGACCACGCTTGTATCTGGAAGGCAAAGTAGTCGGGATGCTGGCGGTAGGAAGCGGGCAAATCGGCGCACCGATGGCTCTAACCGCAATGTGGCAGACCGCCCGCGCCCTTCGCGCTCTGGTAGCGACTTATTCGATACCTGTCCCAAATTCCAAACAAATCTTTGACGCGGAAGGCAATTTGCAGGATGAAAAAATGGTCGGGCAACTTGCGGTACTTGGTCGGGAAGTGGCCGAACTGGGCCGCCTTTATCAACAAATGCCCCAAAGTGACTTTAAACGGAAAAGTTGAGTTTAGCTAAAAAGCTTTCCTGCAAAAACAGGTTTGCCCGACCTGATTTGCCAGGTTTCCCTTCCCCTGCTTATACTTATGAAGTAATATCTGTGGTGAAGTTTAATAGCAAAAATTAGGAAACTGCTTGACTGAAATTTTATTCAGTTAGTATCACTTGAAATTAAAGGGAGATAGCAATGGCGGTAGTTCGAGTTGAAAAAGTTGATTTGAAAGTTAATGGCGATGGCGCATGGGGTTATCTGGCCCAACCTGATGATAATCTTAAACACCCCTGTTTGGTACTAATTCAGGAATATTGGGGGGTTGAGCCGCACGTGCAGGATTTGGCCCAGAAATTAGCGGTTGAGGGTTTTGTGGTGCTTGTCCCCGATTTGTATCACGGCAAAATTGCCACCGAGCCGGATGATGCCGGTAAACTGATGATGGCAACTACTCAAAATATGGAAAAGGTGCTTAAAGAAGTTAGTAGCGCACTGGATTACGTGAAGGCTCTACCTAATGTCGAACCAAAGAAGCCGGGAATTATTGGCTTTTGCATGGGCGGGCTGGTAACGTGGCTTACCGCCAGCAATTATCGAGGTTTGGGCGCAGTTGTGCCTTTTTATGGGGTTATGTACGACCCGACCCCGGAGCAAGCCGCCCAAATTACTGCCCCGGTTCTGGCAATTTATGGCGAAACCGATTCCTACGTTCCGCCTGAACAGCGCGGCAAAATCGCTAAAATTATGAAGGATGCCGGGCGGGATGTCCGTATGGAAGTTTTCCCAGCCGGACACGGCTTTATCAATCCTACGCACGGTATGGGCGATGCTCAATCGGCGGCCCGCGCCTGGCCCATGGCAGTTAGCTTTCTAAAAGAGCATTTGCAGTAAACTATCTTTTGTGGGATATTGCTCTGCCAATAGATTTTTGCCGAACCTCTATTGGCAGAGCAATATCCCACAAGGGTAAGTCGGAAGCGGTCTTGTAGGAGGGATTTCCAATCCCGATTTTACCCTCAACATTTGTCCCGGCTTTACCCCAGCGCATCGGCAGAAGTTACCAATCGCATACCAAGCTCGGCCATTTGCTGTAATTCAGCGTTTGCCAACCTGTCGAAATCAATTTCCGGGTGCTGCACCGACGAAGTGCAATCCATTAAAAAGCGCAAGCGGGCGATTATTTCGGGTTGCTGGCTGAAGTGCTGCATAATCGAGCG
Organism: Chloroflexia bacterium; assembly: GCA_038323095.1. Lineage (GTDB taxonomy): Bacteria > Chloroflexota > Chloroflexia > Chloroheliales > Chloroheliaceae > L227-5C. Next base: position 16,183 of record JBBQGP010000030.1, on the reverse strand, counting down.
CATGGTTGCCAGCACACAATGGCTTTTGGCCTGTCCTGCCACATAAACTAAATCATAACCCGCCAGCATATCCAGAAAATTTGTGTTCAGGCCGCCAAGCGGATGATTGGGCATTTTTACTTCCGGCTCAAGAATCGAATAATTTTCGGTTTCGGGGATAGAGCCTTTGGTAAGCCAGTTTGGTTGAACCATCCGGGCGGCGGAATGAAACATAATCGCTTCGGAAAGGGCCGGGACAAGGGCATTGCCAGGTGTGCCAATCATGGTGTGATAGGGCCAAATCATCAAGGCATATTTACCGCCTTTTTCCAGTTCTTCCACATAGCGCAACGACCAATCCGGCTCTAGCACAGGCCGCCAAACTTCCTCGTGCAAATCCGTCGCAGTAATCGGGGTAAACGGGGCCGGGTGCTGGCCCTGCTGATTAACCCACCAACCGGGCGAAAAAATCTGAAAAGAAGTATGACTATCCAGCGAAGCCGCAATATTGGTTAATTCTCCGGCGTGGCGGTAAATCCATTCAATCGTCCGGCGGGTATCTTCTACTGCTCCCGGCACACAAAGCGTTCCTTCGGGCAAGATAAAATCAATTTGGGCATCTACCAGAAGTAACATAATCTGCTGCTTATCCTGAGAAGCCGGAGCAACTTTCTGGTTTCGCCCGGCTTCTGCTGCCCGCGCCATGTTTGGCATGTACAAATCCCCAACTTTGCTTGCTTTGTAAAAAGCCGGAAATTCTTTGTTCATAAACCGCCCCTTCTTTCGATGCTTGACCCAAAGCTTTCTCTTGATTTATTAGTGTTGGTTACACACTAAGTGTAACGCAAAACCTGACAAATGTCAAGCGGTTGAACAGTTTTGCTGAGGCTTCGTCTTTCTCTTCTTATTTTGCGGCTAGGGCAAACGGTAAAAGCGGCGGGCATTGTCGGCCCAAAACTTTTGGTTAGCAACCTTTGATAGAGCATGGGTTATTTCTTGCAAAGTTTGAAACCAGCTTTGATAGTTCCCGGCGAGTAACATTACCGGCCAATCGCTGCCGAAAACCACCCGGTCTTGACCGAAAGTTCCCAGCACATGCTCAATATAGGGGCTAATATCGTTTATATTCCATTTTTGGTGGTCAGCTTCGGTAATTACCCCGCTTACTTTGCACATCACATTGGGAAGTTTGGCTAATTGCCTGATTTGCTCACCCCAGGGTTCGCGTAAATTTTGGGCAATACCCGGCTTGCCCATATGGTCGAGCATAAAGTTTACATTGGGGCATTGCCGCACAAGCTCGATAACGGCTTCAAGCTGGCGGTGATTAACGCAAATATCGAAAGAGAGCTTGTATTCGGCTAAAAGTTGCACCCCTTTGATGAAATCAGGTTGCAGGCAAAAAGCCGGGTCTGCTTCGTCTTGCAAAATCCGGCGCACGCCCTTAATCAAATTGGGTTCTATCTGTACTAAAGCATCCAGATAAGCCCGCGTCCGTTCGCCATATTCGAGCGGGGCATAGGCCACAATACCCTGCAAACGAGAATCTTCTTTAGCCCGGTCTGCCGCCCATTTCGCCTCAATTAAACCGTAAGCCGGTTCAGCATCCACCTGCACATACACAAAAGCAGCCACGTTCACCCCGGCGGTATGAGTACGGTATTCCTCAAGGGCATAAGTCTGGTTTAATAAATCGTTACCGTCCAGCCAACGGATTCGCAAATATTCGGGATTCCACAAATGAACGTGAGCGTCCACAATTGCCCTTAGTGGCATAACCTTACTCCTTGAACTAAATTTTAACTGATTTTACTCGGAAGGCGGGACAACTCCGATGGTCAGAAGAATATTGGCATAAATTCTGGTTTCGCCGCTTGCAATTGCTAGAACTACATCCGGGCTTCGGGCCGCATCGTAAAAATCAAAGCGGTGGAGCAGCTGCAAATCAAGATCGGGTAACAAAGCCCGAAATTCGCTAAAAATTGGCGGTTCTGAACCCGCATCCGGGGTCATGACATGGGCCGCCTCGATAGGAACAGCCTCTGCCAACACTTTTAGTATTTCAGTCACACCCAGCAGACCGGGAGTTAAATTAAGATAAACCCGCCGGGCATGGGCGTTAGAACGGGTTGCCAGAGGATAATTCCCATCGCCAATCAGCACTTGCGACCCGTGACCGCCCTCGCCCAGAGCTTGCAGAATTTCGGGATGTAGCAATTGATACTTGAGCATATTTAACCTTTATTTTTCTATAACCACTCAATCAAACCATGTAGGAGGGATTTCTACTCCCGACAAGACGGCTTGAGGTAAAATCGGGATTGGAAATCCCTCCTACACTTGGGCTGTCAGGTTTTTCTAAAGAAAAAAGGGCAACCGAGAGGCCACCCCTTCTTCTTTTCAAATCAACTCAAACTAATTCAAAACTCAGAACTCAAAACTAACTAATCTCCGGCTGAAAGCACTTCCATCCCTGCGCCGATTAGCCCGGCGGCGGAACGTACTTTGCTAACCCGAATTGGCAAGTATTTTAGCTCTGGCGTACCGCTACGGGCATCGCTCGGCACATCCATAAGCACCAAAGCGGGAGCTTCGCGGAAAGCCCAGGGCATAAAGGCGTGGCCGGGAGCTTGTCCCAAACCAGTTTTAACCACCACTTCGAGCGGCAAATTCTTGCTAGAAGTAATACTGACAATATCACCATCCTGCAAGCTCAGTTTGGTCATATCTGCCGGACTGAGTTCCAATTCTGGCTCAAGGTCAAGCGATTCCAGCACCATATTACGCCGGGCCATCGAGCCAGAACGGTCTTGCGACAAAGTCCGGCCCACGCACAGGATTAGCGGGTAATCCCGGTTTTCCAGGCGGGGGGCGGGCGGCGTAACCCTGATAAATTTGGCCTTACCGTTAGCGGTGGCGAAACTATCCTGAAACAGAATATAGGTTTCGTCCTCGCCCTGCGGCTTATCGGCAAAAGTCGGCCACTGCATCCCAGCCTTCGCCATTTCCTGTGGAGCCATCTGGTTATAAACCAGACCAGCCTTGTAAGTCAGGTAGGGGCGGCTGCGGTCTAGCTTGCGATAAGCCGTAATTCCGGCGTAAAAACGGTTCGCCCGGCTGATTTCCTGCATTACTGCTTCGGCGGTTTTGTAAGTAGAGCGCAAACCGGGCCTATCAATAATATCGGCCAAAATCCGCCAATCCGGGCGAGCAAAGCCGGGCGCACCCGCCGCCTTGCGAATACGGTTGACCCGTCGCTCGGTGTTGGTGAACGTCCCTTCTTTTTCGGCGTGGCTGGCGGCAGGCAAAATTACATCGGCAAAGCGGGCCGTTTCGGTGAAGAAAATATCCTGTACCACCAAAAATTCCAGCCGCTCCAAAGCCTTCTGCACATTGTTCAAATCGGGCGCGGACATTAGCGGGTTTTCGCCCATAATATACATCGCCTTGATTTTGCCATCGCGGGCGGCTTGCAACATTTGCAGGTAATTCAGACCGGGTTGCTTGGGAATGTAATTGGTGGCCCGACCAAACCAAATCGTTTCAAGGGCAGCGCGGGCGGCATCATTGGCAATTGGAGCAAAGCCTGGCAAGTAATCGGGCAGGCAACCCATATCCGCCGCCCCTTGCTCGTTCGCGCTATCCCGAATACCGTTCAGCCCCGCCCCAGGACGACCCAGATTGCCTGTCAGCAAGGCCAGATTGCCCAAAGCGGTTACGTTGTCTACCCCGTTCGTCCACTGGGTAACGCCTGTGCCATAAAGAATAGCCGAAGGCGGGAATAACCCGGTGTCTTTGTTGCGGTTGTTTACGCCCGCGCCACCCGTCGCATAAATCCGGGCCGCTTCGTAAAGCTCTTCGCTGTTGATACCCGTAATCTGGCTGACCCGTTCGGGTGTCCATTCTTGCAGCGCAGTTCGCCACGCTTCAAAGCCTTCCGCCCGGCTTGTCACAAAGCTTTCGTTATGCAAATTTTCTTTAACGATAATGTGGGCCAGGCCGTTGTAAAGGGCGGCATCCGTTCCCGGCAGAATTTGCAGCCACATCACCGAACGGCTGACAATATTTACCCGGCGCGGGTTGACTACGATAGTTTTGACCTTGCGACGCTGAATCGCTTCTTGCAACAAATAATCTATTACAGGTGCGCTATCGTCCAAATTCGAGCCAGTGATAAAGTAGCAGCCCGCATAATCTTTAATATCCTGAATAGTATTGGTCATACCGTTCAGGCCAAATTGCTCCTCCATCGCTACAATCGAGGCGGCCTGAGTAAAGCGAATGGGGCTGTCAATATTGTTAGAGCGCATCAAGCCACGTGTCAGCTTCATCAACAAATAGTTATCTTCATTGGTAGTTTTGGCACTGGCAATCGCCCCGAACTGGTCGCCAGTATATTTAGTAAGATTATTACTAATCGCATCGTAGGCTTCTTGCCAGGTCGCTTCGACAAACTGGCTACCTTTGCGGATTAGCGGGGTAGTCAAACGCTCGGAACTGTTCACATACTGGTAGCCGTAGCGACCCTTGACGCAGGAGCGGGCATCGTTTACGCCAACCCCTTCCGGCATACTTACTTTTTCGATAATACCAGTGTTGGCTTCGGCCTCAAAGTTCATCTGGCAACCTACCGCGCAATAATTGCAGGTGGTGCTGGTGCGCTTCATTGTCCATTGCAAGCCCGTATTTTCGTACTGAACGTGCATGAGACAACCCACCGGGCAAACTTCGACGCAAAGCCCGCAACTGGTACAGGGTGATTTGGTCAAATCTTCGCCCCAGGCGGCATCAATATAAGTTTCGATACCCCGGTTTACAAAGGTCAGGGCGTGCGCCCCGATTAGTTCTTCACAAACGCGGACGCATTGCCCGCAAACCACGCAACGGTCACGCTTAATCATAATCGCCGGGCTTAGATAATCCTGCTCGGCCCACATTTTCGGGCGGGCCATACGGTTTTCGACCAAACCATAATGCCAGGTAGCGTTTTGCAAATCACAGGCACCACTGGCCGGACAAATCGGGCAATCAAGAGGATGGTCAACCAGCAGCGATTCCATAATAAACTGCTTGATTTCCCGCACATCGGTATTGGTGTTTTCGGTGAAAGCCACCATTCCATCTTTACATTCGGCGGCACAGGCAATTTCAAAGCCTAAGCCCTTGCGCCCCATCACCCCAACCGTACACATCCGGCAAGCCCCAAAAGGCCGCATATCCGGGTGAGCGCAGAAGTTGGAAACATAAATACCGGCGCGTTTGGCCGCTTCAATCAAAAACGTACCTTTGGCAACTTGTACTTCTATCCCGTCAATCGTAACCGTTACGGTCTTTACATCCTTAAATACGTCGGGCATTTAATCTTCTCTCCACTGTACTAAGTAACAAGTAACAAGTAACAAGTCGGAAGTTAGAAGTTGGAATTGCGTCGTCTCCCTGCCCTGAAAGGGCTGGGCTGATAACATGAAAACGTGGCTAAAGCCGTTTACAGGTCAGGCTAGATTCAGCCAAACTCGTTTCAGCCCTTTAGGGCCGTTTTCATGATATTAGCCCGGACATTCTATGTCCGGCAGACAAATTTAATCCGTTTACTAACAATCGCTTACCTTTGTTCCCTCTAACAACTAACTCGCCGACAACTGACAACCGACAACCCTTGTTACTTGATTCTTTATCTAATGCCGGGCGCGGCTACGTGCGCGGGAATACCGATGGTGTAGCCTATTTCTTGCGGTTTGTGGTTCATCGGGCAAACGTTGGCCTTGCAATAGCCGTTACGGATGTGCTGGATTAGCTCTTCCTTGAATTCGGGTATTTTCAGGATATTCAGAATTGAGAGCGGGGCGGCTTGTCCCAACCCGCACAACGAATGTTGAATTACCATTTTACTAAGGCTTTCCAGCTTGGCAATATCCGATTCCTTGCCCTGTGCGTTCATAATCCGCCATAACATTTCAGTAATGCCTTCGCAACCAATCCGGCAGGGGATACATTTGCCGCAACTTTCATCCCGGTTAAAGCGCAAAATGTAATAATTCGCGTCTACAATGCACTGCTGGTCGGTGTAAGCGGTAAAGCTGCCACTACCCAGCAAACAATCCCACTTGGAAAATTCCTCAATGTCAAAAGGCATCGTCTCGAACATCGAAGCCGGGAAAGAACCCCCCGAAACCGCCCCGGTTTGGACTGCTCGGATAGGATGAGCCGGGTCTGCCGAGCCACCCGCCAGAACGTTAATTGTCTCGGCAATTGGGTCGCCAAAGGCAATTTCGGCGATACAGGTGCGTTTGAACGGGCCGGAAAGCGAAATAACTTTAGTACCAAGACTTTTGCCCTTGCCAAAGCTGGCGTACCAGTCGCCGCCCTTCATCAGGATTGGCGGAGCGTTATTAAAGCTTTCGACGTTGTTTACTACCGTTGGCTGACCCCATAAACCAGCCTCTACCGAGCGAGGCGGCTTGCTACGGGGCATCCCGCGTGTTCCCTGAATTCCATAAAGCATCGCGCTGGCTTCGCCCGAAATATAAGCTCCTGCCGCGATAATTACTTTTACATCACAGGCGAAATTAGTACCCATAATGTTTTCACCGAGCAACCCGACGCGGCGGGCATCTTCTACCGCTTTGCCCATACGCTTGTAGGCCAGAGGGTGTTCACTACCAACGTAAATATAGGCTTCGGGCGTACCAACCGCCAGACAACCGATAATCAAGCCTTCCAGCACCGAATGGGGGTCGCCCTCGAAAATCCGGCGGTCTTTGAACACGTTCGGCTCACCTTCGTGACCGTTCACGATTACGTATTTGGGGGTGCGCTTTTCGGCGCGGCCTGATTCCCACTTTATGCCCATCGCGAAGCCTGCGCCACCCCGCCCACGCAAACCGCTACCTTTTACCTGACTAATTACTTCGTCAGGGGTAATATCAAACAAGGCTTTTTCGAGAGCAATATAGCCACCCATCGCGATAAAATCTTCGATGCTTTCCGGGTCAATATCGCCGGTATGCCGCAGTACGATGCGCTGTTGCAATCTGCCCCAATCTGTCGCGCCAATATGGGGAATACCCTTGTAATCGGCCTGATTTGTCCCTTTGGCCCAGGCGTAATCGGGGTAATCTTTCGTCCAATCCAGCCAGGCATAGGCAAATTCGGGGCAAGGGTCGTTGCCGATTACGTAACGCTGCCACAAATCGGCGGCACGGGCCGTAGTAACTCCACCGTACAGGATGCGTTTTACGCCCGGCTTGGAAATAAAGATGGTCGGCTCCATCCACATTGCCCCAAAGCTGGAAGTTTGGACAATTTTTACATCGTTACGCCCACTGGCGGCCAATAATTCCTGGAATTTCGCCAGAGTTTGCTTTGCGCCCGCCGGAATTGAACCGCCGTCCAGCACAATTTGAATTACCGTATTATTCGAGAATAAGGCAGCGCGTTCGGCCACTGTCCGCGCACTTAAAGCGTGAAATTCTTCCCGGTTCATAATCTATTAATGCCCCTCTCCGTGTTCAGGGTTACTGGAAACTTCGTCAATTAGTTGGGAAAGCTTTTCGGGGGTCATATCACCGTAAAGGGTGTGGTCGAGTTCGACCACCGGCATTAGCTGGCAAGCCCCAAAGCAGAAATTGGCCCGCTCAAGCGTCCACATTTTATCAGGAGTAGCCTGATTATATTCAATTCCTAATTTTTGGGTAACAGCGCGGGAAAGCTCTTGCGCCCCGCAAACATAACAGGCCGTCCCCTCGCAAAGCAGGATACGATGAGCTGCTTTTTGCCGAACTTTGAAATCGCTGTAGAAGGTAGAAACGCCCCAGATTTGTTCCAACGGCACCTCAAAACGGTCAGCGATAAGGGCTGCCGCTACATCTGGCACAAAGCCAAATTCGTGCTGAACTTCCTGCAACATCGGAATAAGAGCTTCATTGGCATTCCAGTTGGTGTAACGGTCTAAAATCGTGTTGACTTTAGCCAACTCGATACCGCCGCCGCTACTACCATGAAAAACAGTTAGAGACAAAGCTCCACCTCCCAGCCTTTTCTAGTTTGATTGGATTTATAGTTCTTTAAAAAGTTCGTGTAAGCAAACGTCAATTCAAGAGTTTTTTCTTTACCAGTTTCTAGCAGTTTCATCTGTACCGCTTTGTATTATACAACATCTGGCAATCCATTTGTGAAATTTGCAATTAAGTTAAGCGATTTTCTGCGAGATATTTTTGTGAAAAATCAAAAAAGGATACAGGACTAGCGGGTAGCGGCATCCTGCATGGCGGCAGCAGCATCATAAGGCGAAATCGAGCCGTTCAAGATATTGTTCAGCCCATTGTTTATCGCTTCCCAAACCTTGCGAACGTTTTTGTAAACTGGCTGGACTTTGGAATCCGGCAACTGGCTAATAATGGCTTGCCAGTAGGGGCGGCTGCGAAGTTCGGGGCTATTCAAAATTTCGCGGCTGGCCGGAATTAGCCCAACGTTTATTAGTTGCTTTTGCTGTTCGGGTCGTCCCTGAAATTGCAGAAAATAAAGGGCAGCTTTGAGCTTGTCGCCCGAACTTTGCGAACTCAGAAAATACTGACGCGGGTTAATCATCGAGCGCGGGGTGCGTCCGTTAATTGGCGGAAGCGGGGCAATTCCCAAATCCACCTTAGCCTGTACTTCCGGCTTCAAATAATTAATTAACTCCCAATCGCCGTTAATAAAATAAGCCAATTTGCCGTTATTAAATAAAGCGTTGGCGTTGTCGTAGGACAGCGTTGGCGAAACCCCTTTTTTGTCGGTCAAATCCTTGAAATACTGCAAGGAATTCCGCATCGCGTCGGTATTGAGCGTGACCTGCCCGGCGGCATCTACCGGCCAGCCATCAAAAGCGTTTAGAAAGGGCAAAAACCAGTTAAAATCATAGCGGTTAAGGGCTAACCCGCCCTGAACATTATCGCCCTTGTTCAGGGTTTGGGCCTGCTTTAGCAGTTCATCAAAAGTAGAAGGCGGTTTTTGGGTCAGCTTTTTGTTATAGTAAAGCACCAAGATATTGCCATAATTATAGGGCATACCGTAGGTCAGGCCGCCCAGGGTAGAAGCGGCTACCGCATTGGCCTCGAAAGTTTGGAGAAAAGGGGGCGGTAGAACCTCCGAAACAGGCCGGATAACCTTGAGCGAAGCCCAATCACCCGTCACGCCTACCGGGGCAATCACCAGATCCGGCCCGCTATTGGTTTGTACCCCCGCCGGGAATTTTTGGTCAATGTTTTCGTTCTGGCCCAATTGCTTTACATTAACTTTAACGCCCGGAAAGCTTTGATTAAAAGCGGCAATATTGTTATTGAGCAAGTTCCATTCTTCCGGGTTCTGGGCCGAATCTGTCCAAATTTCAATCGTAGCCGTTAAATTGCGGTCTCCAGCGGGCGGAAAAACGTAAAGACTGGCGGGTGTCGTCGGGCGAGGGGTATTATTGGGCGGGGTCGTGGCCTCGCTGGTAGTATTGTTAGCTAAGGTTTGGGTGGTGGCAAGGGTAGTGGAAGCATCCAGCGTGGTCGAAGTCGCCGCCGGAGTAGTCAAAACAAAGCTGGGGCGGGTAGTGGTGTTATTGATGATAATGCCCGGTACGGTAGTTGCAGTAACAGCAGGGAGTTTCTGACCGCCGAGGCCGCCGCTCAGAGCTACGCCCAGCCCAATCAGTACCGCCAGCAAACCAATTACCGCTACGCCAACCGCGACTTTAGAAGGTTGCTTTGCATTTGCGACAGGGCCAGAGGGAGGCAAAACTGGCGGCGAAGTAACCGGCAGGAGCGGTGGCGGCGTAGTTCCAAAAGAGCCGCCGGACGGGATAGGGCGGCCAGGGGGAGTGTTTGCCAAATTAGGGCGAGGGGTTGGCCCGGTAACAGGCGGGACAGGGCCAGAAATCGGGGTGGGCGTAGGATTTGAGGGGTAGGGGTTTGGGCTGGGCGTAAAAGAAATAGTGGCCTCCCCCTCGCGCCCGTCGCTATCCTTTGTTTGAGAGATAGTATTTATGTTTGGCCCGCCCTGCTGGATAATAGTGACTATTTGGTGAAAAAGGTGCGACAATTCACCCGCGCTTTTCGGACGCTGGTTAGGGTCTTTCGCTAGAGCCTTTTGAATAAGCTGGTCGAGGGCTGGCGGCGCGTCGGGTCGCTTCAAACTCAGCAAAGGCGGCTGGACTGTCGTATGGCCGTAGAGCAATTCGGCCTGGTCGCCCTTGTATGGAGTTTCTCCGGCCAACATTTGATACAAAACAATCCCTAGCGAATATATATCGCTGCTATAGCTGGCGCGGCCCAAAAATTGTTCAGGAGCCATATAGCGGGGCGTTCCCGTAATCCGTGCGCTGGCGACAGTGGTTTGAGAAAGAGCTTTGGCGACTCCAAAGTCGCTGATAACCAGATGCTTTTTATCTTCGCCAAACAAAAGGAGGTTTTGGGGCTTTAAATCGCGGTGAATTACTTTAAGTCGGTGAGCGTGGTCAAGCCCGGCGGAAACTTGCTGAAGATAGCTATCGGCCTGTTCGTAAGTAAGCGGCCCGGCTTTGAGCAATTGCTGCAAGGTGCCGCCATCGGCCAAAGGCATTACCAGAAAGGTTTGCTCGTCCAAATCGCCAAAATCATAAACGTCCAAAACGTTGGGATGGCGATAGCTGGCGACAAAACGGGCCTCGCGCAAAAGTTCCTGACCGTTCTTTGGGTCTTCGTCATCTTCCGCATCGCCCGCTAAATCAACTACTTTGACGGCCACCGGGCGTTCAAAGGTTTTGTCCCAGGCACTATAAACTACCGCGAAACCGCCTCTGGCAATACGATCACGTATTTCATAACGTCCTTTTAGGATAGTACCTGATTTAATCACAGCGTCACCTTGCGGTATTCATTAAAATTTGGCAAAAAAGTAACTTTTTAGATACTCAAAGTATAGTAGATTTACTACCTATTATCAAGTGTGCTGGAATTAAATTTTGAGTTTTGAATTTTGAGTTTTGAGTTAAATTTGGATTGAAATATCTTAAACTTAAAGCTCAGTTGTTATAAAATAAAATTTGGGATAAGAAAGGGAACGAATATGCCGGAAGGCCCAACAATCCGAAATATGGCCGATAAATTGCGCGGAGCTTTGCTGGGGCAAACTATTACCAAAACGGCAAGCCGCCTGAAAAAAGCCAAAGCCGAAGATTGGGCAACCCTAATCGAAGGCCAGAGCGTCGCGCTGGTACGTTCTCATGGCAAGAATTTGTTTATCGAACTGTCTAACGGCTACGTAATTTATACCCACATGCTGATGTGGGGTAGCTGGCACATTTACAAATTGGATGAACCCTGGGAAAAAGAAGAAAGATTGATGCGCCTGACGCTTTACACCCCGCACCGAGTGGCCGTTTTGTTTAACGCCCCGATTTGCGAACTAATTGCGCCGGAAGCGATGGCAACCCATAAAACGGCCCAGATGGGGCCAGATTTGCTGGCGGCGGAAGAAGATTTCTTGGCGGATGAGGTTTGGCGGCGAATGGTTTTGCCGGAAAACCGGGACAAGCCACTGGGCGAAGTAATTATGAACCAATTTGTTATGGCTGGAATCGGCAATATTCTAAAATCCGAAATTCTCTTTCAGGCCGGGCTTCACCCGTTGCGTCCGACGGCCAGCCTGACTCCGCAAGAATTTCGCGATTTTATTGCCCTCAGCCGGGAACTAATCGAAAAAGCCTACAAAACAAAGGGCTTTGAACAGGCTTTCCTGCCACCCGAAATCGAAGCTACCATTGGCAAACCAGGCTACGTTTACCGTCGCACCAAACGCCCTTGCTACATTTGCAATACTCCTATCAAAATGATAAGGCAGGGCGAGGGCCAGCGTATGAGTTATTTCTGCCCGATCTGCCAGCCGCTCGAAGGTGGCGGCCAGCTTTTGAAAGACAGAGAACAGCCAGCCAGCCAGAAACTAGCCTAAAAGCTGATTTAGTTGCTGGTCGAGAAATTGGGGCGTGACTATGCCGGGAACAATCGCGCTAATTACGCCCGCCTTGTCAATAAAAATATTGGTCGGGTGGCCTTTAGCCCGGAAAAGGGTAATAATATCGCCAGTGTTATCAATTGTAATCGGGAAGCTTATTTTGTTATCGCTAACGTGTTTCTTGACCGATTCCGGCGAATCGTTCCAATCTACGCCAATAACCACAAACTTTTCTTTGTTGGCATTATAAGCCTTGATGAAGTCAGGCAACTCCTGACGGCAGCTTTCTCAGTAAACCGACCAAAAATTGATTAGCACCGCTTTCCCCCGAAACTGGCTTAACTGCAAACTTTGCCCGTTCAAGTCTTTTACCGTAAAGTCGGGGGCAGTAGAGCCTACTGCTACCCGGACTGGCGGCTGATTTTTGGCCGGATTGCTATCGGTGTTAGTAGTAGCCGCCGCCGTAGTAAGGCCATTACTAACTGTCGGGGCAGGTGCTTTGGTAGCGGTAGCATCGCCACAAGCGTTTAGCAACAGGCTAAATATTAACAGGCCCAGCCCGCCCAATCTCAGAAATTGGCTTTTCTTGCTCAACTTTTCTTACTCCTAAATCTATTTTTGTAAAGCAAATTTATCCAAAGTTAAAACAAAAGCAGATTTATCCTATCATGCCCCGATTTGGAAAGCAATCAAGTTCAGCAGACCAGTAAAATTTGTAGGTAATGCGGGCAATTTAGAACCTGTTGCCAGTAATATTTAGCTTAAAGCTATGTTAATGGTCTACATCTTGCTTTCTCTATTTGTTAGCTTTTGGCATTATAACAGCCTAAAGTTTATAGAATCAAGACAGGAAGTTAGAAACAAGTATGCAGGCTTGCTTGCTAAGTCAACGATTTTTAGTGGGTGTGAAAAACTGATACTATTTGAGAAAAGGGAGAATTAAGTGATGAAAACGGTTAAATCCCAAAAGCGGGATTTTAGCGTAAAGCTAATGATAACACTAGCGATAGCCCTTAGCATTGGGCTAACTTTAACTTTGGCACTAACGGCGCAAGCCAGCTCACCCTCACAAGCTGCGACCACTACCCCCCGTGCTGGTGTAACGCCGGGAGCTACTTTGGGTAGTGGTGCTTCTACGGCTGTACCGGGCAGTGGTGCCACCGCCGTAGCCACCGTAAACCCTGTTACAAACTCTCAACCAGTGCAAACTACCAAAGATAATGATTTTCCCTGGTGGCTTTTGTTACTTCCGCTATTGCTTTTACTAGGGCTTTTGTTCTTCTTTACACGTCGTCCTCGTCCTACTGGCGTAGTTGCAACTTATGACGCGCCAGAACCGACAAGAACGACCACTACCACCACGACTAGCCAGGTTAAGCCGAATACTACCTCGGCTGCTCCTCCTAAAAACATAACCGGCACTTATGATGCCCCGGAAGACCCTAAACCGCCGACCCGAAGATAATTTTTGAAGCAAGATACCGCCCACTTCGGGCGGTATTATTCTGATGTGAATTGAGCTTGTGGAGAATTAAGTATGAATAGACAGCTTGTATGTTGCTCAACGGCCTTAGTTCTTCTACAAAATTTAATGCTATACTACTCTGGCAATGCTTTTTAGAATAGTTACAATAACTATTCTATTTTTTTGCACAATTTTTGGCTATTTTCGGGAGTGGGATAAAGATAAATTGCATTATTAGTTTAAGTTTTTAGCAAAAGGAGATTTTGGTATGCAAATAATTGAGGCGATGCTCGGCAGGCTAGGTTCTCGCTTTACTCTTCATTTTGTACCAAAAGAACGTCAGATTTTTCTTGGCCCAATCGGTAAATTCTTTGATTTGCCCTACCATCTCAGGCTAGGCTTTCGGGCAGGCACTACTACTCGTCTGCTTCCTTTTGCTGGACAAAGCCCGGATTATTTCCCGGAAGTTGAAATGGAATTAACTTCTTCCTCGATTATTTTTCGGGCTAGAGATAGAAAGCTTAATCTTTTTGCTACCTTTACTTTTACCGCTCCCTTTTACCCCCAGGATGAATTAATCAGCCTCGCGCCTTTTTTTTATCTGGATGTTACGCTCGAAAGAACTCCCAACGAAACGCCCGTTGAACTAATCGCTGAACTGGAATTGCTGGATAATCCGACCCAAACCGAAGTAATCGAAAGTTCGGGATTAACTGGCGGAACTATAAGTGCGACTTATCGCCAGGTTAGAACTCACTGGGGGCCAAGAACCGGGCCGGGTAGCTTTTCCGAGCAGGAATTTAGCCTGCCCATTTTCTTTGGGGCGTATAATCAAAATCAAACCAGCCAGAACCCGAAAGCGGAGGCCAAAGCAAGCGGGCTGGCCCTGACCCTGAGCCATCAGGCGGGCGCAACCTTTCAGCTTTTACTGGCTACCTATGTGGCTGAACCTGTGCTACAGGTACGCGGGAAGAATTATTCTTTTCGCTATAAATATTATTTTGAGGATTTGCAAGCTGTTATTAATTTTGCCACCCGGCAACGCCCCGAAATAATCGGCAAAACCCAATTTTTTGACCAACTCTGGCCGGAAGTTTCGTCCGGCTCTAGCTACCAAAACTTTATGGCCTTTAGCTTCCAGAATTATCTGACAAATACCTGGTGGACTTTGGCCGACACGACTAGCTTGCAGTCGGATTGGTTTAGTGTTTGGGAGGGTAATTGCGTTTTTCATTCAACCGTAGACGTTGAGTATAATCTGAGCTGGTTCTATTTGCTGCTCTGGCCGGAACTTTTGGAAAAAACCATTGGCGAATGGGGACATTACCTGCATCAGGACGAGCGCGGGACGTGGCTTAGTCACGATATAGGCGGGGTGCTGGAAGCCAACCAGCAAGCTTACCCGCATCAGATGGAGGTTGAGGAAAATTGCAATTATGTGCTGCTGGTTTATGCTCTTTGGCGGTTTAGTGGAAGTCAGGAGCTAATTACCCGCAATCTGGACGTTATCACTCAACTTATCCGCTTTGTGCTGGATAGCGATACTAGCGGGAACGGCTTTCCCAACCGGGGCATTGCCAACACCATTGATGATGCTTCTCCGGCGGTGCAATACGGCAAGGAGCAAATTTATCTGGCGGTAAAGGCTCTTTCGGCTTGCTGGGCTGCCGCTAAATTACTTGATAATGCAAATAATTCGGCGGAACTGGCGGCAGAATGTCTCGAAAGAGTAAAACTTATTGCCAGCACGCTGGATAGTGAAGCCTGGTTGGGCGACCATTACGCCGTGACGCTGGATAAAACCACCGAGGGTCTGGTTGACCCCTGGACGGGAACGCCACTTAAGCCGGGCGAGCTATCGGGTTGGGACGCTTATTCGCTTTACACCAATAACGGGCTGCTTTACCTGATGGCAACCGCCCGAAACGATTTGCCGCCTTTGGAATTGAGCCGAATCCGTCAGGATTTGGAGCAAAGCCTGAAACGTTCTTTGCTTGAATACGGCTGTACCCATTCCAGTGCCGATAAAAGCAATATCTGGATTTCCCAAAACTTGCACCGGGACGCGGTAGCCGGGTATTTGGGGCTGGATTTGAGCGATATGATTGAGCGGTATTGGGCTTTTGAGCAATTTGAAAATGGTGAATTCGGGCGGGGTGGTTGCTTTATTGATACTTATGGTAACAATCGCTTGCGGCTCTACCCGCGTGGCCTGACTTGTTTGGCCCTGCTTTACGCTCAGGCCGGAGTTAGCGTTGACCTTGTAGCCCGGCGGTTGCACCTGAACCCGGCCAAAGTACCGCTCCGGGTGCCGCTTCTTTCCTTTGCGGATTGGGCAAACCAGCGCGTGCCTTTCCTCAATTATTATCTTGAAAACGGGAAAATCAGCTACAAAATCGAGAACGAGGATTTACTGGCAAACCTTGAGGTAGAGTTTTTGGGAGAGCCAGCCACGCTACCCTAAGGCCAGCCCGATTTTTGCCCAACGCCCTTGACCTGTCCCGCCCCTTTACAGATGTGCGCGATTATTAGCACTTCTCCATAAGAAAAAGCCCTGACAATTCACCGTCAGGGCTTTTTGTTTGTCTTCTTTTTTCCTTCATACAATCCCCAAAGGGGATTTAGTTTAATTGTTACGGTGAAGCTTCATCCCTACTGGAAGAGAAAGAATAAGTTTCAATCCCCAAAGGGGATTTAGTTTAATTGTTACTTTATTTTGCGCTGCTTGCTATTGCCTAATTTATAAGGTTTCAATCCCCAAAGGGGATTTAGTTTAATTGTTACATACAC
>JBBQGP010000029.1:0-36330 GCA_038323095.1 Chloroflexia bacterium | reverse complement strand
GTTTGCTCCTCGCGCAAAAGTTCCTGGACAATTTCGGCCTTAAATGCCGGTGTATAGCTTTTTCTTGCAGTTGTCATGTTCGTCAGTATACACCTTATTTTACTGCCACCGACTGTCCGAAATCTCTATACCATTATAATGTTCTTATTTACAAAACCTTTTTCACAAAACCTTTTGGCAGATGAGAAGCTTTTAGTAGCGGCCTGGTTTCCACTTTTCATCAAAGCTGAATTCAAAAAATGAATAGCATAACCACGTCATTACCCTAAGCTACCGCTAACATCTCCAAGCAGTTTAATCTTCCCCAATTAATCCCTCTTTGTTTGCTATTTATATCACATATCGCATTGCTTTTAGGTAAGCTAAGGTATAGACTATTATATATATTATGAACATTCTAAATGTTATGAATTTATGATTTTACCTGTACAACTGAGAATTAAGGTTTTGCAGGGGAAAAAAGACAAGAATAAGTTATAACATTTGATTGAAGTTGGAGAGCCTTAGAATACTAATTTTTAGGGTTTTAAGGCAAGTAACGAACGAAAACTCACTCCAAAAGTTGAGACAGGGTTAGACCCCTTCTCTTATAATGATGTTTACTATCGCAGCATCATTCTAGAAACTTTAAACGGTCAGATTCCCAACAAAGATTATGTCAAATTGAATTAACCAATTCACAGGAATGGTATACCAGGGCAGCGGTAAACCGTCTCATTTCTTAAAATTGGGCTAAGGCTAACTCAGTGCTAGTTAAAGCTCAAATAAACCCGTTTTGAGGTTGTTTCCTGCAATTCCACTGATTAACTTTTTTCAAACTTTTAGAGGAGGTTATTTTTTATGTTGCCTAAGGATACTCTTAGTTTCGACCAGTACCAGATTGTTTACAACGTTATTTCTTTCACTTTTGCGGCCATGCTTGCATCTTTTGTCTTTTTTGTACTGGCCCGAGGTCAAGTTGCCGAGAAATACCGTGGAGCATTGGTAATGTCTTCTCTGGTAGTTGTGGTTGCCGGCTATCACTACCTACGCATTTTCGAGAGTTGGACAACGGCTTACGCTCTCCAGAAGGGTGTATATATGCCCAGCGGAACTCCATTCAACGATGCATATCGATATGTAGATTGGTTACTGACTGTGCCTCTGCTTCTGGCAGAATTAGTTGCAGTTCTACGCCTACAGGGAGGCAAGGACAAGTATCTGATGGCCCGGTTGATGGTAGCTGCTGCTCTTATGATTGCCCTCGGTTACCCTGGTGAAATCGCCGGAGATAATACTACAAGGCTGATCTGGGGAACACTCAGCACTATACCATTTGCGTACATTCTTTATGTCCTATGGCTGCAATTGTCTAGTTCAATGAATCGGCAGCCTGCCTCGGTAACTGTACTTGTCCGAAACATCAGATTGTTACTTCTGGCAACCTGGGGTTTTTATCCAATTGCATACCTGATTCCGGTATTGGGGTTGAGTGGTAGCACTTCGACAGTTGCGCTGCAAGTCGGATACAGTATTGCGGATGTGGCAGCTAAATGTGGTTACGGGTTAATGATATATGCCATTGCCCGGCGTAAAACAGAAGCTGATGTCCAGGAAGATACCCTGGTCGAAGTACGTAGTAGTAAAAAGGTTTCAGAAAAAACTTCTAATGCTGCTTTGTAAGTTTGGGGAGCGGCTTAGTAGCTAGGTTAATCGAGAAGAATGGTCAAGGATTAAAGCAGGTATTGGCATTTAGATTTAGCTTGAAAATCTAGCGTAAAGATCTGAAAACTTAAAGAATTGTGCGGCTCTAATTTTACGGTGTAGCCGTAGAGTTAGAGCCGCAATTCCTGAAATTTTAACTGTAAAGAGGCTCTACTAACTAACTACCACAAATTGCCCCATCATACCGCTATCCTCGTGGGTCAGGAGATGGCAGTGGAACATATAGGGGGTGTTTGGGTCAGCAAAATCGGTAAAGCGCATAATAATGCGAACCGTCTCACGCGGACTCACCATCACCGTATCTTTCAGGCCCGCCTCGTTTGCCGCTGGAGCATTACCATTTCTATCCAAAACCTGAAATTGGATATCGTGAACATGAAAAGCGTGCGTGTCCCCACTGCGGTTTATGAGATTCCAGACTTCAGTTGTACCGAGTTTAACCTTCATGATGTTGGTCATATTCATCATAGCGGCCATACTGGTCATAGCTTGATTGTTGATAGTAGGATTGCGGTCATTTCCGCCCAGTACCATATCCCGCGTTTGGGTTGCCGACCCCGGTTGTAACCGCTCGATTGAACTTAACTGGGCTGGCAAGGCTGCCAATTTGGTAGCTACCCCGGTTGAGTTGATAGTCAACAAGGCGTTAGTTTGAAAATTATTTCCGCCACGACCACCGCCAACATTCCCACCGAGGGTTTGAAGTAGCATCGGCTGGGAAGCATTAAGGTCAACAATAATTTCAGCTCGCTCTGCCGGGGCAAGCTGCAAACGGCTCATCGCTACCGGGGCCGGTAAGAGTCCGCCATCACTGGCGATCTGGTAAAAGGTTGCATTGTTGGCAAAACCAAAATTGTAAAAACGCTCGGTTGAAGCATTGAGCAGCCGTAAACGCAGGCGAGACTGGGGGGTAGTAATGGTTGGTGAGATAGTGCCATTAACCAGAGTAACCGCTTGACCGCCGCCGCGACCACCACCGCCACCGCCATTACCATTCAGTTGTCCGTTTGCCCCAAAGGTTTGGTCTTGAAAAATGAGTGGAAAATCATCCACTCCATAAGTATGTGGTAAGCTATTTTGTACTGGATTAGTGTCGTCAAGAATAAAGATACCCACCAGACCCCGCGAGACCTGTCGTTGGGTTTGGCCCATCATATGCGGGTGGTACCACAAAGTAGCGGCTTCCTGCTGAATAGTGAACTGGGGACTCCATGTAGTATTGTCGGCAATCACCTGGTGCGGGTTGCCATCCATCGTGGGAGGTACATGCAGTCCGTGCCAGTGCAGCGTGGTATCTTCCTTTATATGATTGGTAACGTTGATAAGCACTTTATCGCCCTGCCTGGCCCGCAGCGTAGGGCCAAGATAATTGCCGTTAATACCAAGAGTAGCGGTAGTCGTGCCTGCTAAAAATTGAGTCTGGCCTTGCTGAAGCGTCAAATTAAACACCTTAGTGCCGTTTTGCATCTGGGGTTCAAGCAAGGGCGGAACAATAAGCGTACCAGTGAACCCGCCAGAATTGAGGATAGCGGTAGCGACTGGTGAGTCAGGAACGGTAGTTGGCGGGTTGGCCGCAACAGTGCTTGAAGTAGCAGCAGTAGTCGCTGGCATGGTCGTCATATCGGGCATTCCTGGCATTGTGGTTGTAGCGGCCTGGGTTGTAGCTGTAGCTGCCGCAGAAGAAGCGGTTTCCGGCGTGCTGGTAGAAGTTACTTGAGAGCAACCAGCTAGAGTTACTGCCGCCCCACCAAGCAAAGCACCTCCGGCCAGTTTCACAAAACGGCGGTGGGCCATCTTACTGTAAGAATTATTCTTTATCATAATCTTTATCCTTGCTAATACAAAGTAAATACATTTCGTTTTCGTGCAGGTTAGCTTTTCTATCTGAGACTCTTACTATGAGTGAACAAAGTAAGAAGACCGTGAAAGAAAGGTGAGAACCTTCTTATTTTTGTAAGCCCGGTCAGTGCCGAAAGGCTGACCGGGCAGAACCTGTAGCGTTTTATACTAGCTACCGTTCGATTATTTGGTAATGCTTGCCCCCTAGAAAATAAGACCAAAAAGAAAAAGGCAGGAAATTTGGTGGTAGGTGCGCCTGTGGAATTATGGATCAAATGACAAGTGCCTGTGGGGAACAGGGCCAGTTGCTTGCTCGGTTGTGCCAGCCCG
Source organism: Chloroflexia bacterium (assembly GCA_038323095.1). Classification (GTDB taxonomy): domain Bacteria; phylum Chloroflexota; class Chloroflexia; order Chloroheliales; family Chloroheliaceae; genus L227-5C. The sequence goes on along the minus strand of JBBQGP010000029.1, from coordinate 32,457 downwards.
CCTAATTGCAGCTTTTCGCCGCCTTGTCAGCAGAACTTGAAATATGGGGAATTGACTCTGGTATTCGACATCAAGTTTGGCGTAATCCAGCTTTTTTAACCCAGAATCGTATCTAGCTCAGGGCCAGAGGTCGTATTCTTACCTAGCTTAAGGAAGTATAAGAAAGTCACAAAGTTAATACTCTAGCGACTCGGTTTGTTCCTGTTATTGTTCAACACGATGCCGTTAGGCTCTGGTTGGCCTGCGCTAGTGGGGTGCGCTCCTCAAGGCCGCGCCCGTTAATGAATGCGTGGCACTAAGAAGCTGCTTTGGCGTACCCTCAAAGATGACTTTTCCACCCTTGTTGCCCCCTTCAGGCCCCATGTCAATAATCCAATCGGCGTTCTTGATAACATCCAGGTTGTGTTCGATTACGATGACGGTGTTCCCTGTATCAACCAATCGGTTTATCACAGCCATCAAGTGGCTAATATCCGACATATGCAAACCCGTGGTCGGTTCATCCATAACATAAATACTACCTTTTTTGTGCAGTTCGGTAGCGAGCTTGATACGTTGACATTCGCCACCCGATAGGGTACTGAGTGGTTGACCCAAAGTAAGATAATCCAGACCGACAGCACTCATCGCTTGCAGCTTACGCACGATTTCCTTAATGTCAAAGTAGTCGAGAGCCTGTTGGACGCTCATTGTCAGCACTTCAGAAATCGACTTCCCATTGAATTTGTAAGCCAGCACTTCGTCCTTAAAACGCTTGCCGCCGCAGACTTCACAGGGCGTTTTGACCTCGTCAAGGAAGGCCAAATCGGTGTATACCACTCCCAACCCCTGACAGTTTTCGCAAGCACCTTTGGAGTTGAAACTAAACAAGGATGGGCTAACTTTGTTGGCGGTGGCGAAGGCTTTGCGAATGTCATCCAGAATGCCGGTGTACGTGGCAGGGTTCGAGCGGCTGGAAATACCTACTGCGGATTGGTCGATTACAACCGCGTCAGGGTGTTGGCGCAAAAACACCTGGTGAATGAGTGAGCTTTTGCCCGAACCAGCCACACCCGTCACGACGGTTAGCACGCCTGTCGGTATATTCACACTGACGTTTTGCAAGTTGTTGACATGGGCTTTTGTAATGGCGAGTTTGCCAGTTGCCTGACGGAATTCGTTTTTCAGCGACATTCCCTGATTTAAATGTCTACCCGTTAGCGTGTCGGTGTGAAGTAGTTCAGCAAAACTGCCTTCGTAGACAATGCTACCGCCATGACTACCTGCATTAGGGCCAACGTCCACAATATGATCAGCAATGCTAATAACATCCGGGTCGTGTTCGACCACAAGGACAGTATTACCCTTGTCACGCAGCTTTTGCAGAAGCTCATTTAGGCGGTGAACATCGCGCGGATGTAAGCCGATGCTTGGCTCGTCAAAGACATACATCACGTCTACAAGACTGCTGCCCAGATGTTTAATCATCTTGATGCGCTGTGATTCGCCGCCGGACAGCGTATCGGTTTCTCGATTAAGGCTGAGGTATTCGAGGCCAATATCAATCATGTTTTGTAGCCGTTCGGTGAGTGTGGCAACGATAGGTGCTGCTACAGGGTCGGTTATGGCCCTAATAACCTCGATTAGCTCGTCAACCTCCATCGCTGATAACTCGCCGATGTCGCGTCCATTGATTTTAGAACTTAGTGCTGACTGGCTGAGGCGCGTACCCCTGCATAGCGAACAAGGGCCGAAACTCATATAGGGCGCAACCGCTTTCTGGGTACGTTCCGACATGGTTTTTACATCGCGCAGGATGTACTTCTGGATGAACTTGTCAACAATCCCCTCAAATGTGAAGTTGACCGTCCCCTCAAAGATGGAGTCGGCAGCCCCTACTTGAATTTTGCCCTTACGCGGTTTGCTGTGGAGGAGGGTGTCCATTTCTTCGTCCGTGTAGTCAGCCAGTTTTTTGTCCATATTAAACAAGCCTGACTGGGGGTCAATACTCCATCCCCAAATCCACCTTTTCGCGGATTCATTGCTGACAGCATACTCCGGGAACAGGATTGCCCCTTCGTTAAGCGATTTGGACATATCCAAAAAGGCATCCAAATCTACACCTATCTTACGGCCTAGCCCGTTGCATTCCTGGCACATGCCCTGCGGGTCATTGAACGAAAAGACGTTGTAGTTCCCCACGTAAGGCTGCCCGATGCGCGAAAAGAGCAACCGAAGCACCGAAGAAATGTCGGTAATAGTTCCTACTGTCGAATGTGATCCACCGCCCAACCGCTTTTGGTCGACGACAATTGCCATACTCAGGTTTTCGATGGCATCAGCATCGGGTTGGGCATAGCGGGGCAGAAAGGTGCGAACGAAGGTACTGAAAGTGTCGTTTAATTGGCGGCGGGCTTCGGCGGCGATAGTATCGAATACAATAGACGACTTACCAGAGCCAGATACGCCTGTAAAAATGGTAATCTTGCGTTTGGGAATACGCAACGATACATCTTTAAGATTGTTTTCGCGTGCGCCGCGAATTTCGATATATTCCTGGGACATGGTTAGTTCCTTTTGTCGCTTTATCACTGAGGAAAAATGTATTAAGCTATAGCCAAAGGAAATCCGTGATAACAAAGTAAGCAGCTAACCTGATAAAATAGTTAAATTAGCTGGTCATAGTATAATAATTATTGGCGCAACTGTCAAGCTGCCTTCGTCACCCCAGAAAATTGCAGTTTTCTAGCCACGTGTATATAATAGGGCAATCCTGTCGCAGTGGATTGCTCGAATAGCCTATACCTTTACGATTGAACCCAGCATCTTTATTGCTAATAAATTCGGTACACACGTCGAAGATGTTTTCATTGTTGTTAGCGAAAATGTTGTTACCGAAAATGGTGCCGAACCACCTAATCACTATTCCCGCAATTAAGACGTGGTAAGTTAGTTCGGTTGTTAGGCTCAGTAAAATTTTAGAGGGGAGAATTTCAAAATGTTTGGATTTAAATTGCGGGGTCGCAAGTACCCGGCATTGGCGTTAGTAGCTCTAATGATGGGCTTGCTAACGCTAACGGCCTGTGGCGACCCAACTGCTACGCCTGCCTCCGCAACAACGGCGGCGAGTGCCACCACTGCTGCTAGTGCTACTACTGCCGCTGCTAGTGTTACCACCACTGCTGCTAGTGCTACTACTGCCGCTAGTGCTACTACTGCCGCTGCCACTACTGCCGCCGCCACCACCACTGTCGCCAGCGCGACAACGGCGGCGAGTGCCACTGCTACCGGCGGTACTTTAGTAGTTGGTACGGTTTTTAGCAGCAAAGGTTTTGACCCGGCCCAGGAATACACCCAGACCGCCTTTACTGTAATGCATTCGGTTTACCAGACTCTGGTTACTTACAAGGGTAGTGACGTGACTAAAACTGTGCCTGATTTGGCTCAAAGTTATACCGTTAGCCCTGATGGTAAAAGTTACACTTTCAAACTTAAACCCAGTGTGAAATTTGTTTCGGGCAACCCGGTCACGGCGGATGATGTGGTTTTTTCTTACAAACGGCTACAAAACCTTAAAGGTCAGCCCGCTTTCGTCACGGCTAATATGGCTAAGTTTGAGGCTACCGACCCTACTACCGTGGTTATTACCCTCAAAGATGTCGCTCCCGATACTCTGGCACTACTAACTACGCCCTCTTTCGGGGTGCTGGATAGCAAAACTGCCAAAAGCAACGGGGCTACCGACGCAGATGATGCCGACAAAAGCGACAAGGCCCTAAATTTCTTGAACAATCAATCCGTCGGTTCTGGCCCGTTTGTGCTTAAAGGCTTTAAGCCGGAAACTGAAGTTAATCTGGAAAAGAACCCTAACTACAGTGGCGCGGTTGCTTACGATAAGATTATTATCAAAAACGTCAGTGACGTAAATGTCCAAAAAACTTCGCTGGAAAAAGGTGATTTGGATTTTGCCCTTGACATTGGGGCAGAACAAGCTAACGGGCTAAAAGGCAAAGCCGGGGTGAATATACAGCAAAGCACTTCGCTAACTATCTTTTTCTTGCTGATGAACGCCGACCCGGCGATTTCCGAGCCTACTTCCAAGCCGGAAGTACGACAAGCTATTCGCTATGCTATTAACTACAAAGATTACCTTGAATTGGGCGGCGGCGCATCGGTACAGCCTCCTTCAGTAATTCCGATTGGGCTGGCCGGGGCGTTGGGCCAGAGCGACCAGGTTGCAACTGATTTGGCTAAGGCTAAGGACTTGCTGACAAAGGCGGGCTACCCCAACGGCTTCAAAATCAAAATGTCATACCCTAGCGATTTGACCCAGAACGGCGTAAAGTTTGAGACAATGGCTCAAAAAATGCAGGCTGACCTAGCCCTGGTTGGGATTACTACTGAACTTGACCCCAAGACGATTCAGGTTTGGCTGGACGAATACCGGGCGGGTAAGCAGGCGATGACGCTTTCGCTATGGGGGCCTGACTACAACGACCCCTCCGACTATTTGACCTTCTTTCCCGGCCAAAAGCTGGCGTTACGAGCGGGCTGGAAGGCTGGCGCAGATGCGGAAATCGAAGATTTAGCCAAGAAAGCGGCAGTAGAGTTGGACGAGAGCAAGCGGTTAGGTTATTACCAGCAGGCTCAAAAACTCTTGAACCAGCGCGGCCCGTTTGCACCCTACTTGCAGCCAACCCAGGTAATTGGCTTCCGCACCAATATTAACGGTTTCGCTTTTAACCCGGTGTGGGTTGTATCCTTTAACGAGACCAGCAAAAAGTAACCTTTTCATTTCAATCTTTAGTTTAGCCTTTACCTCCTAAATCTGGGAGGTAAAGGCTAAACAAATTATAAGCTGAAGCTAAAAAAATGCTATATTACATTCTTCGACGGGTGCTTTTAGTGCCTTTTATGCTAATCGGAATTAGCCTGATTGCCTTTATCCTTTCGCATTCTGTCCCGGCTGACCCGGTGAACGCGGCGTTAGGTGAAGGCGCATTGGCTAAACCCGAACTGGTTAAAGCTTATAAAGAGCATTGGGGGCTGGATAAATCGTTGCCGGAGCAATATTTGGTTTATATCGGGAATTTGGCGCGGGGCGATTTAGGAACAAGCATTATCTCACGCCGGGCCGTCGGCGAAGATTTAGGCGAGGCGTTGCCCGCTACTTTTGAGCTGGCGACTGCCGCAATACTAATCAGCTTATTGGGTGTGCCACTCGGTATTCTGGCGGCTCTTAACCACCGAAAACTACCCGATGGGCTGATACGTCTTTTTTCGCTACTTGGCTCATCGGTACCAGTTTTCTGGCTGGCCTATATTGCCATTTTTGTATTTTATACCCAGCTTTCCTGGCTACCTGCTACTGACCGACTGGACACCGGCCTCGCTACGCCTAACCGAATTAGCGGATTTTACAGTCTTGACGCGCTGCTAGGCGGACGCTGGGATGCACTTGGCTCTAGTTTACGCCACTTATTGCTGCCCGCCTGTGTGCTGGCCCTCACTACTATTGGCACGATTATTCGGGTAAGCCGGACAATTACGATAGATGTATTGCAGCAGGAATATATGCGAACAGCCCATTCCAAAGGGCTAAAGGGTGGACATGTGGTGCGCGGTCATGCCTTGCCCAATATTTTAGTGCCAGTAGTGACGGTTATCAGCCTTTCTTACGGCAATTTGCTTTCCGGGACGGTTCTAACCGAAACTATTTTCTCGTGGCCGGGACTGGGACGCTACGCTTTTCAGAGTGCTACTAAACTGGATTTCCCGGCGATTATGGGCGTTAGTATCGCGGTGGCTTTAATCTATATAACTATTAATCTAATAGTGGATTCACTTTATGCGGTACTCGATCCACGTATCCGAACTAAACCTAATTAAACTATGAAATTAGAAATTGACGACCAAACTGAAAAATCGTTAGAGTTAAACGCTACTAACTCACCAGCCTACACGGGAAATTTGCCTTTGCGGGTTTCAGCCTGGCGGCGTAGCTGGCAGTTTTTAGGCCGTAACCCCTTGACTTTGCTGGGTCTGCTAATTATCCTGGCCTGGATTATTATTGCGCTGGCTGCCCCGCTTATCGCACCCTATAGTCCGATAGCCCAGATTTTCAAAGACCGTAACAAGCCGCCCGATTCAATTCATTTATTCGGGACGGACGAACTGGGGCGGGATATTTTCAGCCGGGTGCTTTACGGCGCACAGCTATCTTTGCCAATTGGTTTTATTCTAATTTTGCTTGCCAGTTTGATAGGGACAATCGTTGGGCTGGTTAGCGGCTTTTTTGGCGGATGGATAGACGAGGTTATGATGCGCCTGACCGACCTGATTTTTGCCTTTCCTACCATTATTCTGGCAATGACTATTGCGGCGGCTTTGGGCCGGAGCGTGGTTAATTCGGTAGTAGCGATTTTAATCGTTTGGTGGCCGGCCTATGCCCGTACAGTCCGTAGCGTAGTTTTAACAATCAAAACTCAGGATTATGTTCTGGCGGCTCGCGCAGTGGGAGCTAAATCGGGCCGGATTATGTTTCGGCAAATTTTCCCGAATATTTTAGGGCCAGTGCTGGTAATTACTTTTATTGATATTGGCAACGGCATTTTGATTTTTTCAGGGCTTTCTTTTCTCGGTCTCGGCCCAAAGCCCACCGATGCAGAGTGGGGGGTTATGACCGCCGCCGGAGTAAGCAACCTGGATGCCTGGTGGCGCACTACTTTTCCCGGTTTGGCGATTGCTTCGGTGGTGCTGGCCTTTAATTTTATTGGCGATGGGTTGCGCGATTTGTTAGACCCGCGCTTCCGGCAAACCGAGCGTTAAGTTAGCCATTTTAGAATAGAGTAGGAGCTTTAATGTCAGAAGATAGTATCAGGCTTAATAATTTAGTTGACCGTTTTTTGGAAGCTTACAACAATTTCTACCCGCACAATGCTTCTTTTATACTAGGTTTGCACGAATACGATGGTCGAGTGCCGGATTTTTCCAGTACCGCAATTGAAAAGTGGCAACAAAATCTGACCCACTTTTTAAAAGAACTAAAAACTACGGTTGACTACAATACTTTAAGCAAGCTGGAACAATTTGATTACAAATTAGTCGAGAGCCAGCTAGAATTTGAGCAGTTGCGGCATGGCTCATTGCATTTCTACGAACGTAACCCGGTAATGCCTTATCTTTATATTTTTGATGTCAGTAATTATGTCAAGCGGAATTATGCGCCGTTAGAGCAACGGGTCGAAGCTTTGTGTTCGCATCTTGAGGCAATGCCCCGCTTGATTGAGCAACTTGAACAAAAACTGGCTAAAACTTTGCCTCGCCCGGTGGTCGAAATTGCGCTGGAAACTTTCGGCGGGTTCGCCCGCTATTACAATGGGGATTTAGTGGAAATCGAAGATTTGGAAACTTACCCGCTGTTGCAGGCTCGGCTAAAGCAAGCCGCCGCTTTAGCTGGCGCGGCCTTAAATAATTATGTCAATTTCTTTAAAGCTCATTTAGCCCGCGCCGATATGGATTTTGCTATTGGCCCGGAAAATTATTTGGCAATGCTTCGCTGGGGCGACCAGGTAGATTTGCCGCTTGGGGAAGTTTTGCAAATTGGCCTGAGCGATTTAGCCCAAAATCAGGCGGCGCTGCGCGAAGTTTGCGCCCGCATAGACCCAACTCGCCCGATTGAGGAAGTTATCCGGCGGGTATGTGCCGAGCATCCAGATAACCAAAATTTGGTTAATACCACCCAGCGTTATTTGGAAGGAATTCGCCAGCACTTACTGGATGCACAGTTGGTAGATGTGCCGAGCGAAGTGCGTTGCATTGTGGCCGAAACGCCGCTTTTTATGCGCTGGGTTTTTGCTGATATGGAAACTCCCGGCCCGTTTGAAACGGTGGCAACCGAAGCTCACTTTTACATTACCCCGGCTAATCCAGATTGGCCTTTAGAACAGCAGGAACGCTGGTTAAGCCGGTTCAACGATTACGTAATTCAAGTTTTTTCACTGCACGAAGCTTATCCCGGCCATTATCTTCAACATTTACACGCCCGTCATTCACCATCCAAAGCCGCCAAAAATTTATCGAGCTACAGTTTTGTGGAAGGCTGGGCGCATTACTGTGAGCAAATGATGCTCGAAGAAGGCTATGGTCGGGCTGACCCAGTAATTTATGCCAAGTTGCAACTGGCCCAACTGCTAGAAGCCCTTGTGCGAGATTGCCGCTACATTTGTTCTTTAGGGTTGCACACTCAAGGCTGGACAGTGGAGCAAGCCTTAAAGTTTTATCAGGAGAATGCCTGGTTAGAAGAAATTACGGCCCAAAAAGAAGCCCTGCGTAGCACATTTGACCCCGGTGGCCTGAACTATACTTTAGGCAAGCTGATGTTTTATAGGCTAAGAGCAGATTATCAGGCTGAGAAGGGTCAGGATTTTCAATTACGCTCTTTTCACAATGAATGTCTGGCTTACGGAATGCCTCCCGTTCCGTTGTTACGTTCGCTTCTATTAGAGCAAACTTCCGGGCAAATTTTCGGCTAACATAAGCCGAGGCGTTTTTGCAAAGTAGCTTCGTACAACTCCTGGTACAAATTAGAAGTTTGCTCAAAGCTGATAGCCCGGTCAGATATTAAAAAGCTTGCTTTTTCTGACTGCTTGAGGGAGTTTTTGCCAAGAACGTAGGTGTGATAGGCCGACCCTGCTTTGTCGGCCAAAATTGTGATTGACGCAATAGCTAAAAAAGCGGGCCACTTACAGTACCGCCGTCGCCCGCCCCGCCAGAGCTAAAGTAAAGCGGTGCAGTAGCGGTCAGTTCCGCTTCGGAATTCTCGAAGGAAGGGCCGCCGTCTGCTCCAAAATTCTCTTTGCTACCAGGTAAAAAGCTTTGCTCCACCTGGAACTGCCGCGAAAGGCCGCGCAATTCTTCGGCGATTTCTTCCAGAATAATCGCCAGCGAACTACTCTGGCGGGCCGAGGCTGCCCCTTCCTGAATAACAGTAGCAAGCTGGCGCATCGAGGCAACAACCTGTTCGCTGGCACTGCGCTGCTGCTGGGTTGCCAGTGAAATTGCGTTGGCGAGTTGAACGGTGCGCTCGACCATCTGAATAATGCTTTCGTTAGCATCGCCGCTACGATGGGCCAAAGCTACGCCGCGTTCTGCTTCCTTCATACCCTGCTCGGTAGCCATGACGCTGGCGTTAGTTGCGCCTTGAATTTGGCTTAATACCGCCTGGACTTCCTTAGTAGCGTTGCGGCTGCGTTCCGATAGTTTTTTAACTTCGGCAGCGACCACCGCAAAGCGTTTGCCATTCTCGCCCGCCGCCGCGCTTTCGATAGAAGCGTTTAAGGCAAGCAAGTGAGTTTGGTCAGCGATGCCGGTGATTTGCTCAATAATATGTCCAACTCGTTGCGAACGTTCGCTAAGAGCCAAAATTTTAAGGGCAATATCCTGCACCTGGGCCTTGAGGCCGTTAATGCCGGTAATGCTGGTACGGACTGCTTCCTGACCATCGCTGGCACTGCTCAAGGCTTGTTCGGCGGCGTGCGCTACCAAACCAGCGGCCTCGGCGATTTGCTGGGCGGTGTGGCTAAGTTCTTCGATAGTCACGGTAGTTTCAGCCACCGACCCGGCCTGGTCTGCCGAAATAAGGGCGGCTTGCCTGCTGGCGGCGGCAATTTGGGTGGCGGCACTGCTTACTCGCAACGCCTGACCCTGAAATTGGCCGATTACTTCGTTAAGACGATTTAGGCTCTGATTAAAGGTTTGAGCCAGTTCGCCGTATTCATCGTGGTTGCTAAGGCTAACCCGGTTAGTCAAGTTACCCCCGGCTAGTTCCAGCATACCGCGCCGGAGCTGGCTTAAAGGTTGAGTAAAAGAACGGGTGAGAGCCAGCCCAAAAATCAGGGCAAGTATCAAAGCCAGCCCGCCGGTAACCGCTATACCAAATTGCGAGTTATAGCGAGACGAATTAGCCTCGTCTACCGTCTGTCGGCTAGTGGTTATAACTGTCTCAACTGCCTGATTTGCCTGTTTTTTGAAGTCGGTTATTTCCTGAACCGCCTGATTTAGTTTTGTTCCAGCATTGCTCCAACCTTCGATGGCCGTTTGATAGCGGGTATTAACCGTGTCACCGCGTATCTGGTCTATATTACTTAACAAGGTGCTGAATTCGCTTTGCATCATTTGAATAAAGCGAGCCGAATTTAGCTGAGACATATTATCGAAATTAGTGCTAAGAGTGTTCAATCGCTTTAAGTAGTTATCTAACTGATAGCGTTGGCGTTGTAAATCGAGCAAATAAGGACGCGAACGGGCTTCAATTTCTTCGGGCTTAATCTGGCGCGAAACAATTCCTTGATTTATTAAATCCAGGGTTATCATATCCTCTTTTAGAAAGGTTAATGAGTTTTCTAAATCGTTCGCTACTTCTGCCATTATTGTTGCGCGAGTAACTTCCTCTTTTGATTGGGATACAGCATTAACTTTATTACCCAACTCACCAATAGTTATAATACTCAAAATCGTAATTATCAGCAAAAAAAGCGAAAGAACGGCAAAGCCGCTAAACAATTTAGTACGTATTTTCCAACGGCTACGCTGTAACCAAGCTACAATGAAACCCATTAACTACTACCCTCCGGCTATTAAAGCGGTCAAACCAGATATGGTTGACGAGTATGAAATGAAGAATGAAGTGCTGCGCTTCTTTATAATAACACAACCTGCATAAATTACCACTATGACATTGTACTATTTTGAGGTTACAGAAAAGCTTACAAAACTGTAGCCCGCTTTCGGCTAAAACTACTGCCCTTTGAACTGGGCCGAGCGTTTTTCGATAAAAGCCTGTACGCCTTCCCGGAAATCATAGCTTTTCCCGGCGTGGTGCTGCAAATCGGCTTCCATTTCCAGAACTTCGGCTAAAGGCTTTTCCAAACCTTCGCCCAGCAGCTTTTTGGTCAGGCCAATCGCATAGGTCGGGCCTTGCGCCAGTTTGGTAGCAAAAGCCAGGGTTTCAGCTTCCAGTTGGTCGGGCGCGACTACCCGGTTGACCATCCCGTACTCTAAAGCTTTGGCTGCCGTTACCGGCTCACCCGTCGCTGTAATTTCAAGGGCGCGACCAATGCCAACCAAACGCGGCAGGAAGTAGCCCAGCCCGCTATCCGGCACAAGCCCAATCCGAATAAAAGCCGAAATAAAGCTGGCTTTTTCTGAAACAATTCGCATATCACAGGCTAAAGCCAGCGAAAAGCCTGCCCCCGCCGCCACACCGTTAATCGAGCCAATAATCGGCTTTTGAAGCTGGCTCATTTTGATAATTAACGGGTTATAGTAAGTCCGAATCCATTCCGCCGGGTCGCCACCCGTTCCGGCTTTCAGGTCAGCTCCGGCGCAAAACCCCCGCCCTGCCCCGGTCAAAATCACTGCCCGGATTTCGCTATCGGTTACAACCTTGTCCATCGCCGCAGTTAAATCAAGGGTAAGCGGTGCGCTCAGGCTATTAAGCGAATCGGGCCGGTTTAAGGTAATGCGGGCCAAACCCTGAGCATTTTTCTCGAAGATAAGATTTTCGTAGCTACCGACGGGCGAGAAACCACCCACCGTTTCAACCGCGCTGTTGCTTTCTGCCATGTTTTCTATCTCCTTATTAAATTACTTTTTGTTAAGGTTAAACAAGAAGTTCACAATATCGCCATCTTGCATAATGTAGGTTTTGCCTTCACTGCGGTATACTCCTAATTTTTTGGCTTCGGGAAAACTTCCGGCTTTTACCAAATCATTAAAGCTGACAATTTCCGCCCGGATAAAGCCGCGTTCGATGTCGCTATGGATTTCACCTGCCGCGCTTACTGCTGGAGTACCGCGCCGGATAGTCCAGGCCCGCACCTCATCTGCTCCGGCGGTCAGGAAACTCATCAGGCCGAGTAAATCATAGGAAACGTGGATAATTTTGGCAAGCCCTGATTCTTTAATGCCAAGCTCGGTCATAAATTCTTGGGCTTCTTCCTCATCAAGCTGGCTGATTTCCATCTCGATTTTGCCGCGCAAAGCTTCAACCGCCGTACCTTTGTGCTTGCCAACGGCAGCCCGTGCTTCGGTTAGCAATTTCTCGGTATTGCCAACCTGTTCTTCGCCTAAATTCAGGATAGTGAGCAAAGGTTTCAGGGTCAAAAACTGGTAGCCACGAATAATCTTGATTTCCTCATCACTCAAATCTAAATCGCGAATCGGGATTTCTGCCACCAAAGCTTCATTGAGTTTACCCATAACTTCGCGCTCGGCTTCGTAAACCTCGCGTTCCGGGCCGCGCGTTTTCTTAATCGAATCTTCGAGTCGCACCAATCGCTTTTCGATAATTGCCAAATCGCTAAAGGCCAATTCGAGTTCCATTGTTTGAATATCGCGAATGGGGTCAACACTACCTTCGGGATGCAGTAAATTTGGGTCATCAAAGGCCCGCACCACGTGTACCAAAGCCTGTACTTTCTGGATTTCGTTCAAACCCGGCAATGCTCCGGCTTTGCCCGCGCCCTTGTTCATACCAGCCACATCAATATATTCTACTGTTGCGGGAGTAGTTTTCTTTGGTATAAACATCTCGGTTAAGGCATCCAAGCGTGTATCCGGCACTTTAACCGTCCCGATATTAGGCGTACTTGCTGCGCCATAGGCACTGGTTTCAGCATTGCCACGAGTTAAAGTGTTAAAAATAGTAGTTTTGCCCGTCTTGGGAAAACCGATAATTCCTAATGTTAAAGCCATCTAATCCGCCTACTCATTCTTCAAAATTTTTCCAATCAAGCTTAGAAACTGAGTTCGTGTTTTTTCACTTGCTAAAAGTTCTGTCAAATCAAAAGTATACTGAAAAACTTGGTCATTGTCCAAACGATGTTTCACTTCATCAGTAATGCAACTAGCGATAAAAAAAGTTTTTACCTGTGGATTTTGCCGCAAAGCTTCTTCAAAAGACTTTTTGGCCGCTCCGTACCTTTCCAATGCTCCGGCAGGGTCTTTGCCACCTTTAACTTCCAAAGCAGCCAGAGTTTGACCATTTTTCCCTAACAGAGATATATCAGGGTCAGAACCAAATAAAACTGAGGTTTGGTCACTCAGGCGAAAACCTCTAAAAGAAGCGATTCTATCAAAGACTTCCTCATCTTTTAACGCTGTGGCGAATGTTCCATTCTTATCCAAAAACCCGATTATCTTATCCTGCTTTGCAAAATGCGTAATAATTAGCCTTCTAATAACCATTTCGGCTTCGACACCGATAGTGTTAAGCCACGCCCCGTTAATCTGTGAACCAGCTGAAGCGTACAATAAAACCTGTATATCTTGTTGTGAGAAAGTTAGAACGCTACTATCTATAATCGCGCTGACGTGAGTATTTATTAAGCTGGCAAGCTTGAGAGCTTCCGGGTAAGGTAATGATTTCTTATTTTGACTTTTTTCATAAGCTTCTAAAGAACCTAAAGTCATGTTTTTAACCGCTTTTTGGGATAAAGCAGCCACAGAACGATAATAAGCAATCAAGCGAGGCTGCTCTATTAAAACGCGAGGGTGTGCAAAGACGCTGACAGGTTTCAGATTTGATTGGGTTATATACTCCCAGCTACTAAATGAAATGCCCCAATTCCCCCGTTCATCCCAATTATAAGTTTCAGCGATAACGGCCAATTTTTCAACTTCCTGAACGAATTCCAGAAAACCTAACTCGTGTATTTTTCGATAAAAAAAGGTAGAGCGTAGTAAATAATCGGCCTGCATCGCCTCAAGTAGTAGTTGTGATTTAGGCACTTACTCTTTCCACCTCTAAATCTGGTTTAGTCCAAAATAAAATGCTTTCGCGCACAGGTACGCGACCATATTTTCCCATCTGCTGACTTGAATTACCTTTATAACGTGTCACTACAATTTTATCAAGCTTAAATCCGGCATTTTGGGCTAATTCAGAAAGTAGCAAATCTACCGGGATTAGTTCGCCGGCAAACCGGGCATTGCCCACTATGATTGCTAACCTTGCGTCAGGGTTGCAGACTTGTGCCAATTGCTTGATTACCTGGTTCATATCTTCAAAATAGCCTTTAATCATTACCGGGATACGATTATTGTTAAGTTCTTTTTGCTGCAAATTTATCAAAATTTCATCTAGCGCAGGAAGTTTTACCTCATCAGTAGTGGCAGGTTTACTTTCGATATGAGAACGAAGCAAACTATGCCTGATTTTGCGTAAATCGCTAAAATCGCTTACCCAATTAAGGCACAATTCTAAAGTGTAAATACGGCTGTAATCGTAACGATTTAAATAAGGTGGCGAAGTTATCACAATATCAAACTTTTTGTCGAAAAGACTTGAAAGCTTTCGAGCATCTCCCTGCTGCACTGAAACTCGCTCTCGCTCTACCAAATCACTAAACATTAAAGACTGTCCCAGAAAAGGATTTAAATCTTGATACATTTCTTCTAACTGTCTTTGCAAAGCCGTTCTGACCGAATTCATTTTCGGCTTCTCGATTAACCGAAGATACTGCCCATCTTTACTGGTATAGCTAACCTTACCCAAAACGGCTAACAAACCAAGCATCAAAAAATCCCGAATTTTATCATCAGTTTCAGCCTGGATTTGTTCCTGAAAAAACAATATTTCGGCCAGCGTTTGAGTATCATAAGCCATACTGATAATTTTTACGTCTTTGGGTGCATTAAATTTAGAAACTTTAAAAGGGTTAGCTATTAAACTGCTGATAGCTTCTTTAAGAGCTTCTAAATTATAGTCAGAAGCGGAACGTAGCTTTACTTTAGCTACAAATACCGCTACCGGTAAAATATCAACACCCGTAACATTAAATCCTTTTTCTGCTCCGGCTAATAAGGTAGCACCTGAACCACAAAAAGGGTCAAGTACGCGAGATTTGCCCGGTTTCGCCTCTAGTTCAACTAGCAATCTTTTAACCAGTTGATGAGAAAACCCTTCTTTATAGGCAAACCAGCGATGTACAGGTTCACTTTTGTTAGGAACATAAGTTACCAACTGACGGTAATTTAATCGCTCCTCAATCAAGTTAAGATATTTTTGCTCAAGAGCATCTCTACAGTTGGAAGTATTAGCGGTTAAAAGTTCTTCGGCAAGCATATAATCGTTAAATCCACTAGATTACAGGAAGCAAAGGTAGCTTTTGAATTATAAGCTTTGGCGCAGTTTTATGCAATTTCTGGGCTGGTTAAGCGTGGGCAAATAAGGTAAAATAGAGCAATTAGCCGAACATTTGTTGGTTAGAAGAACAGGGGTAACTTATGCCGATAAATCGGGATAGTCTGGTGGCGCAATTAGAGGCGGAAGCTAAAAATATGCTACAGGCTTCACGACAGGAAATTGATGATTTGAAGCGGGCGGTGGAGCAATACCAAAAGCTTCGTCAGGATAACTGGCTTACGCTGGAAGAGCTTTCACGGGGCAAGCAAGCCGGAGCTTTGCCAGTTGAATCGCTTTCTCACAAACGCAAGATTGAGATTGCCGCCAAAGATTATGTGGTGGTCGCCACCGATGGCTCGGCTATTCCGGCAGACCGGCATGGCGGGATGGCCTTGTATAGCGTGATTAATATCGGGCGGGTAGTGCTGGGCTATGGGCAGCGTAATCAGTGCCAGATTGATAGCGATACCCGCTTTTATAGTCTGGAAGATGACCGGGACGAAAGCGGCGAACAAAGCGATTTTGAGCAAAGAACCCTGACCGCTCAAATGCTGGAAGTGCAGGGCAGCGTAGACGAATTGCGGGTCGCCCTAAAGCTGGCAATTGACAATAAGGCTACCCTCACTTTGCGCGATGGCCCGCTAACTTTATGGGGTAGCTCGATTTTGAACAGCCGCGAGGGTAAAGCCTTGACTACCACCTATCTGGCTTTGCTCGACCAGTTTTCGGAAATAAACATTCCCGTCGTGGGTTATACCAGTAATACCCGGAGCGATGTGGTGATTACTGCTTTGCGGGATATGAGCAAACGCAGCTATCGAGGCTTGATGGATGCCCAGCTTTTTGGGGAAGTGCTGGAGCCAGGAGAATGTAGCCCCGCCTTCCGCAATAGCCCGCGCCACCCTAAAGATACCGCCCAAACCGAGCAAATTTATTTTATGTATCTAAAAACCGAAGATGAAATTGTGCGCCTGGAATTTGGTCACAAATTTTTGGATGCACCAGAACTGGAAGTAGCCCTGGCGATTATCGGACGGCAAATAAAATTGGGGCAGGGCTACCCGGTGGCCTTGATGGAAGCGCACGAAAGCGCGGTGCTGCGTGGTAGTGACCGGGAGCTTTTGCGCTTGCTATTAGAAGATTACGGCCTGATTACCCGCGAATCCCAAAAAGGTTTAAGCAAACGCTTGAGAGGAATTTAGGTTGGTTTATCAGGAGGCGGAACGGTAGCGGCGGTTAAAATCCAGCCGGGCTTCCTCGATTACTTCTTTGAGGGATTGCGCCCCTTCCCAGTGCTGGTTAATATCTTCGGTATCAAAACGAATTCGGTTAGCGGGATTGGCGAAAAATTCCATAACATATCGGGCGGCGCGTTCGTTCAGGATACGTCCGGCTTCTTCCAAATGGCCTTCTTCCATTAAAGCAATCGTTGGCTCGATTACTTCGGAAAGCCTTTGCAAAGAAGAATATTCAGAATTTCGCATAATTTCGGCGTAGGCTTTAAGCTCATCAATCGTAGCGGATTGCAAGCGGGGATGCTGAGTTACATAAAATCCGGCGGTGTTTGCCATTAGCACAAAAGTTGGCAGAAAACTTTCAAAGCGAATATTTAGCCCCTGCTTGACGGCTGCGTCCTGCATTGTCACAAAATCGTCCCAGACCCGAAAAAGCGGGCTGTCTACCGGCACTTGAATTAAAAAATCTTTCTGACCGCCCTGCTTTAGCTCAATCAGGTTTTCCAGCAATTGCTCAAGCCGGATATAATTTCGGTCAAGCTCAAGCCGCAAAAACCCTTTGGCGGAGGGAGTAGCAATCCTTAATAATTCATCTTCATCATCGGTGGGCCATAATTCTTCCGGGCCGGGTTCTGGTTCGCTGTCATCCAGCACTACCGCATTAAAGCCAAAGACGCGGGCAAGTTCGGCGATTAGCAGGGAATCAGTTTGGAAAGTAACTTTCCATTTAAGTGACAAACTCATTCCCTGCAATAGCTCGAAATCGTACAAATTTTGCAAATCGTGAAAAAGCAGGCCATCCGGCGGCACAATAATTTCTATTTCGCGCTCACCCGCTTCGACAAGCTGATGAATGAGCATAGAAACATGGCTAAACGAAGCATCGGCGGTTATAGTGTACATGGCTGGCCTTTATCCCTATTCCCGATTAGGCTAATTGGACTCGCTGCTGGAAGGCGACTGGCCGAATTCTTTTTCGGCCCGGTCTATTGCTTCGGCCAAATCCTTTTGAAATTGCCGGGCTTCTTCCAAAGTCATCCGCACGGTAACGCCGTTGTAATCGCCCAATTCCGACACAAACAAAACTTCGGCGGCGACCACGACCCGTTCTTTCAAAAGTTTTAAGCCAATTTTATCACCGTTAGCCAGTTTTTTGAGGCCGCCCCCCGGCTTTTCCCGGTTCAAGTTCAAGTTTATCATGCTAAAATCTTTCTTTCTATGATGCTTGCTTTGTTTCTTATTTTTGTTCGACTGGAACGATAATAACTCTTTTTGAGCTAAAGAGCAAGCTTTATCCGGGCTTTGTAGCATCGTGGCGATAAATTCCAAGTTCCAAAAAGTTATCAGCATCCATTAGCGAATCCATAAAACGGTTTTGGCGTAAAACTGCCACCAAACGCCAATCGGCGGGCGCAGTGGTTAGCCGGAAAGTGGCATAAACCGTTCGTCCCTGCTCTTCCAAAAGTTTGGTTCGTTCGGGCAGAGTGGCGAAACTAGCTCCGCCGCTTGGAATACCGGGGGCTTTTTCAAACATAAACAAATTTATAAAAGCGTCCCGATGCAAATTACCTGGTACAATTACGGCAGCTTTGGCCGGGTCAAGATAAATATTGGCAAAATCGGCCAGACGTTGACCAAGCGGCGGGCTAACCCGATGCTGCAAGGCCAAAGGCCCAGTTACCAGTAGCAAAGCAATCGTTAGGCCAAACAAGGCAAGCGAACGGGCGATTTTTTGAGACGGTAAGCCTAATCCAGCCACGATACAAAGCAAGGCCACCAAAGGGAAAGTGTAACGAGCCATATTCAAATCGTGACTGATTTGCACCGAAGTTACAAAATAGGGCAAGCTCCATAAAACGGCCAGATGCAAAGCTGCCGAACGCCAGTTCCGTATCAACCGCCAGCCGCCCAATAGTAGCAGGCCAGCTAACAGCAAACTGACCAGTAGCCGGATTTCCGGCACTCCGGGCCACCAGCCACCCACCCCATAAACACTCACCATTTTGGTTAGCACTTTTGCTCTGGTAAACACGCCCCAGGTGGCCGGGTCGCCGTCGCCGCCGTTTTGCAGGACAAAATCGTGTACCTGATAATTGCTGGCGGCCCGGTTGGTGATTACCTCAAGCACTTTTGGCCCTTCCATCGCTACTTGCCAGCCCAACCATAAGCCTACCGTTAGGACGAAGGCGAGCAGGGGGAGGAAAAAGTTTTGAGTTTTGAATTTTGAGTTTTGAGTTAATACCGCGTAAGCTAAAGGTAAAAGTAATGCACCGTAAGATAAGCGCACTCCCAGCATTAGCCCGGCCAGGATTGCCGCAGCGATAAGCCAGCGCAAAGCGGTTGGCTGGCCTTTTAATTCAATCGCCCGCCAGGAGGCCCATAGCATCCATAGCGCAAAAGCTAACCCTACCGGGTCACTGTAAATTTCGCTACCGTTCAGCCAGGAGAGCGGGATTAAAGCCCAGATTAAACCGGCACTAAATCCAGCAAGTCGCGCTTCTGACGGGGTGCTACCAATAGCCTTACGCCAGCTTGCTGCTAATTGGGCAATCGGCCAGATAGTTAGCGTCGAGGCCAGAATTGCCAGCAAGTGCAAACCCTGTACCGGGTCGGGGTTCAGCAAAGTAAAAAGCTTGCCAAGCCAGATATACACCGGGAAGCCGGGACGGTGCGGGCGCAGTTGCAACATGGCGTAACGTTCCACCCCGCGCACAAAGTAAAGCCCATCGCCACCTTCTACAAAGCGCGGCATCGTTAGTAAACGCATCACCAACGTTAATAGCATCAAGGCGTGCAAGTGCCAGTTTTCGGGCCACTTTCGGCTACTTCCTTTAGTTATTCCTTTAGTTATATCTGTACTTGTTTCAATTTGCGCCACCTGTTTAATAATCCCTGTTTGACCTGTACTTAACCTGAAACTTGAAAAGACCGCTTGATTCCAACACAGTTTAACAGCCGGGTCAAGGTTTCGTTCTATCTAAAACCGGGCAAGTTGTGTTATATTATTTTGGTAGTTTTTAATGAACTTGCTTGATTTGGTTTGATTTGGTTTGATTTGATATGATTTGAAGGAGCGCGGATTTTGGAAAAGCCGGAAAGTGCGGGTGCAGCCCGCCATACCAATAGATTGATTAATGAAACTAGCCCCTATTTATTACAGCACGCTCATAACCCGGTGGATTGGTATCCCTGGGGCGAAGAAGCTTTGAGCAAGGCTAAAGCCGAAGATAAGCCGATTTTGCTTTCGGTAGGTTATAGTGCCTGTCACTGGTGTCATGTGATGGAACACGAATCGTTCGAGAATGAAGCAATTGCCCAACTAATGAACGACAATTTTGTCAGCATTAAAGTTGACCGGGAAGAACGGCCCGACATAGACTCGATTTATATGGAAGCAGTCCAGGCCATGACCGGGCAAGGCGGTTGGCCCATGACCGTTTTCCTGACTCCTGAAGGTGTGCCTTTTTACGGTGGAACCTATTTTCCGCCCGATAATCGCCATCCCCGCATCCCTTCTTTCCCGCAAGTTTTGCTTGGCGTGTCACAGGCTTACCGCGAAACCCCGGACGATATAGCCCACAACGCCGCCCAGCTAAAAGAAGTTTTGCAGCAAAACGAAGGCCGACTGGCAAATTCGGGTAAGCCTGTGCTGTCGCCGGAAATTCTGGATAAAGCCGCCCTTACCTTGTTGGCTCAATTTGATGCCCGCAACGGTGGTATTGGCAATGCCCCAAAATTCCCGCAACCGATGGCTCTTGAATTTGCCCTGCGGCACTACCAGCGTAGCGGCAATGCCCAAGTCCGCCAATTACTTATTCTGACGCTGGATAAGATGGCTTTGGGGGGGATGTACGACCAGTTAGGTGGCGGGTTTTGCCGCTACTCGACGGATGCCAAATGGTTAGTACCACACTTCGAGAAAATGCTTTATGATAATTCGCAATTAATTGTACTTTACTTGCAAGCCTACCAAGCCTTTGGCGATGAATTTTATATGCACGTCGCCGATGAAACGCTGCAATACGTGCGGCGGGAAATGCTTTCGCCCGAAGGTGGTTTTTACTCGACCCAGGATGCCGATAGCGAAGGCGAGGAAGGCAAATTCTTTGTTTGGAGCAAAGCTGAAATTGAGCAAGCTCTTAGGCCGGAAGATGCTCGCCTTTTCAATCTTTATTACAACGTTACCGCGCAGGGCAATTTCGAGGGTCACAACATTCTAAATATTACCAAATCTATTACCGAAGTAGCCCAACAAGCCGGAATAAGCCCGGATGAATTGGTAACGATCCTGGAGCGAGGCAAGCATAAATTATTTGAAATCCGGGAAAAACGAATACATCCTGGCACAGACGACAAGATTTTGACCGCCTGGAATGGGTTAATGCTGAAGGCGTTTGCTTTTGCCTCGCGGGTATTGCACAACCCCGAATACCGGGAAATTGCTATCAAAAACGCTGAATTTCTGTTAAGTAAGCTGCGCCGCGAAGATGGACGGCTTTACCGCACTTACAAAGCCGGACACGCCGCCAAGTTAAACGGCTATCTGGAAGATTATTCTTATTTGGCGGATGCCTTGCTGACCTTGTACGAAGCTACTTTTGAAATGCGCTGGCTAAACGAAGCTCTAGCTCTGGCCGAAATTATGGTGGATAAATTTTGGGATGAGCAGACCGAAACTTTCTTTGATACCGCCAGCGACCACGAGCAGTTAGTGTCGCGACCTCGTTCGCTTTGGGATAACGCTGTACCAAGTGGCAATTCAGTAGCCGTTGATGTGCTTTTGCGGCTTTCCTTGCTAACGGGCGACACCGAAAACCGTTTCCGTCCAAAGGCAATGGCTTTGCTGGGCAATATCGCCGAAACTACTAATCGTGCGCCAAGCGGTTTTGGCCGGATGTTGAGCGCACTCGACTTCTATTTAGGCGAAGCTAAAGAAATTGTGCTGGTCGGCGAAGAAGGGGCAAGCGATACCGAAGCTTTGCTAAACGAAGTGTTCTCGCGCTATTTGCCCAACCGGGTGCTAATGCTTCGCCCGCCTAATCTGCCCGAAGGCGAGGCCCAAAAGTGGCCCTTGTTAAGTGGCCGTACCACCCTTGAAGGCAAAGCTACCGCTTATGTCTGCCAAAATTATGCCTGTCAACGCCCGGTTAATACTCCGTCCGATTTGGCCGCCCAGCTTGAATCCTAACCTTAATAAAGCAGGGTATAGTACCAAAGGGCAAGTGCAAATCAGGCTGAATATGTTATAATAAAAAGGCGGGCAAACAAAACCCGCGCTTTTTACATGAGTGAGATTAATGGGATTAGATTGTTAAAGACATTACTAAGAACATTGCCAAGAACAAAGAAGGGGAATTTAACCTTTTAATGGTTACTTCTTTTGCAAATGCAAACGCGAGACGGATAAGTTTATTTGCACTGCTTTTGTTGATAGCCGGGTTGCTGTCAGCCTGTGGTGGCACTGAAAACACCGCCGCAAATGATAATAATTTCGTCCTGCCGATTTATCAGGGTATGAACGAAATTCAGGCTTTATCTAACGATACCAATTTTACCAGCAAAATTTTACCTACCGATAAAGATTTTGTGGAACGTAAAGTCCGGGTTTTTACGACTACCGCCGGATTGGGCGAGGTAAAAACTTTTTATAATCAGCAATTAGGTACATTGGGTTGGACAGACCGCACCAGCAGCGTTGTTGGACTAAACACGATTAGTAATAACGATGGTTGGATACAGGCTTTTGAAAAGCCCGCCGGCAACAATACAGGTCGCAGTCGGGGGCTGATGATGTTTAGCCCTACTTTCAAAAATGATTTGCTTCAGACTTACCGGGATAACGGCGCGTTGCCCAGTGGTCAAAACGTGTTGGTAGTAGTGGATGGGCTGTATACCCCCGGTGGGACACCCAGCGCACCGACTGCCACTCCCAAACCATAAACCAAGTTTTCGCGGGGCTTGAAGGCTTCAAGCTCCTTACGTCTATCTATCAACTTTTTTGCTTGCGTTTTGTATACAAGGAGTTTCGTCATGGCAGAGTTACCGAAACAATCGGCTCAAAATAGTGCTACCCAAGTAGATGAAGCGGGCGACTTTTTAGCTCAATTTTTGGCAAACCCCGCCAATTTTACTCCCCCGCCCGCTCCCAAAGCTCCGGCTAAAGCTCCGGCCTTTGTTCCCGCTCCTTCCAATCTTTCCAGTTCTTTCAGTCTGCCCAGCCCTTCCAATTTTGCCCTCCCGCCCACCTCTTCTAATTCGGTTGGGTTCAATAGCTTTTCTTTGCCGGTAGCTAATCCCCCCCCGTTTGCGGCTCTTCCCGCCGAAGCTTCGCCTTATAGCCCGCCCATGACAACCGATTTTAGTTCTACGGCGGAAGAAGATGCTCTATCAATTTCTGACTTAATTTCTGGTTTGCTGGAGCAAGCTCCGTTACCGCCTGCCAATTTTGCCCCGCTGCCTAGCCCCTTTGATATTTTGCCACCGATTAGTGAGCCAGAAACAAAGGGCAAAGGCAAAAAAGCTAAAGTTGCGAATCCGGCTAAAGATTTGCCACAGGATAAAGACCAAAAGCGAATCGAAATTTTGCGGGCGAAAGCGGCCAAACTACAAACCAAGTTCGAGCAGGATGAGCAAATCCGTCAACAAAAACTGGCTGAAAGACAGGCCGCCCTTGAATTGAAGCGGCAAGAGGCGGGCGAAAATTCGCGCAAGCAGACCAAATTCCAGAAGGAGCAGGAAAAACAGGCGCGGCAGCAACAACAACAGGAAGCAAAGCAACTCAAGTTGGAAGAAAAACGCCGCGAACAACTCCTGAAAATTCAGGAAGAGGAACAAAAGCGGCTCATGCTTCTGCAAGAAAAAGCGGCCCAATCCCGTGAATCGCTGGACGAAAAGCAGCTCCACCAGCAGAAAAAACAGGCCCAGCTTGAACTGAAGGAACAAGAAAAACGCCTCAAGCTCGAAGTGAAAGACCGGGAGACGCTGGCCCACTTGCGCGAGAAAGAACAGCAAAAGCTGCTTAACGCCAATCTCACGCCGGAGATGAAAGCCCAGCAGAAACAACTGGAAGCGCAGCGCAAAATCGAACAAAAGCAAGCCCGGCAGCAGCAAAAAGATGCCCAGATTGAGCAGAAGTACCAGGCGGCGGACGCTAAAAAGTCGCGCAAGGAGCAAGAATTATTATCGCAGCTCGGCTTGCTCGGCATCCCTGAAGACCAAATCACCCCGGAGCAACAGGCTAAAATCGAGGCTCTAAAGGCGATTTCTTCCAGTGGTACCGGCAGTAAAAATCTGGGGATTTATGCCGGGGGAGCAATCGCTTTGCTGGTAGTAGCTTTTAGTCTGATACTGGCTTTTGTGCTTGTCCCGGCGGAGGTGAGCCTCGGCGACCTGAAAGCTCCCGAAAAATCCATCAAGTACGATTTCAAGTCGGAAGCGATTGACGAAATCAAGAAGAATTTGTTTACGGCCCGCAATTGGGATACCAAGACCCAGAAGAAGTTTGAACTGGAATTGCTGGCTGGTACTAACGCGGGGTCGGCCAACGATATTATCAATTCCTTTATCAGCAGCATAAAGGAAAAAGAGGATTATAAGCCGGTGCAGCCCGCCGATATTGCTTTGGCCCAACAAATTGTACCCAGAGGGGTAGGGGTTGGCCCGCGTCCGTTACTCTTCACCAAAAAGGATATGGACAAGGACGGCAGTCTTTATATGGTGATGGTAATTCCGATGAACGGTAATCAGGGGGCGGCGAACGCTATGAATAAGGCTGTTCAGATTGTCAATAGCCCGGTAGTGGCCGGAGGCAGCCTGATAATTATGGCCCGCGTCAAACTACCTAGTTGACGATTCGGGCTTTACGGTTTACGATTAGAGTGTAATTTTAATTGTAAAAGATGTAGGAGGGATTTCCAATCCCGATTTTACCCAAATCCATCTTGTCGGGATTGGAAATCCCTCCTGCATAAAAACATTTTTAATCGTCAATCTATCGGATGCCAGCAAAAAAGACCGAAAAAGATTACTATCGGGTGTTACAGGTGCATGAAGAAGCGGAAGCCGAAGTAGTGCAAGCCGCTTACCGCACTTTGTCCAAGAAATATCACCCCGATACCAATAAAGAGCCGGGCGCGGAAGAACGTATGAAGCAGCTCAATGAAGCTTATGCTATTTTGAGCGACGACAGCCTTCGTAGCGATTATGACCGCCAAAGACATAGCAGCAAACGTTCTTCTACCGCCACCACTTCCGCCGAACCAAAGCCCCGTCCGGCTCGTAAAGCCAAACCTAAAGATTGGGATAAAGACGATACTTACCAATCCAGTAGCCGCGACGAAACTGCCGCCAACCCCCGCGCCCAAAATTACAAACTCAAATCTTATACTGCATTGGGACAAGAAATCGAAAAAGTTTTGCTAACCTATGGCCCGCAAGATGTCTTTTGGCTGGCCCGCTACGTCAGCCAATCGGCCCGCACCGGGGCAGTTTCCAAAACAGAAGTACAGGCAGCAATTCGAGCCGACAACGGGCGCGTTTTCAAAGTCGCCTGGACAGACAACGGCAGACCCGTCTACGATTTAGCCGCCATCTAAAGTAAAGCTTTGTATTGAGGGATATTAACTGGCAAGAAAAAATAGTGAGGATAAAGGGTAAACATAACGCAAGAGAATAAAAAACTTTGGATTCTTGTAATGGATTACAATAAGCTGGAACACTTAGCTATTAATGGTGGTCCCCAAATTAGATATGAAGGAGATAAGCCTGTCGAAATAGTTATGCCTGAAGACTTAGCATCTGCTAGTCACTGGGAGGAAATTACTGAGTATCATGAGTTTAGTAACGGTTTAGTGGTTGTTACTATTCTTTATGGGGCAAACCTTTTCTTTAAGGAAGATATAATTTGTATAGAAGAAGGGCAGAGGGATTAACCAGTATTATTTAGGTAAATAAACATTTTCTCGACCAACTGCATTCCTCGATAATAAGACAGTTTACGTTCAAAATGACGATTAGTAACCAGAGTGATAATAAGTTTTACCTAATCAGCCATTATTACCAAATCGAAAGGTAAGTTTTATGTCAAGCATCAAGATTTTCCGGCAAAGCCGGTTTAAGATTACGCTAATGCTCGTTTTAAGTCTAACGCTTTTTTCCAGTAGCTTTGCTCTGGCCGAGCCTGATTTTTCAAATAATAATTTCAAGATGAAGTGGCAAAGAGCCGATAAAGCGGTAGCCGATGGTCTAGCCAATCCTCCCCGTAGCTGGCTGTGGGGGCCACAGAGCTTCGGCCCGCCCAACGGTGCGACCAGCGAGCCGTATGCCGATAGTCCCGGCGGGCAGCGTCAGGTTATTTATTTTGATAAAGCGCGAATGGAAATAAACAAACCTGGTTCGGGCGCAGTCACCAACGGTTTGCTAGTTCGCGAACTCATTTCGGGCAAGCTGGCAATTAGTGACGCTACTTCGACCCCGCGCCGTCCAGCCAACGATATTCCAATGGCGGGCGATGCTTCCGGCAATAACGGCCCAACCTACGCCAATTTTACCAGAATCGCCAGTTTGGACGGCAACAACCCTGCTTCCAACCGCACCGGGCAAGCTGCCAGCGATACCATTGACAAAACCGGGAGCGTTGGTTCTAGCTCGGAATTGGGCAGCAAGGCCAAATACGTTTTCTTCGATAGCAACCTTAAGCACAATGTACCCGATGTTTTCTGGAATTTTCTCAACCAGAAAGGCAATGTTTTCGTTGGCAACCAGCTTGTAGCTAACCAGCCCATTCTGGGTGAGGATGCCAACGCGCCCTGGCTGGACGCTACCGGCTTGCCCTTAACTGATGCTTATTGGGCTAAAGTTACCGTCAGCGGTCAGGTTAAGGACGTGTTAATACAGGCTTTTGAACGACGGGTATTAACCTACACACCCGATAACGATGCCGCCTTCCGAGTCGAGATGGGCAACGTTGGTCAGCATTATTTTAGCTGGCGGTACAGCAGCAAATACGATAACGACCTGCCTGCTGCCGTCCCCACCCCGCCCGGCCCGATTACCAGCCCCCCGCCCGTTACTACTGGTAACTGTGACGCGCTACCCAATAGTTTGGGCGGAGCAAGCCCGGTCTTAAAATGCGCCCCCGCCGGGTTGGTAATGCAGGTAACTGCCCCCTTTAGCCCTGATGAAACGGTTAGCCTAACCGTTACCAAACCAGCGGGCGATAAACTTAATCTAAGTGTTAATTCTGGAGCTGCCGGGTTAGCAGTAGTAAACGT
Organism: Chloroflexia bacterium; assembly: GCA_038323095.1. GTDB lineage: Bacteria > Chloroflexota > Chloroflexia > Chloroheliales > Chloroheliaceae > L227-5C. The sequence goes on along the minus strand of JBBQGP010000029.1, from coordinate 5,785 downwards.
CGTCAGCCAAACTAGCGAACAAGGCCAGTGGAAATTTAGTTTCAAAGGGCAAAGTAGCGGTAAAGAAGCCGAAACTTATGTTTACCTGAGCGAAGCGACCAGCCAACCAACTTTGTTTGTCTCGCCCAATTCTGGCAGCCTCGACAAACCTTTAACTATCTTCGTAGTGGGTTTCCAACCAGGCGAAGCTGTTCGGATTGGCTTTAAAGCTCCCGGCACTAACCCGGTTATTCTTTCTCTACCCGCCAAAAATGTCACCAGTGGCGGCGGCCTGACCATCCAGATAAGTATTCGCGCCCTTTTTACGGGCGATTACGCTAATTTGGTAACTCCTGGCGAATGGGTTGCAATTGCCGCTTCGCAGGATGGCCCACGCGCAGCAGGGGCTGTCATCCGTCTTAGCTAAAACTTTAAAGTTTAGCTTAATCCGGCCAGCCTTTGTAAGCAAAAGCTGGCCCTTTTTTGTTTCAAGTTTGATTTGGAATTGCTTTATTTGACATTGCCGTTAAAATGAGTAAGATTGAGAAAGTATTTTAGTACAAAGAGAACGGCAAGAAAAACGACAAAATTACAAGTTTGAATTTTTACCCAAAACTTAAAATTCAAAACTTAAAATTATAAAAAGCTAGAAGGATTGCAAAGAAAATGAGCCGGAAATTATGGAGCTGGATTGTCGGGCTGGAAACGCTGGCTTTTGGTTTACTTGAAGGCAGTATGGTAACGCTTGGTCTGCTGGTTGCCCCGCTTTTGTTCAAAACCATTGAATCACGGGATACCGCCGGACGGCTTTTTGGCAATATTTTGAAAAACTGGCTATGGCTGGGAGTTGCCTGTAGCCTGACGCTGGTAATTACCGCCCTGATTTCACTTCGCGCCCGCACCGAAAGCAAGCCCCAACGCTGGTTCTTGATTGGACGATTACTGGCGGCGGCGATTGTGCTAGTTTTGATTGGCGTGTTTGGCGGGATACTTTTTCGGATGGAAAACATTCAAAACAGCTTGACCGGGCCGATTGATAGCTACCCGCTCGACCAAAACCCGCGTCTGGAATACGACCAGCTTCACAAACTGTCTAGCAACTTGCTTTCAGCCGCCTTATTTATTGCGCTGGGTTGGTTTGGAATGACTGTTATGAGCGTGTTCCGACTACGTCCCGTCGCGCCTGTTAGTGACGGCAACCCGGCTTCTTTTGTCACGGCCCAAAAAGATGCAGACAAAGTAGGCGTTTGATAAACCTGATTCTTCTAATGTAGGAGGGATTTCTAAACCCGATTTTATCTAAACCCGTCTTTACCGGGATTAGAAATCCCTCCTACAAAAAATACTAATCTACCAACATAGGTACTTACTTGAAACTTGAAACTCGAAATTAATGAAAATAGCGGTAATAGATTATAAAGCGGGAAATGTGCGAAGTGTCCAACGGGCTTTGCAACACGTTGCGGGCGAAAAAGCAACGGTAGAAATTAGCGGCGATAGCCAAAAAATTCGGGAAGCGGACGCGGTAGTATTTCCGGGTCAGGGGGCGGCTGGGCAATGTATGGGCAATTTGAACAATACGGGTCTTTCCGAAGTAGTCCGCGAACGTATTGCCAGTGGTAAACCCTTTATGGGCGTGTGTGTCGGCTTCCAGCTTTTGTTTGAACACCTGGAAGAACACGATACCAGAGGTTTGGGAGTATTGGCGGGGGAAGTACGGAAGTTTCCGGCGGAAAGTAATTTGAAAATCCCGCAAATTGGCTGGAACGAAGTCCGACAGGTGAACCAGCCTTCGATATTATGGGAAGGCGTGCCGGACAATTCTTATTTTTATTTTGTCCATTCTTATTATTGCGACCCTGCCCCGTCTATTCGGGATAAAATTACCGGGCTGACTGACTACGGTGTGGATTTTGCCAGCGCAATGGGTGACGGTAATTGGTTCGCCACTCAATTTCACCCAGAAAAGAGCGGCGCACTCGGTCTTAAAGTATATTCTAATTTTGTGAGGTTTGCAGCCCAATGTTAATTATTCCGGCGATTGATATAAAGGACGGAAAATGTGTACGCCTTTTTCAAGGTGATTACGAACAAATGACGATTTTTGCCGACGACCCGGCGGAAATGGCAATGCGCTGGAAGGCCGAAGGCGCGGAGTATTTGCATCTGGTGGATTTGGACGGGGCGCGGGAAGGCTTTCCTGTCAATCTGGAAGTTATCGAGCGTATTGTAAAACTTAGCAATCTGCCAGTAGAAGTTGGCGGAGGGGTGCGCGACGAAGCCACAATTAACGAATTGCTCAACCGGGGGGTAGACCGGGTTATTTTAGGAACTGCCGCCGTCCGCGACCCGATTTATGTTGGCGAGCTTTGCGAGAAGTACGGCGAAAAGCTGGTAATCGGGATTGATGCCCGTAACGGTTTGGTAGCCATTGAGGGCTGGACGGAAACTTCGATAGTAACGGCGCACCAACTGGCCCAAACCCTATCCCGACGCGGCGCAACCCGCTTTATCTATACCGATATTAGCCGGGATGGTACTCTAACCTCGCCCAATTATGAAGCATTCGCCGAATTCAAGGAAGCCGCTAAAAAGCCGGTGATTGCCAGTGGCGGCGTTTCCAAAACCGAACACGTTTGCCGCTTGCGCGAACTTGGGGCGGAAGCCGCCATTATCGGTAAGGCTTTGTATACTGGCGATTTGAAATTGAGCGATGCCCTGACATGCTAACCAAAAGAATTATTCCATGCCTGGATGTAACGGGCGGGCGGGTGGTCAAAGGCACACAATTTCTGGACTTGCGCGACGCGGGCGATGCGGTAGAACTGGCCGCTTTTTATGACCGGGCCGGAGCGGACGAGCTGGTTTTTCTGGATATTACCGCCAGCAGTGACGGGCGCGAAACTGTAGTCGAGATGGTCAAGCACGTGGCCGAGCAAATCTTTATACCGTTTACGATTGGCGGTGGCATCCGGGCGGTTAGCGATATGAACCGAATGCTGGCGGCAGGTGCAGATAAAGTTTCAATTAATACCGCCGCCGTCCAAAACCCGGCTTTAATTGCCGAAGGCGCACAGTATTTCGGCAGCCAGTGCATTGTATTGGCAATTGATGCCAAACGGCGGGTGGATAATTCGGGCTGGGAAGTTTATTTGCACGGCGGGCGCACTCCTACCGGCAAAGACGCTATCGAATGGGCGCGGGAAGGCGCGGAACTGGGCGCGGGCGAAATTTTGCTAACCAGTATGGACAAAGACGGCACACGTGATGGCTATGATTTGGAATTAACCCGCGCTGTGTCTGAAGCCGTTGGCATCCCGGTAATTGCCAGTGGCGGGGTCGGACAGCTTGAGCATCTTTATGAAGGAGTAACGCAGGGTAAAGCTGATGCGGTGTTGGCGGCCAGTATTTTTCACTTTGGCGATTACTCTATTGGGCAAGCCAAACAATATTTGCTTACGCGAGGCGTACCCACCCGAATTTAAGAGGAAGTAGAATGGCAATAGTTTACAACGAACTCAAAAATCTTGAATTAGCGGGAAAATGGAAAGGTAAAGCTTTGGATTGGCTGCTAGAGCAATTAAAGCAAGTACAAGCACCAGTTGTAACAGCCGGAAATTAGGCTATCGGGCAAGGGAGTTTTTGATTTGTGACGATTGAAAACGAGAGCGAAAGTAAAAGCGGCCTGAAAATTCAGGTAGAAGGGCCAATCGAAGAAAATTCACTTCGGCAGGAAATTATTCTCGATTTTGGGTTGGACGGCAAGAATCTTATTCCGGCAATTGTACAGGAAACCGCTACTAACGAAGTTTTGTTGGTCGCTTTTATGAACCAGGAAGCTTTCGTGCTTACCCGCGCCACCGGCAAAGCTCATTTCTGGAGTCGTAGCCGTCAAATTTTATGGCTCAAAGGTGAGACTAGCGGCCAATTTTTGCTGGTGCAGGAGATTTTTGTGAATTGTGAAGAAAATAGTCTTTTGCTAAAAGTGGAATTGGCGGGTGGAATTGCCTGTCATACCGGGCATAAAAGCTGTTATTATCGTAAAATTGTTTAAGAATAATTACGTACAGACCCAAAGATTTGTAACTTAAAACTTAAAATTCAAAACTGTAAGGTTAAAAGTGTGGGTGAGCTAGAAAAATTGTGCCGATTGGCCTTTGGAGCGTATGAGTTTTTGCGCGACCACGATTTGAGTGCGGAAAGCGGGACAAGCAAGCGGTTGCGTAATGGCGATTTGGACAAATTGCGGGCGCGGCTGGCCGAAGAATTGGCTGAGTTGCGCGGCGTTATCGAAGGAACTCATTATCACGAAGGCTTTGACCGGGATATCATTCTGGAAGGTTATGAGGTTTGGTATTGGGCCGTAAACTGGACAATCGCGCAGGAAATAAGCTATGGCGAGGTGCAGCCCCATTTCAGCCTTGAGGTCGGTTATAATCATCCGCCGCTACCACGCGAAGAATTGCTCGATTTGGGCCAAAAGCTGATTGAGCAGGCCCAAACTGCCTTTAACCACAAAGAATCTACTATTACCCTGGTCAGCGATACCATGCGCTTTGTCGGGCTGGCTTGCACCCTCAATCGCACATCCCCCGCAATTCTGGTCGAGCGCGATATTCGCGAAATGAAAGAAAAGCCTTATTTGGTGGATTACTGGCACTTGTTATAGTGCTGAGGACTGAGGACTGAATATTAAGTTCAAGAAAGGATGTAGCAAAGTGGCCGAACAAGCGCAGGAATTACTGGTGCAGGGAGCGCAAGCTCTTATCGAAGGACGACGCACCGAAGCCCGCGATTTGCTAATTGCCTGTGTCACGCAGGACGAAAATAACGAAGAAGCCTGGCTTTGGCTCTCCGGCGCGGTAGATGATACAGTTGATGTACAAACCGCCCTCGAAAACTGCCTCGCCCTCAACCCCAACAACTCACGCGCCCAGCAGGGCCTTGAGTGGGTCAGGCAACATTCAAGCTAACACCCTATAGAGTAGTATTTCAAAATTTATTATATTTATGCTCAAAAGTTCCTACTCTAAAAGTTTTTTAGCTCATCCAAATTTATCCTTAACAAAAGTACCTGACTTGAAGCGCAAGCTCTAATTATTTTAAGGCTTTTTTGCGAACGGGCTGGTTCATGTGAAAGCTAATTTCTACCCATGCTAAAGCTATTTCCAGTTCTTCGGGGCTACGAATTTTCGCTGATACCCAGCCTTTGTTTCCAATATATTTGGGTATTTCGACATAGGGCAAATTTAGGGCGAATTCTCGTTCGCCAAGCGGTAGCCGGACAGTGACATTCAGATATTCTTCCAGTTCATCGGCGTGCAAAAAAATCTGACCTTTTCTTTTTCGGAAAGCCCTTCCGCCGTAAGGGAAAAATTCCTCAATATCACCGAAGCTCAGAGCTTTCTCACGAATTTCTTCGAGAGCTTCCAGCACAAACGAATTTTCTCCCTCCAAAGTATCGGCCTTGCCTCGAAAGGGATTGTTCAGGTTGTAGCTAATCTTTAGCCAGGGCAAGATTATTTCCAATTCTTCGGGACTGTGAACTTTCGTGGATACCCAACCCCGATGCTCACCCAAACTTTTATCCAGTTCAACAAAAGGCAATTGCAAAGCTTCGGCCTTTTGGCTCTTCGGTAAACGTAGCACCACGTTCAAGTAATCATCTTTTGGATTGGCGAATAAAAAGTTGCAGCCTTTTATGTCACGGAAAAAGGCCCGATTGCCCCAGGGAGCATATTCTTCGGTATTCTCGAAGCCTAAAGCAATTTCCCGCACTTGAGCCAATATTTCTTCCAGGTTTTCT
>JBBQGP010000028.1:0-37964 GCA_038323095.1 Chloroflexia bacterium | reverse complement strand
GCGGCTTAGGTATACAGTCTATCGTTCAATCGCCCTGAAATGAATTTCGGGCTAAGTAATCTGAAGTTGGTTCGCCGAAGGTGGGCTGTGCCAAAACCAACTAAAGGCTTACCCTCAACAGGTAATAGTCAAAATCAATGGACAGAGCCACATCCTACAAGGAACACCGCTTCCCCTGTAGGATGCTGCTCCGCCAATTGACTTTTGCCCAACCTAGCTTCAGATAAATTTTCAGTTGGTTTCAACCAATGTCTTTTAAGCAGGCACATTTTATGAAGGAAATTCAGGTACAGGAAATAACCGAAATGGTGGCGCGGCTTTCAAAAGAAGCTAATTTTGATTTGGGCCAAAATGAATTGGCGGCTTTGCGACGGGCGGCTCAGGCCGAAATTAGTACGGTAGGCAAGACGGTGTTAAAGCAGATAATTTCTAACGCCGAGATTGCCAGCCGTGACCGCATCCCGCTTTGTCAGGATACAGGCTATACCGTTGTTTTCTGCGAAGTGGGGCAGGAAGTGCATATAGCGGGCGGCAGCTTGCTGGAAGCGGTGCAGGAAGGGGTCAGACGCGGCTACCGGGAGGGCTATTTGCGAAAATCTATCGTCCAGCATCCCTTTAGCAAGCGCGAGAATACTGGCGATAATACTCCGGCAGTAATTCACACCGAAATTGTGCCGGGTGATAGCCTGATGATTACGGTTTGCCCCAAAGGGGGTGGCTCGGAGAATATGAGTCGGTTAGCGATGCTAACGCCTTCAGTGGGTTTGGAAGGGGTTAAGAGTTTCATTCTAAAAGCGGTGGACGAAGCCGGGTCAAACCCCTGCCCGCCCATTATTTTGGGAATTGGCATCGGCGGGACGGCGGAAAAAGCTATGTTCATTGCCAAGAAAAGCCTTTTGCGCGAACTAGGCCAGCCTAACCCTGACCCGGAAACGGCGGAACTGGAACGCGATTTGCTGCAAAAGGTGAACGCGCTGGGCATTGGGCCGCAAGGGATGGGCGGTACGCAAACTTGTTTGGCGGTGCATGTCGAAACTTATGCCTCGCACATTGCCATGCTGCCAGTTGCGGTCAATATTCAATGCCATAGTGCGCGTCATAAAGCGGCAGTTTTGTGAAGAATATTAAGAAGTTCTAACATTCTGATTAAATAGGTATCTGACCCTATTGCAAATATTGCGAGGCTTTGGTACTATAGTAACAGAGACTGTTTAGTTCGCATTTTGTCTTACAGATTGCCGCAAACGGTGGCGCGAATAGAATCAGACTGAAAAGCCTGAACTGGTAAACGATAAGTGACTTTAAGGGTACAGGTTGCTGTAATTGCTCGACCTTAACAGAGCGTTATAGTTAGCTGCCCCTCGCACTATCCTCGGAACCGCTCCTGGTAGCTGCTCGCAAACCGGGAGTAAACGCCCTGCTAAAGCATGAATAGACCAACTAAATTTGGCTCAAGAGTGTGAATTGGGTGTTTTTTGCTTGCACTCAACTAATCTCAATTTTTATTTCACAAAAAATGGTTTACATGGATTTGGGTTTGACCCAGCTATCACAATGACTATCTAAGGAGGCCCCAGGGTGAGCTTTGAGGACAAGAATTTAACGTGTCGGGAATGTAGTCAGTCTTTTATTTGGACTGCCGGTGAGCAAGCTTTTTACGCGGAAAAAGGGTTAGTCAATGTACCCAGCCGTTGCCCCTCTTGCCGGGCAGCACGCCGCACCAACGGAAACGCTGGTGCTTCCAACAACCGCTCCAATCGCAGCGAAAACAAGGTACAGCACCCTGTTACCTGCGCTTCTTGCGGCAAGGAAACAACGGTACCATTTGTACCCAAGTATGACCGCCCGGTTTATTGCAGCGATTGCTTTGACCAGCAGCGTACTGGCGCGGCCCGCTAATCCTCCCTGGATAGCACTTCAAAAAAGCAGTTCGCCAGAGAAATCAAAAACCCCTCCTTCCGTTAGGGATAGGAGGGGTTTTTTAGTTTCAAGTTGAAATTAATTCGCAACTCGCAACTCTTTCAATAACTTGAAACTTGAAACTTAGAACTACGAGTTAATTCCGGCTCATGGCGGCTTTGATAGCACGCTTGGCGTAGACCGAAGCCATTGCCCGGCGGTACTCCTGTGAGCCGTGCAAATCGGCCAGCGCGTCTACATCGGCAGCACAGTCCTTGCAGGCGGCTTCGATTGTGCTATCGTCGGCACTCTGTCCGGCTAAGGCAGTTTCAACCGACTCGGCCCGTAGAGGGGTGGCGGCCAGCCCGCTAAAAGCGATTTTGATGTCACTAATTTTGTCGCCGTCCATACCAAACACTGCCGCTGCGCCAACGACTGCATAATGGGAGGCTTTGTTTGACAGCTTTTGATAGCTGCTTTTCTTGCCTTTCGGATTGGGGAAGCGAATTTCGGTCAAAATCTCGGTTGGTTCAATGCTCGTTGTCAGAATGGTAACGAAAAATTCGTCAATCGGGACAACCCGTTCGCCCGAACTGCTTTTTAGAACCAGTTCCGCGCCCAAAGCCATCAGAACGGCGGGCAAATCGCTGGAAGGGTCGGCGTGTACGACGCTACCGCCGATAGTACCCCAGTTCCGCACCTGCACATCGCCAATCAAGCTGGTCGCCTCCGGCAAAATCGGGGCATTTTCCTTGAGCAAATCGCTAACTTCAATATCATAGTAAGGGGTCATCGCGCCAATCGCAATATTGCCGCCTTCTTCCTTGATATAGGAAAGCTGCGGGCGCAAAGCCGCAATATCAATAATCATTTCGGGTTGGGCCAAACGCAAGCGCATGGCCGGAATAAGGCTATGACCGCCCGCCAGAATTTTGGCGTTGTCGCCATGTTCGGCCAGCATCGCAAGGGCATCATCCAGATTACCGGGCGACAAATATTCAAACGTACTAGGAATCATATCTGATTTTCCTCGTCTTTATTTTAATGAGCCGGACCAGCCTTAGTAACTACTCCGGCTGAAATTTTGCCTAGCTATGAATGGCTATCCAGAGTTTTTCAGGGCGAAGCGGCATATCAATGTGCTTTACCCCTGTGGACGAAATCGCGTCCATAACCGCGTTTACTACCGCCGGAGTGCTGCCGATAGTGCCAGCTTCGCCAACCCCTTTTGCGCCAAGCGGGTTCACCCAGGTAGGCGTAACCGTCGAATCAAGGTCGTAGTGGGGCAGTTCTGAGGCGGTTGGGAGGGCATAATCCATTAGTGTACCGCTAATTAGCTGGCCGTTCGAGTCGTGGACGATTTCTTCGTAAAGAGCCTGTCCAATCCCCTGAGCAATCCCGCCGTGTACCTGACCTTCGACCAAAAGCGGGCTGATTTGGTTGCCGCAATCGTCTACCGCTACATACTTGAGGAAGTGAACTTCGCCGGTATCGCCGTCAACTTCCACCGCCGCGATATGAGTGCCGAAGGGGAACACCAGATTACCCGGCTCCCAGAAGCGGGTAGCTTCCAATCCCGGCTCAATCTGGCCGAACATATCCGACCCGGAGTAAGCCTTGACCGCTATTTCCTGCATGGTAACGCTTTTGCCCGGTGCGCCCTTGACCGCGAACTTGGCATCCTCGAATACAATGTCATCGGCGTTAGCTTCCAGCACGAACCCGGCAATTTTCTTGGCTTTCTCAATGATAGTTTCGCAAGCCATCATCAAAGCCGCGCCACCGACTGCCAGACCCCGGCTACCGTAAGTACCGTTGCCGATAGGAGTATTGGCGGTATCGCCGTGTTTCACTATAATATCGTCGTAGGGGACACCGAGTTGGTCGGCCACAATTTGGGCAAACGTGGTTTCCTGGCCCTGACCGTGCGGAGATACGCCGGTAGCGACGGTTACTTTGCCGGTTGGCTCAAAGCGAATATTGGCTGAATCCCAGCCGCGTCCCGCCAAAAATGCGCTTGGCCCAAGTCCGCAAATTTCCATATAAGTGCTGATGCCGATACCGACATAGCGACCTTTGGCGCGGGCTTCCTGCTGCATTTTCCGCATTTCTTCATAGCCCAGCAATTTTAGAGCCTTGTCCATATTGGTGGCGTAATCGCCGCTATCATAAACCAGACCCATTGCGCTGCTATAAGGGAATTTGTCGTTGGCGATAAAGTTCTTGCGGCGGACTTCCGTCGGATCCATCTTGAGTTCTGTCGCCAGCAAATCCATCATGCGCTCAATCATAAAGGCGGCTTCGGGTCGGCCTGCCCCGCGATAAGCGTCGGTAGGAGTTTTGTTGGTCAAAATGTTGTACGATTTGTAATGGCAGTTCGGGATGGCATATACCCCGTTAATTACCAGTGCGGTAAAGAGCGGGATAGCCGGAGTGAACAGGGTGTAAAACGCGCCCATATCGGAATAGGCCACAATATCCAGCCCGGTAACAACCCCTTCTTTGGTAGCGGCTATTTTTACATAATCTACCTGACCACGACCTTGCGAACTGGCGATTAAGTGTTCGCTACGGGTTTCGCCCCATTTCACCGGCTTGCCGATTTTGCGGGCAATCCAGCAAGCAATTACTTCTTCGCGGTAAAGGCTGATTTTCGTGCCGAAGCCGCCGCCAACTTCGGGCGCGACCACCCGAATCATTTGTTCGGGCAAATTCATAACTGCCCCAAGCAAAGTGCGGAGCAAGTGCGGATTTTGGTTGCTGGTGTAAAGGGTCATCATATCATCGCCCTTTTTCCATTCAGCCAGCACCGTCCGGGTTTCCATCGGGTTTGAGCCAAGCCGTTGATGCATAAACTTTTGCTCGATGGTGATTTCAGCATTGGCAAAAGCTTCGCTTACATCATTGCCCATATCATGAACGACCCCGACGTTATTTTCAAACTGCGGGAAAAGGACAGTAGGCAACCCCTTTGCGCCTTGTTCCACGTCTACCACGACGGGAAGCTCGTCATATTCGACTTCTATCAAATCGGCGGCATCACGGGCAGTTCCCCGGCTTTCTGCTACCACTACAGCCACAATATCGCCCACAAACCGCACCCGGTCAACTGAAATCACCCGATATTCCGGGCCTGGAACGGCTGACGGAAGCGGGTTTACATCCATCATATCTTGACCGATGAAAACTCCTCGAACCCCTTTGGCGGCTTTGGCAGCATCTATTTTGATGCTCTTGATATTGGCATGGGCATACTGGGAGCGCACAAAAGACATGTAAAGCTGACCCACCGACTGCATGTCATCTACGTAGCTCGCACTGCCTGTAATCAGGCGGGGGTCTTCTCGGCGTTTCACTCTTGCGCCGACCATTGCGCTGGCAACACCCATTGCGGAACCTCCTCGTTCTAGTTTCTTTCAAGAAATCTGAAAATTTAAAGCAATTTAGACCAAAAAAGAATTAGTCACCCGTTGTAACTGTTTCTTTAGGAGTTTCAGCACTGCTGCTCATTTGCTTGGCTGCGTACTGAACCGCCTTGACAATATTCTGGTAGCCGGTGCAGCGACACAAATTACCCTCGATACCTTTGCGAATTTCGGTATCGGACGGGTCAGCATTGCGCTGCAAAAGCTGGTAAGAGGCCATAATCATCCCCGGAGTGCAAAAGCCGCATTGCAGGCCGTGTTCTTCCCAGAAGCCTTGCTGAATCGCGTGCAATTGGCCTTCCTGGGCCAGCCCTTCAATCGTCATAACTTCCGCGCCGTTCATTTGGGTTGCGAAAGCGGTACAAGATTTCAAGCTTTTGCCATTGACCATTACAGTACAAGCCCCGCACTGGCTGGTATCGCAACCAATATGCGTCCCGGTCAAGCCCAATTCATCCCGTAGAAAATGCACCAGCAGCATACGTGGTTCAACGTCGCGCTCGTAAGAAGTACCATTAATTTTGAGTGTGATGGTCCGTTTCACAGGTTCCACTCCCTTCGCTAGTCTGTCCTTCCCAGGCTGCACTGAATTGTAAAGCATAAGAGGACGAGAATATTTAAATTTGTTAAAAAGATAATTACAGATAAAAAAGCAGTTAATGTATCAACCCGGCCCGCCAATTATTTGCAGGTTAGGAGGGTTGGGCCTCGGTTTCCTTAACTTTTTCGTCGCTGACGGCTTCGCTCTTGTCGCCTTCGCCCTTGTCAAGTTGTTTTTCCATACTTTTGAAAAAATTGCCCGCCATCATTTTGGCGACGGGCTGAAGCATACGCGCTCCGATACCGGCCAGCGTCCCGCCGACATTAGCCGAGCCTTTGTATTTTACAACGGTGCGAACTTTATCGCCCTCACCTTCCTGGCTCAAATCGAAAATGCCTTCACCCTGCAAAAAGCCCTGACCGCCCGCCCCTTCTACCTTCAGAATGTAGTGGCTAGGCTCTTCAAAATCGGCCATCTGAATTTTGCCGTTGTAAACGCCCTTGATAGAAGCTACCCCAATTTTAAGGGTTACTTCATATTCGTTTTCGCCGACTTGCTCAAAGCGTTCGCAACCCGGCAAAGCATTTTGTAAAGCTTGCTTGTCCATCAAAATGCGCCAGACATCGTTTTGAGGGGCTTTGAATTTGTAGTCGCCATTAACTTCCATTTTCTCTCTGCCTCGTATTTTCTTAAATTAAAATTATGATTAAGCAGTTTGAGCCTTTGCCACAACCTGACCAAGTAGTTCTTCAAAACCTTCCTTGATTTTGCCTTTCATGCTTTCGAGTATGGCGTTAAAAATCGGGTTGCCAGCGTCAGCTTCCAGTTTGTATACCAGCATAGTTTTAACTTCATCACCTACGACCCAGGCATCACCATCGGGATTGGGATTCTTGGGGTCTTCCAGCAGAAAAGTACCTTTGGCGGTTTTGACCAAACTGTGCTGCAAATCAAATTGTAGCGAATCGGGTGGAACAAGCTCATTGAACTGAATTTTAATAGTTTGCGTCCCTTTAATCGGGCCAATGTCAGCTTTTACCGCCATTTCATAAAGATTTTCGCCGATTTGCTCATATTTTTCAGCGTCAGGAATACTTTCTTTCCAGGCTTCGGTACTCATCAGGGTATCCCATAAAGTTTGTTTATCGCTTTGGCTGGGCAAATTGCCGCTCAATTCCATCTGTATCCAATCCCTCTATTTTGAATTGTTTATTACTCGTCACTTGTTAATAAATTCTGCTAGATCAGGCAAGATTTTTGCTTGAAACCTGGCTTGTTTTCATTCCTCTTTTCATTCCCCGATATTTTCCAAACTTTCCAACCCATAAGGCGGAAAGCGGAAAGCCATTTCTCGGGTAAAAAGGCCGCCATGCCCCCATCTGGCAATATCCCGCCGCGTCAGCTTTACTCCGGCGAAAAGTTGGGCCATAAACATATCCCCTAAAGTTGTTTTTGAAAACATACCGCACGATGCCAGCCCAAAAATAGTAGTATTTTGCCAATAGGCCAGCCAGAAAAGCGTACCGGGATGGGCTGGTGCGCCGTGCCGCTCCATTTCCACCCCCAAATCATCCAGTGTGGCAAAAATCGGGTCAAGCGGGTCGTTGGAATGTCCGCCGACGTGTAAAATCAAATCGGCCTGGCGTTGCTTAAAATAATTGAGCTTTTGGGTTAAATCCGCCGGGTCATCGGTTGCGACCTCGATGCCAAGCACTTGTGTGCCGAACCAGTTCATTTTTTTAGTAACCGCTTCGGTAAAGCGTTCTCGCGCTTTGGCCTGCAAGCGTTCGCGGACTACAATCCCAACTTTCATTGGCTGGAAGGGTAGCACATCAATAATCGGTTTATCCCCGACGATTTTTCCTACTTCGGCCAAACGGGAAAGCGGGTAAACTAACGAAATTACTTTTGCCCCCGCCACTTCTGTTCCAGCTAAAACCGCCTGCCCGTCGTAGGCGGTAAAAACAGCTATTCCCGCTACGTCGTTGATTTCTTCCAGACGAGCCAAATCTATTTTGAGCAGTCCGCGCCTGCGGGCCAGCAGATTGACCCGGCTTTCTACCGGCGGGCGCAATTCCAGACCCGGCCCGGCGATTAACTTTGCCAGTTCTATCCCGGCCTGGTCTTCGCTAACTTCGCCCGCTTCGATTTCGAGCAAATGTAGCGCGAAGTTTTCAGGCGCGGATTTTGCCAGCGAAAGAATTTTTTCGAGCCATTCGTTTAAATTTTCAGAGTGCAGTATATCGCCCTTACGAAATAAAAAGCCCGTTCCACGCTCGTAATCCGGCACACTCGCAGCTACCACGCGCCCAACCAGCCGTGACAAAGCTATATCGTAGTTTTTACCCTTAAAAGGCTCAACTGACAGCGTGTAAGCTCTCACCCACTCACCACGATTCCATCTTTAGATTTAAAGAACAGTATTGCTATAAAAAGTCGCTTATATCAGCTCAACAACCTTTGAGCAGTCGCTGTTTTGAAGCAAATTTCAGCTTGTTACACACTTAGCTTTAGTGGTATCAAAGTGGATGGATTCTAGCAGTATTCGCGGTTTTTGTAAAGGAAAGCGCGATTTACTCCTCGTCTTCCTCGTCCAGTGTTGGGCTACTATCTAACCCCTGTCCGGCAAAGTTTAGAAACTCACGAATTAGCATTGAGCCAACTTGAGGTTTGCTTGTTTCGTGAACCAGATACAAAGGCCGCAAGAGGGGTACATCTTTTAGCCGGATGCCTACTACCCGCCCGTTAGCTTCGTTTACTGCTAATGCGGATACAAAACCAACTCCTAGCCCCGCCGCTACCGATGAAACAATTGCCTGAGTGCTACCCAGGGCCATTGTAGTTTTATGGGGCGGCAAGCTCAGATTTTTCTCAGCCAGCAAGCGGCGCAGGCTTTGGGAAGTGCCGCTACCTTCTTCCCGCACAATCAGGGCTTCGTTTTCAAGTTCGCCCAGTTCTACTTCGTTTTTAGATGCAAAACGGTGGTTAGGTGGGACGGCCAGCACAATTTCATCTTCGTATATACGTATATATCTCAAATTTGGATGCACCGAAGTTTTGCCACTAAATCCAGCATCATATTCCCGTGCCGCCACTTTCGCGGCTACTTCCTCGCTATCCATGATTGCCACGCTGGGTGCAACGTTCGGGAAACGGGCGGTAAAAGTCGCCAGCAAGCGCGGTACAACGTATTCACCCGGTGTGGTGCTGGCCGCCAGCGAAAGCGGCCCGCGTACTTCTTCGCGCACCTCGCGCCAGCGTTCCTGCAAGGCGGCATATTCCGAAAGCATTTTTTCGGCAAAACCTAAAAAATCGCGGCCAACTTTGGTCAAAACAATTTGATGGCCTTCGCCCCGCTCGAATAAATCTACCCCGATTTCTTTTTCGAGGCGTTGCATTTTGCGGGTTACGGCAGGTTGAGTCAAATTTTGCTGACGGGCCGCTTCACTCACGCTACCCCGTCGCACCACTTCGACAAACATTTTAAGTTGGCTCAGATTCATCTAGCTTTGCCTCCCTGTTGTGCCGTTTTAATTTTTGTGCTGAAAGTTAATGCTACAGAAAGTTATGGGTATAGACCGATACGCCCATACCCAATTTGTACTTTTGATTATAACATAGTTGTAGCGGAGGGGAAAATCATTTCAGTCCTTGCAAAAATCCGAGTAACACCCGGTTAAATTCTTCCGGCTTTTCCATGTTGACCATATGAGCCACGCCCGGAAATACTACCCGTTTTGCTCCGGCAATACCTCGCTCCATTGCTTCGGCCATCTTCATAGTGGGGGTCTCATCAATGTCGCCCACAATTATCAGGGTTGGCACTTTTAGCTCGTCCAGCCGTCCGGCGGCAGGAGGTTGCAACGGCTGAGGTTGGCCTTTCCCATCATCCCGCTTATAACCCAACAGGGTCATTTCGTAGACTTTATCCCGAATCCGGCGGTCAACTGTACCGGGCGTGCGCTGCAACCCGTCTACCCAAAGGTCTGCTGACAGCGCAGCTGCTTTTTCAAAATCGCCGCTTTCTTCGAGCTTCTCCAGCTCTTCAAACTTTTGCAACTCGTAGGCGGGCAATTCGCTCATATCAAGGTCATCAAAGCCGCTTAACCCGGCAGCAACGGGAACAAGGGCAGCGATTATTTCCGGGTGTTCCAGCGTAAAATCAAGGGCGATTTCCCCGCCACGCGATAAGCCGACCAGATAAGTTTTTTCAATGCCAAGCTGCTTTAGCAAATCGTACAAATCCTGTCGGTTGGAAAAAGAAGGTGTCCCAAAAGTGCGCGTCTTGCCAAAGCCGCGAGTATCATACCTGATGACCTGATAATACTGGCTGAAAAACTCGAACTGCTCGTCCCACATCCGGCTATCGGCTACTCCGGCGTGAATAAAAGTTAGAGCCTGACCCTGTCCGGCGGTCTCGTAATATAGCTCACCACTTTCTACCGGCACAAATCCATTTGTCATAATTAAATCCTTCCTTTTGGCACTTGAATAAATGTTCTGATTGAGAATATAATCAATAAGAGGTTGGTTTGTCAAGCTTTCTGTCACTGGAAATCTGGCTTGACAATTCAGGCTATTACTTTTATGCTTTATACACATCATTTCCTTAAACTACAATTGAATTACAAAACTTATCCAAAGACGGATAGAGGGAGGCACTACCAATGGGAATCAAGGATAACCGCGCTATCTGGGAAGCTGATAAAAGCGGCCCGGAGTTTTTGTATACAACTATCGGCGAAATCATGGACAAACAAGCCGAAACCAATCCTGAAAAGCTGGCTTTGGTCTATAGTTACCCCGAACTCGGCATAAACCTTCGTTTGAACTTCGCCCAATACCGCGCTCAGGTTAATCAGGTTGCTAAAGGTTTAATGGCTTTGGGCGTACAAAAAGGGGAACACGTCGCAGTCTGGTCGCCTAATTTGCCCCAGTGGATTTTCCTGCAATTGGCTCTGGCTAAAATCGGCGGCGTAATGGTCACGGTCAACACGCTCTATAAGGCTTCCGAAATTGAGTATATTTTGCGGCAGGGCGATGTTAGCCATTTGTTTATGGTCGAAGAAGTGCGCGGTAACTCCTATCTGGATTCTATCTATAGTATTGTGCCGGAAATCAAAAATATTTCTGACCCGCTTACCGAAACTTTGCAGAGTGAGCGTTTGCCCAAACTAAAGCGGGTTTGCCTGCTCAATCAAACACCCCGCCCGGGCATTATGCTTTTCTCGCAAATGCTAACTCTGGCGGCGACTGTCTCGGACGAAGCTTTGGCGGAACGACAGGCAAGCGTAACCTACGAAGATGTAGCCGTTATTATGTATACCAGTGGTACAACCGGCTTTCCCAAAGGGGCAATGCTCACCCATTACAACATTTTGAACACGATGATTATGAACGGGCGCGGCCAGGATTTTTCGCAGGACCGCTACGTTAGCCCGATGCCACTTTTTCACGTAGCCGGAGCTAACTTTGTTATCTGGACGCTGCTTAACGGCATCCCGATGATTCCGCTTATCGCTTTTGACCCGGTGAAGTTGCTGGAACTCATTGCACAAGAGCGCGGGACGGTTTCTTTCTGTGTCCCGACCATGCTGATTGCGATGCTCAATCATCCGCGCTTTTTGGCGGGAGAGTTTGACCTTTCGAGCCTTCGTCTGGTTTATAGCGGTGGTACAACTGTTCCTGTCGCGGTTTTGCAGCAGGTCAAGGAAAAAATGGGCGCGGACGTGGGTATTTTGTTTGGTATGACCGAATCTACGGGAGCGGGTACGGGTACGCTTATCGAAGATACCTTCGAGAATAAGGCGGCCACGGTTGGGCAGGCTTACCCGCGTTTGGATGCCAAAGTTATTGACCCCGTTACGGGTGAAGCGGTAGGCGTGGGTGAGCAGGGTGAATTGTGTTTACGCGGCTTTTCGGTAATGAAGGGTTATTATAATATGCCCGAAAAAACCGCCGAAACGATTGACCATGAGAATTGGTTGCATACCGGCGATTTGGCGACGATGAACGCGGAAGGCTATTTCAAGATTGTAGGTCGGGTCAAGGATATGGTTATTCGCGGTGGCGAAAATATTTACCCTGCCGAAATCGAGCAATTCCTGATGCGCCATCCTGCTATTGCCGAGGCTCAAATCGTCGGCGTTCCTGACCCGTTTATGGGGGAAGAGACGGTAGCCCTTTTGCGGGTCAAACCAGGCGCAAGCGTGAGCGAGGACGAAGTTCGCGAGTATTGCCGGACGAATCTCGCCAAATACAAAAATCCCAAGTACCTAAAGTTGGTTGAAGAATTTCCCCTTACCGCCAGTGGCAAGGTCAAAAAATTCGAGCTACGGGCTATGCTCATCAAGGAGCTTAATCTGGAAGACCCGGCCCAGGTCAAGTTATAGTGCTGAGGACTGAGGACTGAGGGGGAAAGTCGGAAGTCTAAAGTATGAAGTCGGGGTAGAAGCTTCTTCGCTTAAATTCGGGTTAAAGAATGTAAGGTAATAAAAATTGTAGTGGAACCGCCCCAGGATTTTTGTTTTGGGGCAGTTCCGCTATTAACAAAGCTCACAAAGTAAGCGGATTTAGGCTTGCTTGTGGGCAATACAATTGATTTCAACCTCAAAGCCGCGTAAATCTACCCCGACAGTCGTTCGCACCGGGTAGCCTTCGTTGCTGAAAAAAGTTTTGTAAACTTCGTTCATTTGCGAAAAATTTCCCATATCGTTCAAATAAACGTCCATTCGGACAATTTGCTCAAGATTACTGCCTGCCGCTTCCAGAATAGCCTTGATGTTGTTAAAGACTTGCCCGGTTTGGGCGGCGATGCCTTCGGGGACTTCACCCGTTTCAGGATGCTTTGGTATTTGCCCGGCTACAAAAATCAGGTCGCCGACGACTACCGCCTGAGAGTAAGGCCCGGCTGGTTGGGGGGCTTTGTCGGTAGAAATTATTTCCTTCATGTTTAGCCTTTCTTCGCTAATTTATTCAAACATTGGCAAAAATTTGGGAGCCTGCCGAACTTTGGTGATTTGTTCAAAAGCGTATGCTAATTTTATTAAAGTTGGTTCGCTAAAAGCCCCACCAATAAAGCTAAGGCCCATTGGCAAGCCATAAGCATATCCCGCCGGAACAGTAATAATCGGGTAGCCGACGATTGCCGCCGGGGTAGAACTGCCGCCATTAAAATGATTACCGTTAAGCAAATCAATCGGATAAGCGGGCTGACCGGTAGGGGCAATCAGGGCATCCAGTTTGTACTCGGCCATCACTGCATCAATACCGTCCTTACCGCCGCGCTGTTTGTCGTTTTGCAGTGCGCCCAAATAATCCGGGTCAGTAAGTGGGCCGCAAGCCTGAGCCATTTCAAAAAGCTCTTGCCCAAAATACGGCATTTCTTTATCGGTGTGCCGGTTATTAAAACTGATTGCTTCTTCCAGGGTGCGAATAATCTCGCCGCCAGGGTGATTTGGGTCAGGTTCGCGAGTAGTCAGGTAAGCGTTTAACCCGGCTTTGAACTCATAAAGCAAAACGGTTAGCTCGTCCTTGCTGTTCCTGATTTCTTCGGCAGTGGGAATATCTGCCGGGTCAATAATTTCTGCTCCGGCTTCCCGCAAGGTTTGAATAGCCTGCTCATACATTTTATCGGTGCTGGGATTGTAACCACTGTGAACTTTGCGAATTACCCCAATTCTTGCCCCGCGCAAACCGTCCGCATCCAGAAATTGAGTATAATCGCTAAAAGTTTTGCCTTTACTGGCGGTAGTAGCCTCGTCACGCGCGTCAATCCCGGTGAGTGCGCCCAGCACAATCGCGGCATCGCGAACGGTGCGGGCGTGTGGGCCAATCGTATCCTGAGTATGTGAAATAGGAATAACTCCGGCCCGGCTGGTCAGGCCGACGGTTGGCTTTATGCCCACTACTCCATTAAAAGTCGCCGGGCAAACAATCGAGCCATCCGTTTCGGTAGCCAAAGCTGCTGCACAAAGATTGGCCGAGACTGCCACGCCGGAACCCGAACTTGAGCCGCAGGGGTTATGGGTGATAATATAGGGGTTGCGACATTGCCCACCGCGCCCACTCCAACCGCTAGTCGAGCGGGTCGAGCGAAAATTGGCCCATTCACTCATATTGGTTTTGCCCAAAATAATTGCTCCGGCTTCGCGCAGCTTTTGAGCCATAAACGCATCCTGGATGGGCCGCGTTCCCACTAAAGCCAGCGAACCGGCAGTAGTCAGCATTTTGTCGGCAGTATCAATATTATCTTTGATTAAAATGGGGATACCGTGAAGCAAGCCGCGTGGCCCTTTTTCGCGCCGTTCCTCGTCTAAAGCCTGAGCAATCGCTTCGGCTTCGGGGTTAAGCTCGATTACCGAGCGCAAACGCGGCCCGGCCATATCAATTGCCTGGATGCGGGCAATATAAGTCCGGGTTAATTCCAGTGCGGTTAATTCGCCCCGTTCCATGCGGGCGGCAAGTTCGCTAATGCTTATTTCTTCCAATTCGTCGCCAGGATAACCCTGCTCAAGTTCGCTCAAGTTGATTTTTCCTTTTCTTTCTATTATATTGCATAGAAATGCGGCCAATTTCAGACAGCAAATCCTGATTTAATCGCTCGTGGTTTATTTGGGAAACAAAACGTGATGCTGAAACGTATTATATCAGCCAACCGCGCCGTTAGTGAAATTAGAACGAATTTTAAAAATTGGTTGAAAACTCGTCCGAAAAAAGCGGCCAAAAACGTACAAAAGTGCTATATTATATTTAGCAAAAAAAGGTATAATGCCAAAGACTGTTCACAAGTCTTTTGAAGGAGTTTTATTTAAGCCCATGTCAAAGCCAAATAGCTACGGAGCGGCGAGCATCGAGGTATTAGAGGGGGTCGAAGCTATCCGAAAAAACCCCGGTATGTATATCGGCTCAACCGGCTCACACGGTCTTATTCATTTAATTTACGAAGCGTTTGCCAATTCGGTAGACGAAGCTGTCGCTGGATACGGCCAGCTTATTAAGGTTAGCCTGGATGAAGAAGGTTGGGTCACGGTTGAAGATGAAGGCCGGGGCATCCCCTTTGATTTAAAAGAACACAAAGGCAAGAAACTACCCGCCGCGACAATTATTGTTAGCACGATTCACGCGGGCGGCAAATTTGATAACACTAAAGAAAATAGTGC
The DNA here is from genome assembly GCA_038323095.1 of Chloroflexia bacterium. Lineage (GTDB taxonomy): Bacteria > Chloroflexota > Chloroflexia > Chloroheliales > Chloroheliaceae > L227-5C. The sequence goes on along the minus strand of JBBQGP010000028.1, from coordinate 22,938 downwards.
TTATGCTTCTTCGGGCGGTTTGCACGGGGTAGGTACAACAGCGATTAACGCTTTTGCCCAGATTTTGGAATTGGAAAGCTGGCGCGATGGTAAGTATTTCCGGCAGATTTTCAAGCGGGGCGAAGCTCAACCGCCCAAAATCCAGCCCTGTGAGCCGGAAAAGCACGGCACCCGGATGCGCTGGAAAGCCGATTTAACTTTGTTCGACCCCGGCGCACATTACGATATGGATTTGCTGATTAGCCGGGTGCGCCCTGCCGCTTATCTGAATCCGGGCTTGAAAGTAGTGCTAACCCTGCCGCCGATAGCTAGTCCGGTGGACGACGTGCCGCAAATTTACGAATTTTATTCCAAAGACGGTTTGGCGGGCTACGTGGGCGATTTGATGCACGAAATTGAGGGCGAAGAAGCTAAACCGCTTTTTGCCCAGCCGATTATTATTACTGGCGAACGCGACGGCGTAGCGGTGAACGCCGCGATTTTGGTGAGTAGCGAAAGTTATCAAACTACTATTCATAGCTACGCCAACTCGATTCGTACCCGCGATGGTGGTACGCACGAATCCGGCTTCAAAAGTGCTTTAACCAGAGCGGTAAACGACGTGGCGGCCAGTGGCGGGATTGTTATCAGCAACCCGAAGCCTGTCGAAACCAAAGCCAAAAAAGGGCAAGCCGTCAAAGGCAAGGCCGCCCCTAAAGGCAAGAGCCAGAAAAGTGCCGCCCCGGTCAGTTACAAGCCCGAAATTATCCAGCAAGGCTTGTATGTAGCACTTGCGGTTAAACTGGCCCGTCCCCAGTTCCAATCCCAAACCAAAGACCGCCTTTCCAGCGCGGAAGTTGAGGGGATTGCTAAAAGCGTGGTCGGGCAGGGTCTTTCGGATTGGTTCGGCAACCCGGCCAATGCACGTTTGGCGGCATCCTGGATGAAACGCATCGAGGCCAGCCAGAAAGCCCGCGAAGAAGCTTTACATTACGAGGAGTTGGCGCGGGCCAGCCAAAAAGATAAGGGCGTATTAATTGACCGCACGATTAGCGATAAATTTGTACGCTGTGCCAGCAAAAGCCCGGCGGAAAGTGAATTGCTGCTGGTGGAAGGCGATAGCGCGGGTGGCAGCGCGGTACAGGGCCGCAATGCCACTACTCAGGCCATTCTCAAGCTGCGCGGTAAACCCTTGAACGTGGCCGGAGCAAAACTAAGTACGATTGTCAGCAATCAAGAAATTTTGACCTTGCTAAATGTTTTGGGTTGTGGTTTCGGTAGCACTTTTGATATTAACAAGCTGGCTTTCCACAAAATTATTATTATGGCCGATGCCGATGTGGACGGGATGCACATTCAATGTTTGCTCCTGACTTTCTTCCACGAAATGTTGCCCGAACTGGTCAAGGGCGGCTATATCTATATCGCTCAACCGCCACTTTACAAAGCGATTTATCGCAAGCAGGAAGTTTGGCTTTTGGACGATGCGGCCAAAGACGAATGGCTCAGGAAAAACCGGGCGGCTTCCGAAACAGGCGGAGTTGAGTTCAAACGTTATAAAGGGTTGGGCGAAATGAACCCGAAAGAATTGCGGGAAACCACCCTTGACCCGTCCCGTCGTACCCTTTTGCGGGTGACGATTGAAGAAGCGGATTTGGCAAAGAAATTGGTGTTTCAGCTAATGGAAGGCAAGGACGCTTCGGTACGGCGCGAATTTTTGGAGAAACACGGAGGAGGCTGGCTGGAAGCGGCCACCCAAACCGCAACCGCTCAGGCCGAAACGCCCGCCGAACTGGAAATAGCAACCGAAGTAGTAACCAAAAAAGTAACCGAAGAACCAGAACTGGTGGCGACCAGTGGCGGGCAAATGAGCATGTCTTCTTTTTTTGAAGACGTAGCCCCGACAGCCCGCACCCCGCGTACCAGAAAGGGAGCAGCATAAGCAGTGGCAAGCAGTAATAACAAACAAAGTAAACTCGATTTGTCCCAGAATTCGGGAGGGCCAGTAAAACCCGTCGAGTTTCACGAAATATTTGGCGATAACTACGGGATGTATGGGCTGCACGTGGTGCAGGAACGGGCCTTGCCGGATGCCCGCGACGGCCTTAAACCCGTCCAACGCCGTATTCTTTACACTATGTGGGAAGGCCGCTATATCGCTTCCGGCTCACACCGCAAAAGCGCGGAAATTGTCGGTAAAGTAATGGGAGACCGCCACCCGCACGGCGATGCCAGCATTTACGACGCGATGAGCCGGATGGCCCAATCTTTTAGTTTGCGCTATCCGCTCGTAGATGGTCAGGGCAACTGGGGGGCAAGCGACGGCAGTCCGGCGGCGGCTTACCGCTACACCGAAGCCCGGCTTACGGCATTGGCCGAAGCTTTGTTGTCGGACGATTTGAAAAAAGAAACCGTCCCACTAATGGTGACGTACAAGGAAGACCCGCGCGTATTAGAACCGCTTTACTTGCCGGGCCATATTCCGCCCTGTGTGAACGCCACCGAAGGTATTGCGGTGGGTATTTCGACGGCAGTTCCGCCACATAATCTGGGCGAAGCTTTGCGGGCCTGTATTGGTATGCTGGATGGCGGGGTGCTGGACGGCAAAGGCTTTACCACCGAGCAGATAATGGCTTACATTCCCGGCCCGGATTTTCCCGAAGGCGGACGGTTAATGATTGCCAATGGTGGGGTACGCGAATATCTGGAAACGGGCAAGGGTCGCTTTATCGTCCGGGCTGAGATTGGGCTGGAACAATTGACCCCCACCCGTAAGGCTCTGGTCGTTACCGGCTTGCCGCCAGTGGGTCGTGATAAAGTTATTAGCAGCATTATTGATGCGATTAACGAACGCAAACCCGGTACGGAAGGTTTGTTGCCCGAACCGCCGCTGGACGAAACCAACGAAATTCGTACTCGCATCGTGCTTGAACTAAAGCGCGACGCTAACCCGGCCCAGGTGCTGGAAAGCCTTTACAAGTATACTATGCTTCAGGTAGCGGTCAGCGCACAGTTATATTTTCTGTTTGCTTCCAAAGCGCAAGCCGCCGCCAGTCATCCCCGCCAGGTGGGTATGGTCGAGTTGCTTTCTTACTGGCTACACCATCAGCTAGACGTGCTGGAACGGCGTTTGGCATACGAACTGGCCCAGTATCGCACCCGCCTTGCCACCGTCGAAGCTTTGATAATTGGGGCGACCCACGCTCAGGAATTGGTCAAGATTTTCCAGCAAGCCGACGGAAAAGCCGCCGCCAAAGCCACTATTCGTACTCGCTACAAAATAAGCGAGGAGCAGGCCGAAGTTATCGCCAATATGTCGCTATCGCAAGTGACCCGGCCCGACGCTGGACGTTATCAGGCCGAGCGCACCGAGCTTTTGGATAAAATCGCTCGACATGAGGATTTTCTGGCATCCCGGCCCAAACGAATTGCTTTGCTCAAGGTTGAATTAAAGGAAACCGAAAAGAAATTCGGCGATAAACGCCGCACCGTAATTGACGAAGGTACGAACGCCAGCACTGCGGCTAATGTTGGCACTGTCGCCGTGTCGCTCACCGCCCAATCCCGGCGTGAAGCAATGGCTCTGGCCCTGTATGCTGACGGCACAATCAAGGCAACTGCCCCCGAACAATTCGGGCCAAAAGGCAAGGCTACCCGTAGCGACGAAAGTTTGATGCGGGTGCTTGGCGTTGCTCCCAATGATTTTGTGCTGGCCGTTACCAATACAGGCCGCATCTTTAGTTTGCCGCTCGATAAATTGCCAATAGTCACCCGCGCCGGAAAGGGCGAAAGTATTGCCCGTCACCTGAAACTGGACGCGGGCGAACGAGTGCTAAATTTGCTGGCGGTGGATGGCGAAGCTTTTAACGGCAACAGCAGTAATGAAGAGGGCGCAAACAGTCTTTATCTGGTAGAAATTAGCGCAATGGGCAAAATCAAAAAGAGCCTTATCAGCGAATATAAAACCGCTACCGCCAATCTGGGTCTGAGCAGCCTGAAGCTGGCCGGGCCAAACGACGAAGTAGTCTGCGTCCTTTTATCAAACGGGCAGGGCGAATATTTGATAACTACTGCTGGCGGTCAGACTTTGCGCTTTAGTGATGAGAAATTATCGTCGCAAGGCCGGATTGGGCAGGGACAGGCGGCGATAGATTTGGTGGATGATACCGCCCGCGTGGTCAGTGCCGAATTTTACAGTGCCAATAGTACAACTTTAATGTCCGAACTCGAACCCTGTCTGGTTATCCTGACCGAAAACGGGCTAATCAAGAAAAGCTTGGTATCTGAATATCCGCTCAAGGGACGAGCCACCAAAGGCGTAGCTACTTTACTGCTAACTTCGGGCGATAAAGTAGCGGCGACCTGGCTTGGTCAGGGCAAATCGGAGAATATTTTGATAGGAGGCAAGGCCGGAACATTGCAAATTAGTGTTTCAGCCCTGCCAACCCTGCCCCGCTCGGCGATGGGTCAGCCTTTGACCGAATTAGGCGGCACTGGCACAAGCAATCTGCCGTCACGTATCCTGGCTACTAACATAGAAGCCTGAAAAGAAGCCGGAGAACTTTAATAAAGAAATAGCTCATCTGAAAATTACTCAGGTGGGCTATTTCTTTAATTTACAATTTGCTACCGACTTGTTTGACAATTCGCCACTTTAAGTCGTATTGTATCTGATAAGTAAAGCATCTCAGGGTTTGCAGGAAACATTCAACGAGAGGAATAAAAGCAGCAAATGGAATATGTAAATTTGGGCAAAACTGGCTTGAAAGTGTCCAAAATTTGTCTTGGCACAATGACTTACGGCACTTCCAAATGGCGCGACTGGGTACTGAACGAAGACGAAAGCCGCCCTTTTATCAAACGCGCTCTGGAACTGGGCATAAACTTTTTTGATACCGCCGATATGTATTCGGTTGGGGTTAGCGAAGAAGTTACAGGCCGAGCCTTGCGCGATTTCGCCAAACGTGACGAAATCGTGCTTGCCACCAAAGCTTACAATCCGATGGGGTCTGACCCGAATAACCGGGGGCTTTCCCGCAAACATATTATGCACGCTATTGATGCCTCGCTCAAACGATTGGGGACGGATTACGTTGATTTGTACCAGATACATCGCTGGGACAAGCAAACCCCTATCGAAGAAACGTTGGAAGCCTTGCATGATGTGGTAAAAGCCGGGAAAGCCTTATATATCGGGGCTTCCAGTATGTACGCCTGGCAATTCGCCCAGGCTCTTTACCTGGTTGACAAACACAAATGGACACGCTTCGTTTCCATGCAAAACCATTACAATTTAGTTTATCGCGAAGAAGAGCGGGAAATGTTACCGCTTTGCCGCACCGAAGGTATCGGAGTCATCCCCTGGAGTCCGCTGGCGCGGGGTTTTCTGGCCGGAAACCGTAAGCCCGGCAATACAGGAGATACGACCCGCGCCAAATCCGACGATTTTGCCCATTCGATGTACTTCAAAGATTCGGATTTTCAGATTGTCGAGCGAGTAAGTGCTTTAGCGGAGCAGCGCGGAGTTACTCCGGCCCAGATTGCGACGGCCTGGATAATGAACCAACCGGGTATTACCGCGCCGATTATCGGGGCAAGCAAAATGCACCAACTGGAAGAAGCGGTAGCCGCCACTGATATAAAATTGAGCGAAACCGAACGCAAGCAGTTGGAAGAGCTTTATCAACCGCACGTTATATTAGGACATTGAGAAACATTTTTAGTAAAAGATTAGGGTAAATCTACGAATAGCGATAAATCTACTTCTGAAAATATTACTACCGCGCCGATTAAGGTCGGCGAACAAATTCGGGCCGCCCGGAAGCAGGCAGGCTTGAGCCAGAAAGAATTGCTGCAAGGGAAGTACACCGAGAGCTATTTGAGTAAGGTCGAGCGCGGGCGGGTACAACCCTCCGAAGATTTTTTGAAATTTGTGGCCGCCCGGCTAAATTTGCCAACGGCGGATTTAGTTTCAAAAAAATCCGTTAAAGTTAAAACCCGGCCCAAAAATTCAAAAGCAGTACGTGAAGCTCAAGCCCTAATCCTGACCAATGCCAATGTTGCCAATCAAACCCGTCAGTATCAGGCTGCCCAAAATTTTCTGAACAAGCTGGAACTGGATGAGCTAGTTACCAGCTTGAAACCGCGCTACTACAGCATCAAGGGAGAAATTGAGCTTGGCCTAAAAAACTACGCCGAAGCTTTAGTTGATTTGGAGCAAGCTCTACAACTTTATGAAGCCAACCCCAAAACTCCAACTTTTGACATTGCACTCGTCCTTAATGGTATTGGGCTGGTTTATTATAATCAAAACAAACCGCAACAGGCTATCGAAAAGCATTTGCGCTGTCTGGAAATGATTGAGGGCAAGAAAAAATTTGACTCGCATTTTGTTGTGAAGGTATGTACTAATCTAGGTCACGAGTACCGAATGCTTGGCAAAAGTTCTCAGGCTTTGGAATTCTACCGACGGGCGGTAAATTGGGCCGAAGAAGGCGAGGATAGCAGCGCACTTGCCAGTATTTACTGGGGTATGGCTTTAGCCTATCGTTCCCTTGATAACTCCAGAGAAAATTTGGCAAAATGTAAACTATATTTTAATAAAAGTGTTGAAACCTACGAAAATTTGGGGCAGTTAATTTGGGCTATTCGAGCAAGGGCTGCGCTGGCAGTTGCTTTAATCGAGCGTGATGAACTGGATGAAGCCGAAGAAATTCTGAAAGCAGCTTTAAGTATAAGCGAAAGTTTGAAAGATGCCGAAGCCTTGTTTATGGTTTACACCAATTTCTCGTATTTGTACAGCAAGCGGGAAAATTTGGTTGAGGCAGAACAAACCGCCCAAAAAGGGGTAGATTTCGCCCAAAAAGGTAGTAACTTTTTGCACTCAGGTCAGGCGTTAGCCCGGTTGGGCCGGGCAAAATTGGCTGTGGGCAACGATAACGAGGCGGCGATTGCCAGCTTTGAAGCGGCGATTAAAGCTCTCGAAAACACAGAGGCTTACCAGGATTTAGAAGAAGTTTATGTTGATTATGCCCTGGCTCTGGAAAAATTGGGCAAGCTGCCGGAAGCTCTTCAAAGTTATAAAAAGCTTATTACTATCAGAAAGACCTCGGCAAATCGGGCTAATTCAAATGCGCGCCTCTGAACCAACCCGGCCTATTTTAGCCTAGCCCTGAGTAGGTGGAGTACCACCAGTTCCATCATTCACGACTATAGACGGGCTACTACTATGACTGGCCGCATTGCTGCCGCCGTTCAACAGTACCGCCAGTGCTAAAGCCAGAGCCAGCCCCAAAGCAGCGGCTTTTTTACCAACTTTCTTTACCACTTATGTTCCCCTTTCGTTCCAAAATAAACAACTAACCTCGAAAAGCAGGTTTTCTAACCCTCGAAAACCTTTGTTGATTACCCAACCTTTTTATTTGCGTTTAAGTAATCATATTTATATTTTAGAAGTAATGGTACGATTAAATTTGCTATAAACTCTGAAGTTTTGTTGAGGAATTACTGAGGATAAAATGAGGAAACAAAAAACCCGGCAATTACCGGGCTAACGACAGGTTTTGTGGACAAAAAGTTGGATGGTAGTATTTATGTTTTAGTTCAGGTTCAGGCTATAGCCAAAGCCGTATTCGGTTTGGATTAACTTTTTGCTATCCTCTCCAAATTCCTGGATTAGCTTCCGGCGCAAATCGCTGACCAGCCGGTTAAGACGCTGCCCGACCAGTTTAACTTCTTCCAAAGACGAATTCATTTGGATAGGGTAAAGTATATCCTCAAGCTCCTGATAGGTGCAAAGGCCCGATTTGTTGAACAAACAAGTTAAAAACTGAAATTCCTTTGGGGTAAGCTTGCACCAGCCTTGATTATAGTAAAGCCGACCTTGTTTGAGCGACCAGTTTTTAGAATTAGCTTGAATCTGGGTTGATTGAGTGGCCGGGACAGGATGAGAAAGGCTGGCGGTTCGCCTGGGCTGGGTTAAGTTTCTCGAAAGATTTGAAGCTGGCAGAGTAATGTTTTGGTCGTAGAAAATTATTTTGTAGCGACCAAATCTTAGCTCATCTTTATCGCGTAACGGCTCGGCGAAGGGCTGATTGACCATTAAGGTGTAATTGCGGAGCATAGTTTTAACAGTTAAAGAACGGCAGATAACGTAGAAATAGCTGGTGTTGCCCTGCCGGACGAATTCGAGCTGGCAACGACTAATTGTTGGGTCGGGCAAAATCAGATTGTTGGCTAATTCGCGGCCAATGGTAAAAATGGTAAAATGCTGCAACGATTGATTCTTGCAAGTACCGTCCGGCAGATACATAATTAAACCTACATCGGCTGGAGACAAATGGACATGGTGCATTGGTCACACTCCTTATTTAGTTTTTACTATATGTTAATTTAATCATATTTAGTCAAATTTTACTATGCTAATTAACTGCTATTTTTCTGTAATCTAACTTTAGAATTTCTAAAATAGTGGGAATCATAGCGCAGGTTTTTGAGACAGGGAATTTAGGAAGATGGAAATTAGCGAAGAAGAACGAACTGCTATTGAAAAATTAGAGCAACGCAACCGCGAATTATCAATTTTAAGGGCGATTGCCGAAGAACTAAACCGGGCGGTAGAAATAAAAAGTGCTTTAGAAATTGCTCTTAAGATGGTGGCAGAATTATTTGGCCTGAAATCGGGCTGGGTCTGGCTGCTGGACGAAGAAACTAGCGAGCCGTTTTTAGCCGCTTCCCGCAATTTGCCGCCTTTTCTGACTGCCAAACCTTCCCGGATGCGGGGCAGCAATTGCTTATGTTTGCGTACCTTCAGGGCGGGCGATATTAGCGGAGCAGCTAACGTAAATGTGCTGGAATGTAGCCGTCTTGAAGGTGAAGTGGATGGTACGGACGGGTTGCGCTACCACGCTTCAATTCCGATTTACGCCCACGATAAGCGGTTGGGAGTGATGAATTTAGCCAGTTCGGATTGGCGCGGTTTGGAAGAAAACGATTTGCAGTTGCTTTATATAATCGGCTATCAACTAGGCACAATGGTCGAGCGGGCGCGATTATTTGAACGAGCGGCACGCTTGGCGGCGGCGGAAGAACGTAACCGTCTGGCCCGCGAAATTCACGATACTATCGCGCAAGGGCTGGCGGCGATTACTCTGAACCTGGAAAGTAGCGAAGCCTTTTTAGATAATGTTGATGAGGTTAGTCAGGCAAAAGGGCGGCAAAAACTAAATAAAGCTTTGAACTTGACCCGTGCTAATCTGGATGAATTGCGGCGGTGGGTGCTGGATTTACGGGGTGGACCTTTTTTGGAAAAACCTTTGGCCGAAGCTATAGCCGAATTAGTCTATAACTTTGGGGCGGAGGTCGAACTGGAAACTCATTTCGAGCTAAAAACCGCCGAAATTGGCCGTCGCTATCCTTCGCGGGTAGAACTGGCTCTTTTTCGGATTGTGCAGGAAGGTTTATCCAATATCCGAAAACACTCTGAAGCCAAAATTGTACAAGTTACCCTCGAATTAGAGACGAAAAATAAGAACAAGCAGCAATTACGCTTGACGGTACAGGACGACGGCAAGGGTTTTGATACAAATCGCTTGCCGCAGCCCCAGGAATTAACCAGTAGTGAGATTAGTAACTGGGGTTTGATTGGCATAAATGAGCGGGTACATTTTTTGAACGGGCAATTAACTATCGAAAGCTATCCCGGCAATGGCACAAGAATTGAAGTTACTGTACCTTTACATTAAACAGGTGCGGCCCGAAACAAATTCGATTTTGAAACTTTTGAACGGGGAAAGCGTAAGTTGTTATAGGATGGTTGCAATCTTTTAATAGTATAACTATCGCCTGTTCTTGATTTATTTGGTTGGCATTATAGATTAATTTTTACTTATCACCAAAGGGAGGCTGCTATGCCTACTGACGAAAATAAAAACGAGGATTTCAAGCAGCGTGACCCCGATTTGAACGAGGGTGATGCAACGCAATTGGAAAATTTTGATGAGCCGTTCCCGCGTCGCCAAATTCTGCCCCGTCCCACGGCTGGCCCGGCAGGACGTACTACACTTAACCTTGAAACCGGGTTGGGCAGCTTCTTTAAGGGCTTGAACGAGGTCGCCAATTTTATTACTGAACTGGCCGAAAAAACCGAGCAGGCCGCCCAGAACGCCGCCGAACGCCGCCAGCAAAACGCTAACAACGGGACAGATAATGCCGATAAAGGCTTTGCCGCCCGCTGGGGCTTGAACACCAGTATTTTGCAAAATCGCGGTGGGGCCACTCCTTTTACCAACCGACCCCCTTTCGCCGGACGTGCGCCCGCCACTACGACCCGTCCCACCCCTTCTGGCCCAATCATTTACCCGCCCGCTTCCGAAAACGAAGGCAGCTTGCGTGAGCCGTATATCGAAATTCACGAAGAAGCCGAAGAAAACTTGATTGTGGTAATTGCTGAATTGCCGGGAGTTGAGGAACAAAATCTGCAAATCGAAATTCAGGACGATATTTTGATTATTCGCGGGGAAGCTACCGGCTTTGCTTACGAAAAAGAAGTGCTTTTACCCGCAATGGTGCTGCCCGAACCACAAAGCCGCACCTACCAAAATGGCCTTTTGGAACTTCGCCTCAAAATGAAATAGCAGGGAAATTTTAATGAGTGATACTATTGAGCGCACCGATGTTCTGACCTTGCGCGTGGCCGAAGCTGCCGCCCGCGATGCCGGAAAAACTATTGCCCGGATTGACCCTAACGATTTGAAACTTTTGGGCCTGAACATTGGAGATGTAGTAGAAATTAAAGGAACGCGCACTGGCGGGGCGAAAGTAATGCCAGCCTTTGCGCCCGAACGTGGCAAACGGCTAATTCTGGTGGATGGGCTGGTAAGAGCTAATTCTGGCGCATCGCTGGACGGCACAGTTCAAATCCGCAAAGTGCCAACTATTCCAGCCCGCGATTTACTGCTTGCGCCTTTGGCCGAAGGGCCTTACGTAGGCGCGGCAGACCGCAATGTGCATCATCAGCTTTACCTGAAACGTTCGCTGGAAGGAGCGGTGGTCAAGGCAGGCGACTTGGTGCGGGTCAATTTTTTGGGTAGTGGCTTTCAGGAATTTATTGTACAGGAAGCCAACCCGCCCAATAATTTATTGGTCGTCGGGACAAACACGGTTTTACGCTTTAATACCCCCCAGGAAGATGCCCGCAGCCGTTCCGCCCGTCGCACCGGGTCGGGGGTAGCCTATGAGGATATTGGAGGGCTTTCGCGCCAGCTTTCCCGCATCCGGGAACTTATCGAATTACCTTTGCGCTACCCTGAAGTTTTTGACCGATTGGGGATTGACCCGCCCAAAGGAGTTTTGCTCTATGGCCCACCGGGAAGCGGCAAAACTTTGATTGCCCGCGCCGTCGCCAACGAAACTTCGGCTTATTTTATCAGCGTTAGTGGCCCGGAAATTATCCAGAAATTTTATGGCGAAAGTGAAGCCAATTTACGCAAGGTCTTTCAGGAAGCCGCTTCCCGCGCTCCCAGCATTATCTTTTTGGACGAAATAGACTCGCTTGCGCCCCGTCGTGAAAATGTACAGGGCGAGGTCGAAAAGCGGGTAGTTGGGCAGCTTTTAACCCTGATGGATGGCTTGCGCGGGCGCGGGCGGGTAGTAGTGATTGGCGCGACCAATTTGCCCAATAATCTTGACCCGGCTTTACGTCGTCCAGGTCGTTTTGACCGGGAAATTGCGATTGGCGTACCTGACCGTCCGGGCCGTGAAGAAATTTTGACGATTTATACTCGCGCTATGCCCTTGATGCCCGATGTCGATATTAGCCGTTTGGCAACCTTGACGCATGGCTTTGTCGGGGCAGATTTGGCCGCGCTTTGCCGGGAAGCTGCCCTTAGTGCCTTGCGCCGGATTATCCCTAATTTGGAAATGGATAACGCCGCGATTTCTTACGAGCAGTTTTCTAATTTGAGCGTGAGCATGGAGGATTTTGTGAGTGCGCTCAAGGAAATCGAGCCGTCCGCCATTCGCGAAGTTTATACCGAAGTGCCGGACGTAAGCTGGAACGAAATTGGCGGGCTGGAAGATGTAAAAATGGCCTTGCGTGAGGCGGTAGAATGGCCGCTAACTTACCCGGATTTGTTCGAGCAAACCGGGACGCAGCCGCCACGTGGGGTTTTGCTGTATGGCCCGCCCGGATGCGGTAAAACTATGCTGGCCCAAGCTCTGGCTACCGAAAGCGAGGTCAATTTTATCTCGGTAAAAGGGCCGGAATTGCTCAATAAGTGGGTGGGCGAAAGCGAAAAAGCCGTTCGCGAGATTTTCAAAAAAGCGCGTCAGGCTTCGCCATGTATTATCTTTTTTGATGAAATCGATGCGATTGCCCCCATTCGCGGCGCAAGGCTCAACGATGGAGTTTCTGACCGGGTAGTGGCCCAGCTTCTAACCGAGATGGACGGTATCGAGACTACCAAAGGGCTGGTGATGATTGCCGCGACCAATCGCCCTGAAATGGTAGACCCGGCTTTGCTGCGGCCTGGACGCTTTGATGTCAAAATCAAAATTGGCCGTCCTGATGCCGAAACTCGCCGCTCTATCTTGCAGGTGCATACTACCGGCAAGCCCATCGAAGAGCCGGAAATTGTCGAAAAATTGGTGGCTCGTACCAAAGGGCTTTCCGGCGCGGAACTGGCTTCGCTGTGCAACCGGGCTTCCCTGAACGCTATCCGGCGGGCAGTCAAGGAAATGAACGCGGCTAATCCTGGCGGCAACACCGAAGGCATTATTGAACCGCGCAAGGTTCAGCCACTTTTGATTGAAGCTGATTTCGAGGAAAGTTTAGCGTCTATCCTTTCGGCCCGCAAAACCACCGAAATCGAGCCTAAACCTGCTGGGGGCTTGCCGCCTATGCCCTAAATTGGTTCAAGGGTAGTTATCCCAAGACTCAAAGCTACCTTAAAAGGCCCTTTCGGTAACACCTGGTATAATAGCATTCATCTGTGAGGACAAACATGACAACTACCTTTGACCCTAAAACTACCTTTATTCACCTGACTGACGGCCCGGAAGTAGCCTCAGTTGAGGTTACGCCGGACTTTTGGGAGAAAATCGAGAGCCGCCTTGATTTGCAGGAAGGAAGGCTTATTACCTGCTTTTACCAGAGTGAAGACTGGACGACCTGGGAGATGCACCCGGCAGGGGAGGAAATACTTCTGCTTCTGTCCGGCGCAGCTGAACTCGTACTGAATACATCGGAGGGCGAGCAAATCGTGCCGCTCGAAGCAGGTCGTGCTGTTATCATTCCGCGTGGCTGCTGGCACACCGCGCGGGTACAAGCGGCGGGCGACATACTGGCTATTACTCGTGGGACAGGTACCCAAAATCGCCCGCTCAAAGGTTAGAAGTTGGAGCTAATAAACTAGCGAATAATTCTGGCATGAGGCGAATTTTTAGGAGGTGTGGTTGTGAAGACAGAAGCCGATATGAAAGAACGTTTGAAAGATGCGGTAGAGGCGCGACGAGAATTGCTCGCCGAAGAAATGCAATCTGAAAAGAAAAAAGACGAGCAAGCCGCGCACGAATTGGCCGAAGAAATTGCCCATCTCACGGGGGTAATTATGACCCTTGAATGGGTTTTAGGGGTAGGGGCAGGAGTAGAATACGAACCTAGTAGTAGTTAGTTGTGTCGATTTTTCGCAAGTTAGTATTTTGCCTTCAAACCCCTGGCTTGCCTGTCGTTCTGAGCGACCTTTGCCCGCTAACTTCCCGAATTAGGGTTCAAGCGAAGGATTCTTTGCACTAAGCCGGGTCTATAGACCAAAATCGTGCTGAAGTCGGAAGATTTTTCGCTCAAATTCGGGTTAAAAAATTTTGGGTAAAGGTCGCTCACAATGACAGGTCAGATAGCTGGCTCTCCTTCTAAAGAAGTTACTCCTAAAACTCCACCAAACCAATAAATTCTCGAAAAGTGGTTAAATTTTAAGAGTTTTTGCATAAAGATATTGCAGAAACTTTGTTCGTATGTTACAATATTTTAGAACAATAGTTTTGTGCTGGTTTGCGTTAAACAGGAGTATCCCTTGAATTACCGAGAAGAAACTACCCGCCGGGTACACGAAGTAATCGCCAATTTTATGAGGTTAAATCACGGACATTCGCCGAGTTTTCGTGAAATTCAGGAATTGGCCGAACTAAGCTCGACCTCACAGGTCAGCTATCATTTACGAAAATTACAAAAAGCTGGATTAGTCCAGCTTGTCAAAGGACGTTCACGTCTGATAACCTTGCTAAAGTCACCGGCAGGAATGCCAGCTATAGATTTTGCCTTAGATGGGGTTATCGGGGCAGGGCGTACCGAGCCGGAAAAATATGACCCCGACCCAACCGATAAAGTTAGCGTGCCTACTGCCGTTCTGGATAATTTGGATGTTCGCAATTTAATGGTGCTAAAAGTCAAAGGCGATTCGATGGTTGATGAAAATATTAACGATGGCGATATGGTCTTAGTTAAAAAGCAAGATAACCCGGAACGCGGTCAAATTATGGCAGTCTGGTTGCGGCGCGAACGAATTACCACCTTGAAACGTTGGGACGGACAGGAAGGGGATGAATGGGTTTATCTTCGTCCGGCTAATAGCAAAAAGCAGGATGAATATACTTTTCGCACCAAGCTTTCTAACGTGCGCGTTATTGGCAAATACGTTTCGGTTATCCCGACGATTGATTAACGTTTTACCCTGACTAAAATTCAAGGGAAAACAAAAGAGATATACTTCCAACTTTGAGCTGAACGGTATATCTCTTTTTGATTTTTGTGCTTAAACTCTAGCGTTCATCGGCGTTCATGCTAGGGAAGCCGCCTGTTCCGCTGCGTCGCCGTCGAGCTACATCAATACGGGTCAACGCCCGGCGTAAGGATGATTCTGCTGCTACCAGTTGTTCGGCGGAAAGCGTACCCCTGTTAGCCAAAGTCTGTTCGGCCCGTTTCCGGGCTTCCTCAGCTCGTGATACGTCAATTTCTTCGGAACGCTCGGCAGAATCGGCCAGCACAATCACTTTATTATTCAGGATTTCGATAAAGCCACCGCCGATAGCTAATGATGTTTCGTCCCCACCCCGACGATAATGCAATTCGCCTGGCTTGAGAACACTTAATAAAGGCGCGTGGCGCGGGAGAATACCTAAAGCACCCTCCGAGCCTGGCGCGGCTACAAAATCCACATCTTCATTAAAAACTACCCGCTCGGCGGTCACAATTTGCAGATTAAGTGGCATATTTCTCCTTCTCTAACGCAGGGTTTCCGCTTTCTTAACCGCGTCTTCGATAGTGCCGACCATATAGAAAGCCTGTTCCGGCAAATTATCGTGCTTACCATCCAGAATTTCTTTTACGCCGCGAACCGTATCCTCCACCTTGACGAATACGCCCGGTTGCCCGGTGAATTGCTCGGCTACAAACATTGGCTGGCTAAAATACCGCTCGATTTTTCGGGCGCGAGATACAGTCAGCTTATCGTCTTCGGAAAGTTCGTCTACTCCCAGAATGGCAATAATATCCTGCAAGTCGCGGTACTTCTGCAAGGTACGCTGGGCAGAGCGGGCAATGTCATAATGTTCGTTCCCGACAATTTGCGGGTCAAGAATACGGCTGGTCGATGCCAACGGGTCTACTGCCGGGAAAATTGCTTGCTCGGCGATACGGCGTTCCAGCGAAATAGTCGCGTCCAGGTGAGCAAATACCGTGGCGGGCGCAGGGTCAGTGTAGTCATCGGCAGGGACGTAAACGGCCTGTACCGAAGTAATCGAACCCTTTTTGGTAGAAGTAATCCGCTCCTGAAGCAAACCCATTTCGGTTGCCAGGGTTGGCTGATAGCCTACCGCGCTGGGCATACGACCCAATAGTGAGGACACTTCCGAACCAGCTTGCACAAAACGGAAGATGTTGTCAATGAACAACAACACGTCTGTACCCTTGCTATCGCGGAAGTATTCGGCCATCGTCAGACCGGTCAGACCGACCCGAAGGCGTGCGCCGGGCGGCTCGTTCATCTGCCCGAACACCATCACCATATTCTTCAATACGCCCGCATCGCTCATTTCGTGGTAAAGGTCGTTACCTTCGCGGGTGCGTTCGCCTACGCCGGTAAACACCGAGAAACCATTATGGAACTTGGCAACGTTGTTAATCAGTTCAAGAATAACAACGGTTTTGCCTACACCCGCGCCACCGAATACCCCGACTTTGCCACCTTTGGTAAACGGCGCAATCAAATCAACCACTTTTAGCCCGGTTTCAAACATCTGAGCTTCAGTAGCCTGTTCATCAAAAGATGGGGCAGGTCGATGAATTGAATAAGTTTCGGTGTTCCCAACCGGGCCACCATTATCTACAGTCCGGCCCAATACATTAAAGATACGGCCCAAAGTCGCCTCACCCACGGGAACAGTAATCGGCCCGCCCGTATCAACGGCTTTCGCGCCGCGCTTCAAACCGTCAGTGCTACTCATAGCTACCGCCCGCACCCAGTCGTTACCCAGATGCTGCTGTACTTCCGCTACCAAAGTATCTTGCTGGCCTTCGATAGTAATTTCAACCGCATTATAAATATTGGGCAATTTATCTGGTGGGAATTCTACATCTACCACCGGGCCAGTTACTTGCACTACCCGGCCTTCTGTTCTTGTTGAGTAAGCAGTCATAAAAAGACTCCCTTGTATTACAAGCTGTTGGGCAACTACCCAACAGCAGAGAATTTTAGTCAGACATTGCTGCCGCGCCACTGGCAATTTCCAGAATTTCGCGGGTAATGTTGGCTTGCCGGATTTTATTATAAGCCAGGGTCAGTTCACCGATAAGCTCTTTGGATTTATCGCTGGCGTTTCGCATTGCCACCATCCGGCTGCTTTGTTCGCTGGCAATATTTTCGAGAATGGCCTGATAAATTTCAACCTCGACATAGCGCGGCAGTAAGGCTTGTAACACTCCTGCCGGGTTAGGTTCAAAGATAAAATCGGTATTTTCAAAATCCTTAGTATCCTGACCTTCGGGCGGCTCAATCGGCAATAATTTAACCAATTGCGGGCGGACGGTGACAGTATTGACAAAGTTAGTATAAAGCAAATAAACCGCATCGTAGTTACCGTTAATGTAATCGTCGATTATAACTTTAGAAATCGGCAAAGTATCCAGCAAGTTTGGTTTATCGCCCAACCCGGTAAATTCGGCTACGATTTCGCGGCCAACCCGCACCATAAAATCCCGGCCCTTACGCCCGACTGCTACCAGACGCACTGGCTTGCCGCCGGTTTCTTCGTTCAAAAAGCGTACTGCCCGCCGAATAGCGTTGGTATTAAGGCTTCCGGCCAAACCTCGGTCAGCCGTTACCAACACCAATCCAATTCTTTCAATCGGGCGTTGCTGCAAAAGCGGGCTAATCGCTCGATAATCTTCGCTCTTTTGCAGGGCGGAAAGGTCGGCGATTATTTCCAACACTTTCTGTGAGAAAGGGCGGGCCGCCAACACACTTTGTTGAGCGCGACGCATGCGGCTGGCCGCCACCAATTCCATCGCTTTGGTAATCTGGGCGATATTTTTAACGCTACGAATGCGGCCACGTATTGTTCGTGTACTCGGCATCTTTTCTCCTGCAATAAAGTTTTAAGTCCTTAAAACTTGTTACCCTGCTTGAATTCTTTAATATAGTTGATAAGCATTTCGAGTTGCTCTTTGGAAAGCTTTTTGCGTGGGTTTTCGCGGATGCTCTGCCCGAATTCGGGGTGTGCGCTATCCATAAAACTGGTAAAACCAGCTTCCCAATCGCGGCAGCGTTCCACCGCCACCTCGTCCAGATAGCCATTAGTTACGGCATAGATTGACATAACCTGTTTTTCAAATGGCACTGGGGCGTACTGCGGCTGCTTCAAGATTTCCGAAGTACGTTGACCCCGGTCAAGCTGCTGCTTGGTGGCTTTATCCAAGTCCGAGCCAAACTGTGCAAAGGCAGCCAAAGCGCGATATTGGGCCAGGTCAAGCTTTAATTGCCCGGCAACCTGCTTCATCGGAGCGGTTTGAGCCGCACCACCTACACGCGATACCGAAATACCCACGTTCAAAGCGGGACGCTGACCGGCGTTAAAAAGGTCGGATTCCAGATAAATCTGGCCGTCAGTAATCGAAATAACGTTGGTCGGGATATAAGCCGATACGTCGTTGGCCTGAGTTTCGATAACTGGCAAGGCGGTTAGCGAACCACCGCCGAAATCATCATTTAAGCGGGCGGCCCGTTCCAGCAAGCGACTGTGCAAATAAAACACATCGCCGGGATAAGCTTCGCGTCCGGCAGGCCGCTTTAGCAAAAGCGATACCTGACGATAAGCATTGGCGTGCTTGGACAAATCATCATAAACAATCAGGGCATCCTTGTAAGTTTTACCGTTCAACTCAATGCCGTTTTCCATGATTTCTTCACCCATCGAAGCTCCGGCGTAAGGGGCAATATATTGGAGCGGGGCGGGGTCGGCGGCACTGGCAACTACCACAATAGTATGTTCCATCGCGCCGTATTTCTCAAGGGTGGCAACAACTTGGGCAACCTGGGCCTGTTTCTGGGCAATCGCAACATAAATACAAATCATATCACCGCCGCGCTGATTAATAATTGTATCAATCGCCACAGCAGTTTTACCCGTCTGACGGTCTCCAATGATAAGTTCACGCTGGCCTCGACCAATTGGAATAAGCGCATCAATCGCCTTAATACCCGTTTGTACGGGAGTATCTACCGATTTGCGGGTAATTACACCGGGAGCGACGCGCTCGATAAAGCGGGAGCGGTCAGTCCGAATTTCGCCTTTGCCATCAATCGGCAAACCCAAAGCGTTCACTACCCGACCCACCAGAGCCGGGCCTACCGGCACTTGAATAATACGCCCGGTACCCTGAACGGTGTCGCCTTCCTTAATATTGGTGTACGGCCCCATAATAATTACACCAACCGTATCTTCTTCCAAGTTCAAGGCCATTCCTTCTACCGTCGTACCATTCGGGCCTTTGCCCGGAAATTCTACCAGTTCGCTGGCCTTTACCCCGGCCAAACCATACACACGGGCGATACCATCCCCGACTTCTACCACAGTCCCGACTTCAACCTGTTGTGCGGTGGTATCCAGCCCTTCCAGTTGTTTTCTAATAATCGAACTGATTTCATCAGCACGTACTGCCATAAAATTTATCTCCTGATTATGCTGGTAGGAGCGCGACCTCCGCACCCAACGGTTGTTTTACCGGGCGTATTCTTCGCGCCCCAACTAGGCCAATTGCTTTCTTAATGCTTGCAAGCGGGTGGCTACGCTACCATCAATCAGCGTATCCCCAACACGGGCGACTATCCCGCCGATAATGCTTGGGTCAACCCGTAGCTCAACTTGTACTTCTTTGCCTGTTATCCTCGAAAGCCTTTGTTGAATTTGCTGCTTTTCGGCTTCATCTACCGGCACAGCCGTTGTCACCTGAGCGATTTCGATGCCCCGCAAGCGGTTCACCATTCGAGTGTATTCAGTACGAATAGCATCAATGTAAGCCTCACGTCCGTGCTGCACCAAAAGCATTGCCAGATTGAGCGCGGCGGGGCTAACGTTTTTAGCCAGCACATTTTGAACAAAAGTCCGCTTTAGCGTTCGTGGGGATTCGGGATTCTTAAAATAGCGTTTTACTTCCGGCTCGTCAAAAGTCTGGGCCATATTATTCAGGTCAGCCATCCAGTCATCTATTTTGTTTTGACGTTGGGCTATTTCAAAAATAGCCTGGGCGTAACGGCGGCCCGCGTTTCCAGCTGGCATCGCTTGCTCCTCATAAATAGTTTCAAGTTTCAAGTTTCAAGTTTTGAGTTACATAATTCAAAACTTGAAACTAATTTAGTTCTTCCGTCCGTCGGCGTTTTTAGGCTCGTTCAAAACTTCATTGATTAACTCGGTCTGCAACTGCGGGTTAGTATTGAGTTCACGCCGTACAATCCGGGAAGCTGCCAGTACCGCCAAATCTGCAAACTCGTGGCGCAATTGGGTAATAGCGGCATCGCGCTCGGCGGCGATTTGCTGGCGGGCTTTAGCAATTTCCTGTTCTTCAACCTGACGTTGTTTGGCCGAAGTTTCGTCGACAATCTGTTTTTGCCGGGTAGTAGCCGAAGCAATGATTTGCTGCGCCTCGCGTTGGGCGTTCGCCAGAATATCGCGGGTACGCTGCTCCGACTCCAGGGCTTCTTTCCGAATCTGGTCGCTTTTGTCTACAATTTCTTGCGCCCGCGCCCGTCGCTCGTCCACTACATTTAATAGGGGTTTGTAGGCAAAACGGTAGAGTACAAACAGGATAATGGCGAAACCAACTGCTTGCCAAATCAAGTTAGGCAAGTTAATACCCAGTTCCCCAAAGCCGCCGGTACTTTCCGCCGCCAGATTAGTCGCGGTGGGCAATAATGCAAAAGATAGGCCCGTTAATTCCATTTAGCAAAATCCTTCAGCTAAGATTTTTCGGATTTTCCGATTTTTCAAACGGAAGTGTTTTTTGCAGCTTAAAATACAGTCTGCAAAAAACACCCGCTTTTCTACCATTAGGCCACGAAGATAATTAGCAGAGCAATCAGCAAAGCGTAAATTGCTACCGCTTCGGCCAACGCTGCACCTAAAATCATAGTATTGCGAACTGCGCCTTCGGTTTCCGGGTTGCGCCCGATGGCTTCCAGTGCGCCACGAACTGCAATACCGATACCGATACCGGGGCCGATACCGCCGATACCGATAGCCAGGGCCGCGCCCAATGCTTTCAAGTTACCTGTAATACCGGCACCTGTGGTGGTGGTGGTCTGCTCAAGAATGCTGCTGGTAATCGAGGCCGCTAAATCGTACATTCTGTTCTTTTCCTCCTTAAATAAAGGTTGTTTTTCTCTTTTTTGTTAATCAAGTAACCTGAGCAACTAAACTACTTACTCACAATCTGCAAAGCTGGCCCGCCGCCTTAATTAGCGCGTTGCGCCTGCTGCTTGTTTCTCAACGTACTCACTCTGCTGGGGATAATTTGCCTCCATATCCATATGCGAGTCGCTATCGTGGTGGGGTTCATGTTCATTTGTACCATGCCCACCTTCCTGGCCCATCACCGCAATCGTCATATAAGCGGTACTCAGGCCAGTAAATACCAGGGCTTGAATCAGCCCAAAGAAAAGTTCCAGCCCGATAAAGATAAACAAGGTCGGCCCGGCAATTCTTAGAATAATTGCCAGCAATGCCTCACCCGCAAACACATTGCCGAAAAGACGGAAGGTAAGCGAGAGAACACGCGATAGCTGCCCTATAATTTCTACCGGGGTCAGGATTATATCGAAAGCATACGGTTTGGGGAAAAATTCTTTGATGTATCCACCCAAACCGTGCGAACGAATTGCCAAAATTTGCACCAGAATAATCGAGATTAAAGCCATCCCCAAAGTCATATTCAAATCGGCGTTTGGAGCGCGAAGGAAAGGTACCAGCACCCGGTAAACTTTCGCCCCGGTAAGCTGGTTAAGGGCGACATAACCCTCCGGCTGGCCTTCCACTGGCTCGGTAGCTTTGTGGCCTTTAGTTTCGACTGGTTGGACTGCTACCTTATCGGCAGTTACTTTCGCCGGGTCAAACCTGACCATTGTGCCAGCTTCAAGTATTTTATCCTTGAGTTCGTTACCATTGTCATCTACCAATTTTACCAGAGTATTGGTTTGGGCATAGGCGTAAGGACTGCCGTTAAGGGCCGGTTTGTTCAGAGGAACAGTTGCATCAAGGGGTACTTCTACTTGCGGCTCATAAAAACCAATACTGCCGATGCCTGGCAAAAGGCTGAACCAGTTGGCGAAAAGAATGTAAACAAAGAAAGTGGCTAATAAAGGAAAAAGCCTGCGCCCGGATTTGCGACCCATTGCTCCTTCACTTTGATTCAGCTGACTTTCGACTATAAATTCCCAGAAAGCCTGCCAGCGACCAGGTACAAGTTTTGGCCGACCCAGTGCGCTAATTACTAAAATCGAAAGAATTACGCCTACTATTAAAGTAGTAAGCATACTGTTGGTGATGTCGAACCCACCGAATGAAATAATCGGCTCGGCTTTCAAACTTATTGCGAATTTATCTTCCGGCAAAGGTTTTCTCCGTCTGCTTTCTGGCTAATTACTTCTTCTGTTCCGACTAACCCGGCTTTACCGTGCGGTAGCGATGCGCCACAAAAATATCGCGATGGTTGCCAGGGCAAAAAAAATCCCGACCAAAAGGAAAATTGGGGTAGTCTTGAATACACTATCTAAAAATACCCCACCCGCCACAAACACCAGTAAGCTAAAGCCCATGCCGGTTGCCATTCCTACCAATGCTCGGCTGGATTCTTCGCGGCTTTGGTCGCGGCTTTCCTTGTTATCGTCTCCTCTGTTCGTCGCCAATGTCTTACAGATTTCTCGCTAGTTGCGTACTATTTAATTGCTTTATAATGTGCTTTTTTGGTACTACCCGCTCATCCCAAAAGGCTCTTCGTTTGAGCAGTATTAAACCTTCCGGGGGAAACAACCTCGAAAACTGAAACGAAACTGGCCGATAACCAAGTTTAGGCGGGTATCATAGTTCCTTCATAGTTCTTTCACTGAGCTTTCGTGAGAAGTATAACATATGCCTATTATTCACGCAAGGTTAATTTCAGAGAAAGTGTGAAATTTCACAAATCCTAAATTTTTCTCTAACTGACTGAATTGTGTTTCAAACTAAAGGAAAATGTTGAAAATTTCTTTCACAAAAATTAAGATAAAGCTTTTCTGAGGCACAACCTACTGAAGGATGAAGGAGCAATTCAGCCCAACCTATTGCAGCAAGGATTTCCAATCCCGACCAGACGAATCTGGGTAAAACTGGGATTGGAAATCTCTGCTACAAATGAATAGTAGCGATTTTTCAGGAAAG
>JBBQGP010000027.1:0-38215 GCA_038323095.1 Chloroflexia bacterium | reverse complement strand
AGTATCTTTATAAGGGAACGAAGTATCTTTATAAGGGAACGAAGTATAGACACAAAAGAAACTATTAAAATAAAAGGTATTTAAAGAAAAGTCGAAATAAAAAGAGTTTCGACTTTACATAACTCAGTTAAATTCTTTTCTTATAAAGCAGAATGCGGAATAAGCAGAATGCGAATTACAAAGATTTGGTCGTAGTCAATGTGTTAGCAAATGAAAAGACTTTTATGTAAGCCTGCAACATGTTATAATAGTATATATTAAAAAAGTCGTCCTAAGTCTGGAGCAAATTCCTGAAATGATTGGCCTTGATTTACAAAAATTACAAATATTTTGCGAAGTAGCCCGACAACGCAGCTTTACCCGCGCTGCCGAAGCCCTCTACCTGACCCAACCTACCGTTAGCCAGCAAGTGCAATCGCTGGAACGGCAAATCGGGGCGCGACTATTTGAACGATTGGCAAAAGAAGTATATTTGACCGAAGCGGGTAAAGTGTTATATGCCAAAGCCACTGCTTTGCTTTCACTGGCCGAAGAAGCGGCTCAGGCAGTACGCGAAGCGGCAGGCATCTCGGCAGGGCGTTTGGCTTTGGGGGTAGGGGTGACGCTGGCAACCTATGTTTTGCCCGAACTGTTGCATCGCTTCAACCAAACCTATGTTTTCCCCTCAAATAGCGAGAACGCCAGCCACGCCCCGGATGTTCATCACCACGCTCAGGTCAAGTTTGATATAACTTTAGGCAATAGCGAAATGCTGGCCCACAAATTATTAAAAAATGAAGTTGATTTGGCTTTGGTTGGTTCGCCGCTCGAACCCCATCCCTTGCTCGAATTGCATCCCTTTTTGGAAGATAAACTGGTGATGGTTACGCCGCCCAATGACCCCTGGGCCTTGAGCAACCGGGCTAACGTGGGCCTGAACGAATTGGGCAATCGGGTATTACTGGTGCGCGAACGAGGTTCGGCTCTGGCCGCCTTTGTCGAAAATATGCTGGATACTTCGCATGTTCACCCCGACCAGTATTTGATTATGGCAAATCTGGAAGCCATCAAGCGTAGCGTCGAGATGGGTCTGGGCGTAGCGGTAGTTCCGGCTCTTTCGGTGCAGCGCGAACTGGAAACCAATCGGCTTTACGCGCTGAATATCGAAGGGGTAGAAGTAGGCCGGACTTTTATTTATGCCCATCATAAAGATAAAGAATTAACCCGTCCGGCTCGCGCTTTTCTGGAATTGCTCAAAACTTACAAGCTTGGCGAACCAGTCAGCACTATTCCCACCGCCAAGTAAGCCCCTAAATATTAGTAGCTTTGCTATAAGCCTTTAGCAAAAGATTGAAACCAGGAGCCAGCCCTAATCGGTTGGTATTTTTTTATAGATTTGCCTTATCTACCTGAAATTAGTTCCCGGTTTAGCGAAAAAGTATTAGGGATTATCGAATTTAGGGTAATGGTAGTACCATATTTTACTACACCAAAACGGTACTATTGTGTACTGTATTTCAGTTCATCACGTGTTAAAATCCTCCCAATCGAGGGAAAATCTGTAGTTTTACTCTCACTTAAAAACAAAGCGAGACCCTGAAATAACGGTAAAGCAGGTACAAAGCTTACCTTTATTTGGGCTGTCGGCAACAGGTTTTTCAGGTAGTAGCACATAATAATGGGAGAAACGTTTTGTTTACTTTTGCTAAATCTCGCAAATTCTTTGCTGCATTTTTGGTTCTGGGTTTGGTCAGTAGTTTAGGACTAAGCTGGCTATCGAACCTGACCCGGCCTTTGGCGGCGACCACTACCGCCAACGATATTATTCCGGCCTATAATGACCGCTTTCGCTTTGGTACTAATCTGACCTGGCGCAATCCTGACTTTACCGATTCACAGTTAAGCGATTTGGCTGCCGCGCAGGGCCTGAACTCGCTTCGGGTGTTTTTGCCAGAAAACTACTTCGAGAGCTGGGGCTATAACATCGCCTTGCCCAATATGCAACATTATCAGGCTAACGGCCAAACTAATTTGACCGCAACCCTAAGTACGCCAAGCCGCGCTCACTCCAAAGCCCCCGCCAACACTCCCGATTGGCAATTGGCATATTATTCGCCCAACAACCTTTACGAACCGATTTGGAACGCTGACGGCAGTGTCAACCCCAATAATTTTTGGGCGAACTATGTTTATCAGGCGGTTTCGACCTACAAGCCTTATGTAAAAGTTTGGGAAATCTGGAACGAGCCGGATTTTACCGGGAACTGGAACGCCACCCAAAATGATTGGTGGAATAGTCCGGCCAAACCTGGCGACTTGCCGCGCTGGAACGATTCAGTTTTTAGCTATGTTCATATGCTGCGGGTTAGCTACGAGGTTATCAAGAAGGTTGACCCAACCGCTTTAGTGGCGACTGGCGGGCTGGGCTACGAAAGCTTTTTGGACAGCATTTTGCGCTATAGCGATAACCCGGCGGATGGCACACCCGGCGGAGCTTATCCCCTCACAGGTGGCGCATATTTTGACGTGATGAGCTACCATTATTATCCGCAGTACGGCGTACAAAACCGGGCTAACGGGCAATGGAACACCAATACCGATTCGGATAATGCTATTGATAATTTTATTACCCTTCGCAATAATTTTCAGGCTTTACTCACCAAACGGGGTTACTCTGGCAGCCCCTATCCGGCCAAATATTTTATTAGCACTGAAACCGGCTTTAGCTCACAACCGCTCGGCTCAATGGCGGGTGGTATGGATTTGTTACGCAATTACCAGATAAAATTGCTGATGCAGGCCCGGATTAATGGGCTGAAACAAGTCCATACTTTTGCCCTGAACGATTTGGAAGCCGACACCACTTTATCGGATGCCCATAGTCACATGGGTTTTTACTACGATTTGGCCGGGCTTGCTTCCCCTTCACAAGCAATTCGCAAGGCGGCTTCCTTTGGAATTGAAGCGGCGGCGCGAGCTTTGGACGGGGCGGTTTATGACCCGGCAGCCACTACCGCCCTGAATTTGCCCGCCGAGGCACGGGGCGCAGTTTTCAAGGCCCAAGACGGGCAACGCTTGACCTTGCTTTGGGCCAGAACCGCCAATAATTCAGAGGGCAGCAGTTTTACTTTGAACTTGCCTGCTACCAACGGCCCAACGACTTACAACTGGCAGACTAACAGCACCCAGACCCTTAGCCCGGTTAATGGACAGCTTCAGCTTGTCCTGAGCGCGACCCCGCTTATGCTCAAGGGTGACATCACCTTACCCGTCGCCGCACCGGGCGCAACCGCTACCCGTAGTGGCGTTGGGGGTGTCCGGCCAACCGCTACTTCTGTTCCGGCCACTTCTGTACCAGCCACCGCTACTTCTGTTCCGGCTACCGCTACCTCAAAGCCAGCTACGGCTACCCCAATTCCACCAACCGCTACCCCCAAGCCTATCACGCCAACGGCGAGTGCTACCACTACCCGGTCAACCGCTAATCCCCAGAAATTGCCCGTTTCGCGGATAACTGCTTCCGGCAGCGATGCCTATTCGCCCGTCAATAATCTTTTAGATGGTAATACTGGCAATTATTGGGGAATTAGTGGTAAACCCGCTTCGGCCTGGCTGCAACTGGATTTGGGGACAAGCCGACAGGTAAGCGAAGTTCGCTATTTTGTCTGGGGTACAGGTCACGCGCCCAGTACCAAAATTCAGTATTCCAGCGATAGCACAAATTGGACAACTTTGCCTGACGCTAACGATATTGATACCGGGCTGAACTGGGGCTGGAACTCGGTTAAAGCCGGATTGGTCAAAGGCCGCTATATTCGTTTCTTAATCAACAATCCGGGACAGTCTTTATGGACTTTAGGCTACTATGCCGAAATTCAGATATTGGGTTTGTAATACTCAGGCAAAACTCGTTCAAAATCCGTTTATAAACTCGTGTAACGTTTTTGCCTTCGTGGTGTATATCATCATGAAGGCAAAACCTTCTAGCAGATTATTGGGTACTTTTGGTAAGGGTGGTTCTGAGACTATTCTATTTTACGTTTACCTACGGACTCCTCCTTCATCCTTTGGTAAAGAATGAAAATTGGAGGTGGGGCAATGACTCCAGCGCGAACTTTGTTTCTGAAAAATGGACTTGCGGTACGACTGTACGTGTGGTGGGAACTCAACGGGTACTTTGCAGCGTTTTTTGTAGCTGATAAAGTTCCTTTGATTGTAGACAGTGAGTTTTTGAAACCGGGTACGTTCTTCGGCCCGTATGTTACCCATCGCGATGCGGAAACCACAGCACTTAACGCTTTGCAACAAGTGGTAAGCCTCGAAGCGAATCCGATTAGCTCGGCGGTTTATTCATGAACCGTCAGAGCTAATCGGGGTCATTGAAATAGACCACCCCGTAAGGTGGCCTTTTTTATTGGCTTTTAATCGAGCCGGAACTTCCAGAGTGCTTGTCGGCTGGTCGAAACTGCCGTCGCCCCCGCTTTCAGGATATTTTTAATGTCCTGCTCGGTTTTGATAATTCCTCCGGCGATTATGGGTTGATGAATGTCGCGGGCCGCTTCTTCGGCAATATGAGGTAACACTACTCCCGGCATTATTTCTACCGCATCGGGCTGAACGCTATGCAGCAAATTTATCCCGGTGCTGTATCCCGCCGAGTCCAGCACGAACATCCGCAAAATAGTAAACATGCCCAGCCCGGCGGCTTCCTTGAGCAAGCCAGAGCGGGTACTGACTACCCCGTTCACCCCTAAACGCTCTTTCAAATAGCGCAAACCCGGTTTATCCCGCCCGATACCGTCAATCAAATCAATATGCACAAATACCAGCGTATTATGCTGGCTGGCCTGTTCCACTACTTGCGCCACATCGAAAATATCGCCCTTGAGCAGCATTACTGCCGGAAGCTTGTTCGCTATCGCTACCGCCAGTTCCGACGGATTACGCAAAGCCGGTATTAGTTTTCTTTCAAAAATAGCCGGAGGTAAAACCCGACCCGGCTCATTTTTCCCCATTAAGTTTCCTTAGCTTTGTCTTTGCTACTCCACTGGGTCGCCGAATTGGAAAGAAATTGTGGTATCGCCGATACGTACCTTTGCGCCCGGTTCGAGTTCCATCCATTCCGGCCCGATTTCTACCGTACCTATTCGAGCATCGTTTTTGCCGCTTACGTCTTTAACTTCGAGCTTGTCCAGCCCATCCCAGCGTACCCGCAAATGCTGGTTGGCAATTTTGGAATCATCCTCAATCGTCACAGTTTTCTCGTTGCGGCTGCCAATCGAGGAACGCCCCACGATAACTTCATCTCCTGGCATCAGCACCGGGATAGCGGGCGTGACCCGGCGCAAAGTGCTGGCATCCACCCTCATTCGCAAGCGACGTGGGATATTCGGCAAAATCTCTTTCAAAGCGACGCGGGCGGCATCCCGGCGGGCCGCTTCAACCCGCACCGATATAGTCCGGCTAAAAGTATTTATTTCGATATGAGCCGGGATGCTGGAGGCTTGCAAAGCTCCAAAAGCCTGCTGCACCCGCTCCATAAAATCGCTATCGTTAGAAAGCTTATCGGTGTACTGTCCGGCCAAAGAAAAATCCGGCATTATTCCTACCTCCTCGGTTTACTTCGCTAATGGTTTGAAATGGACAAAGAAATTGTGCGCTGACAGCCAGTTGACCGCTTTTTCGATTATTTCAACATTAACTTTTGAAACTATTATTTTTCCCGGCTCGGCAGAGTAAACTTCTCCTGCACGGGCGTTGATTGCAAAACTTTGTGTGAAAGATACACAATCCTCAAATTGTAATCCGTACTTATCGTCCCCAACTTTCACCAGCACGTTTTCCAGAAAGCCTTTGTCCTCGATTTGTAGCTGAACATTTTGGTCATTACTATACCATTCAGGAAATAGGACACTTGCCGACAGATTTTGTTTCAAATCAGCGTTCTTTTGCGTCGAATCAGGTCGAATGTGATTAAAATAGCCCCGTTCTATAAGAGCGTTCGCGGCTTGCTCAACGCTATGAGAATTTATTTGCTTAACTATTACCGTTCCCGGCAGGGCAAACCAATCAAGCTGCTCAAAAATCTGGTTGCGGAAGAATTCTTCTACGAACTGGTAAAAGTCCAAAAAATGAAGCGTAAACATTCCTTCATCAAGTTTTAGACTAAAAGTTGAATTGTCGGGTAAATTACTGGTCATGATTTCAGGCTTAACTATGGTTTGCTATTTTATTTGCTTTTTCCGATTGGGCCTGAGCCTGGTCTTGCGTCTAATTCCTGGAGCAAACGGCGGGCCTGTTCTGCTCCCGCTTCGTCCTTGCCCGCACTTAGTTTGATAACTCGCTGGAAATCGGCGGCGGCTTCGGGCAAACGCTTCATCCGGCGCAAAACTTCGCCCCGGTTGAAATAAGCATCGGGGTCGGTAGGGTCGAGCCGGATAGCCTCGCTATAATCGTTAAGGGCCAGCGAATATTCCCGTCGCTTGCGATAAACGTTGCCCCGGTTGAAACGGGTCGCCATATCTGCCGGGTCAAGCTGGACGGCCTGATTGTAATCGGCTAAGGCCCGGTCATAATTGCCTTTGGCGGCATAGGCACTG
The DNA here is from genome assembly GCA_038323095.1 of Chloroflexia bacterium. GTDB lineage: Bacteria > Chloroflexota > Chloroflexia > Chloroheliales > Chloroheliaceae > L227-5C. The sequence continues at coordinate 31,637 of JBBQGP010000027.1, read as the reverse complement.
CCCCGGTTGACATAAGCCGAAGTCATCTTGGGGTCAAGGTTAATCGCCCGGCTATAGGCGGCAATGGCCCGGTCAAGCGCACCATCCCGGTAATACTGGTTGCCGCGCTGGTAATGGACTTCCGGGATTTGAATAAGTTCGCTCATCGTCTGGAAAGTGCCGGTATTGCCGTCTACATCTGTCCCAAGCTGGCGCAAAAGCTGTTCAGCCTCGCGCAAGGCTTCCGCGTCGCCGCGTTGTTTCGCCAGTTGATGAGCTTGCTGACCGAAGACTTTAGCCTCTTTCACATCGCCATAACCCATCAAAAGCCGGGTCAAATCGTTCAAGAACGCGGCTTCTTCGGCTTTCTGCCCGGTTTGGCGGCTTAATTCCAGCCCTTGCCGGGCGGCGGCTATCCCCCGCTTAAAATCGTCAATCTGGACGCAAACATGGCTAATCTGGCCCAGAATAATAGTTTCACTTTCCTTGTCATCATCGGTTTCGTGCAAAAGCTGCAAGCAGCGTTCGTAATATTGCAAAGCCGAAGTATACTCGCCCAAACTTTGCTGCAATTGCCCAAGCTGGCTCAAAAAGCGAACTGCCAGCGAATATAATCTCTCGCCTTCGCTCAGGGCTAACCCCTGCTGATAAGCGTTCAAGGCTTCGGCGGGGCGGTGTTGCAACTCGCCAATTACCGCTCTTTGATAAAAAGCTTCGGCTTGTTGTGAAGTTAAATTATGGGTCTGGCAAAGGGCAATTGCTTGCTCAAAGCAAAAAGCGGCCCGCTCCAGATTCCCGGCATGACGGTAACATTTCCCTAAATTCAAAAGATTAACTGCCTGAAAATCGGGAACTTGCAGACGTGCGCCAATCGCCAGACCACGCTCGTAACTGCTGGCAGCTTCGTCCCAATTGCCTCTATCGGTCAAAGCTTGGGCCAAAAAATTGAGTAGCGACATTTCCAGCACATCCCGCCGATGCTGCTCTTTTTCGTTCCATTTGGGGTTATCGGCATCGAGTTGGTAGATTTTAGCCAGTAAATTCTTGCACATAGGAGCGGCTTCTTCCGGCCCGGTCAAAAGCTTCATACGAACTTCTGGAACTTGCTCTTCCAAAGCTTTAAGAACTTCGCGTTGACGCAGGGCGGTTTCGTCAAGCGCGGGTTGGGCTGGTTTATTAGTTCGTTCTTTTGACCAATTAAACATAGCTTGGTATTCTCCTGGTTGATACAATTTGTACAAGCTGTACAATTGGTACACATCTTTTCCCCAAAATGCGTACACAGGTGGTGTGTTAGTAAGTAATATAATTATAGCACAACATTCTCGCCAAAAGCTTATTACACTTTTATTTATGGTCAAGGTAGCCACAAAATACCAGGCCGCTATCAAAGTGAGGGTTGTTGCTTGTCAGCCAATTAAAATATACTTATAATAAGCGGTATAGCAACGTTTTGGCAGTGAAGCTTGTACAGTATCCATCTTTCCTGGTACGATTGAAAATTTAACAGGAGTAAGGAGAGGAAATTTTGAAAACTCGTTCCTTGTATTTGGGCGAACCCGGCCAAAAAGTAGCCATGCTGCAAGCGGTAATGCTTTTGGCTTCGCTACTAATTGCCAGCTTCCCCGCTACCGCGCTTGCCGCCGACATTACTCACGTTCGGGGTGGCTTTAATGATTTGGCTTTTGAAAATACCTGGTATCGCTCCGATTTGCCGATTTTAAGCGGGCTGGATTCGCGCAGCTTTACCTGGGGCGCAGAACTTATCCGCAAAACGCAAGAGCCTTACAAAGAAGGGCCGGGCGGTCAGCGTGTAGTGGCTTACTTCGACAAGGCCCGGATGGAAATTACCAATCCCGATGCTGACCGTAATGACCGCTTTTATCTGACCAATGGGCTTTTGGTGCGAGAACTAATCGGCGGCTTTGTGCAGCTTGGCAATGCTGCTTATGAGCAGCGCAGCCCGGCCAATAATGTGGCGATTGCGGGCGACCCGCTCGAAATTAATCCGAGTGCGCCGACTTATGCCTCGTTGACCAATCTGGCTTCACTTAATGGCGATAAGCCCAGCCCTATCCGCTTCGGCCAGACTATTACCGCTACCCTCAAAGCCGATGGTACCGTCACCGACGATGCCGCCCTATCCCGCTACAATATTAAGGTTGGTATTTTTGAGCCAACCTTGCAGCATAATATTGCGGACGTTTTCTACAAATTTCAGTATTCAACGTCGGGCCTGATTTATAAGGATGGTACGACCCAATTCGGCCTGGTCTTTGACGGCCTGACTACGCTTGGTTTGCCTCTGACCGAGCCTTACTGGACAAGGGCCAAAGTGGGCGGGGTCGATAAAGACGTACTGGTACAGGCTTTTGAACGCCGCGTCCTGACTTATACCCCTGATAATGCCGAAGCTTACCGGGTTGAGATGGGTAATGTCGGCTTGCATTATTATCGCTGGCGTTATTTGATTGAGCCGTTCCGCTTCCAGAATAGCAATGTCGCCAGCGATGGGGCGATGGTCGCTACCGCCAACCCTTACGCTACCGAAGCCGGGTTAAAAGTTTTGCAAAATGGCGGAAACGCGGTAGATGCAGCGATTGCTATTATGTTTGCCCTGAACGTGGTTGAACCGCAATCTTCGGGGATTGGTGGCGGCGGTTTTATGACAATTCGTACCAAATCGGGCGAAACCGTCATGATTGATAGCCGCGAGGCTGCCCCGGCTGGCGCAAAGCCGGATATGTTTTTGGGGGCGGATGGCAAGCCTTTAGCCTTTACTCCGGCCCGGCTCAGTGGTAAGGCGGCGGGAGTGCCGGGAGCAGTCAAGGGGGCGACGCTGGCTCTGCAAAAGTACGGCACTCAAACGCTGGCCCAGACGCTTGCTCCGGCGATTGATTTAGCCGAAAATGGTTTTGTGGTTACGCCGCGTTTTGTTGAAGCGGTAATTGACCCCTCTTCGCTCCCGGTTTTGCAAAACACTCCCGAAGCGGCGGCTTTGTTCTTGCCCGGTGGCAAACCGATTGCGGTAGGTACAAAACTAAAGCAATCCGATTTGGCTAAAACTTTTCGCCTGCTGGCTAAAGACGGCGAGGGCGCTTTTTATGGAGATACCGATTTGGCCCGCGCTATCGTTCAGGCGGTACAGGCCAAAGGCGGTAGCATGACCCTGGACGATTTGAAGAATTATACGGCAAAAGCCCGCGAACCGATTAAAGCCACTTATCGGGGTTATGATATTATCAGTGCCGCCCCGCCTTCCAGTGGTGGCCTGACCATGATGCAAATCCTGAAATTGCTCGAACCCTATGATATGAAGTCCTACGGTCAAAACAGTGCTGATGCCCTACACTTGCTGACTGAGGCTACTCGGCTGGCTTTTGCTGACCGGGGCAAATATTTGGGCGACGAGGATTTTGTGAAGCTGCCCCGCAATGGTATGCTTGATCCAAAATATCTGGATACCCGACGCGCCCTGATTAAGCTGGATAGTGCCAACAAGGAGATTAAACCGGGCAATCCTTTTGATTATGAAGCTTCTCCGGCTAAACCACAATGGCGCGACCCGGACGGGTTGGCGATAGATGGCCGTGAAACCAGTCACTTTGTAGTAGCTGATAAAGATGGCAACGTAGTTACTTATACTAACACTATCGAATCGGCTTACGGTACAGGAATTCTTGTGCCGGGCTACGGCTTTTTGCTTAACAACGAGCTAACCGATTTTGATTTTGTGCCGGGTGGCCCAAATCAGGTTGAGCCGGGCAAACGTCCCCGCAGCAGCATGAACCCAACGATTGTGCTTAAAGACGGCAAACCTTATTTTATTCTGGGTTCGCCCGGCGGCTCGACTATTATTCTGACAGTCACTCAAGTTTTGATGAACGTGATTGATTTTGGGATGAATATTCAGGATGCCGTCGATGCGCCACGTATTTTCGGCCCAACTTATCCGACGATTAGCTGGGAATTCGGGATTAGCAAAGCAGTTCGCGACGAATTAACCCGGCGCGGCCATACCCTTGCCGCTAATCCCGGTTTTATCGGCTCAACTCAGGCGATTTTGTTTACCGCCGACAACCGCAAACAAGGAGCCGCCGATTGGCGACGCGATGGTACGGTTCGAGGTATAAGCAAGTAAAAAATTTGCCGGAAGTTGAAACCAGCTTCCGGCAAAACCTAAATTGTTAAGAGAGAAGAACTTTGGACAACATTTTTAGCTTTTTGGCTGAATATTTTTACCTGATAGTAATAGCAGCGGCTTTGCTGTTAATAGCTTTGCGCTACCGGGCTAACTGGCAAGAACTTGTTTTAGCAACATTATTCATTGGAATTGTTTCCTATTTACTATCCAAACTTGGAACTGATTTGATTAGCGACCCACGCCCGTTTATCCAGACCGGGATTCCAGCTCTTATTCCAAGTGCCACCGATAACGGCTTTCCTTCTGACCATACTTTGTTGCTGGCGGTAATTGCGGCGGTTTTTGGGGTAGTTAGCTGGCGGATGGGGCTAGTTTTTGTGGTTTTGGCCCTGATAGTAGGGCTGGCGCGGGTTTATGCGCGGGTTCATCATTTGCTTGATATTGCCGGAAGCTTTGGGATAGTGGTAATTGCCGGAAGTCTTTATCTGGTTTTGCGGCAATTATTCAACAACTCCCGGCAATCTCTTGCCAAAAAACAGTAAAGCCAAACAGTAAAGCCAAATTTAGAATTGCTGGGTTAGATGATTGCTTTTGGCTTGATTGCAGGGACGGCAAAGCGTTTGCAAATTGTGCGGGTCGTTTGTTCCGCCCCGGCTAATTGGGACAATATGGTCGAGTTCCAGATTTATCCCATTGCGCGGAGCTGAACCGCATTGGCGGCACTGGTAAGCGTCCCGCCGAAAGATTTGTTCGCGCAGCAGAGGGGCTACCGGGTGACGTTCGGGCTGGCGGCGTTGCCTTATTTTTTTCACTTCGGCTTTCTGACGTAAAATAGCTTCGCCGGGTGCCGTCGCCCCCAGCGAAGGTTTATTTTTTGTTCTCATATTTGCTAATCTTTTCTAACTATCTCGATTATAATTTACAGGTAATACTTACGAACCTACTTGCCGCTAAATTCTTCCAGCAAAACAGTTTCGACGGCATCCAGTACAAAGCCCCAGCCCGGTTGAGCGTTATCAGCACTAAAATTGATTTTAATGGTACGACCTGGCAAGGCTTCCGTCCACAAATCGCTATGTTTCCCGTTAATCGTCAAGCCTTCCTGCTTCCCTAACGGGGTGAGCGTGATGCGGTCACTACTGTTTTGGGAGGTACCCAAATCTATCCGGCTAAAATGCAAACGGGTATAGCGGGCTTTTTCATCCGGGTTGGTAATTTCCCAAAACTGGCGGGTAATCGGCAAATAGGGGTGGCGGCTTTCAATCGGGAAGCTCAGGCGGGTATAGGTTCGTCCGGGCGCATCAGCCTCGGCTACGGCTGTACCCGCTCTGCTTGTAGCAGTAGAAATGGAGGCAAAATCAGGGCTGGCGTAGCCGCCAACCCCTCCTTCCGTTGTATTTTCCGGCTTTGCTTCGCCTGCTTCGTCTTCACTATCCGCCTCAGTTGCAGCCAGATTTAACCCCGCCCCTACGCCCACAATTGCCAGAGCTTTGCCCAATTCGGCCAACCCATCCATTGGCGGGCGGACTAATTCCAGCCACTCCCGAATCTCTGCCGCCAGCCGTTCGGTTGGGGTAGGCTCACGCATAGCGTACTGCTTGCGGTAGTCCGGCTCGCTATGATAACGCTGGTTCAGAATAGCAGTCAGGCTGGTTTCGGGAGCCAGGATACCCGCCCCCTGTCCGGCTTGCTCAAAGCCTACCCTCAAGCTGCCATCGGCGTGCAAGCCAAGCACATAATGGCGAACTTCGGCTACAAAACTGGAAAGGTCGGTCATAGCCACTTTTGCCAGCAAGTGCCACATCTGGTTATACCAGCTTCGTACCCGCTCCTGCATTAGCTGCACAACCGCTTCCCGCCGCCGGGTGGACTCGCCGACGTGCAGGGCTTCGGCAATCCGCACATCATAGACCGAAAAACGGTGGTCGGTGTGAAAGCCCAAAGCTAAAACTTCGGCTTCTAGCTGCAAGCGTTGGCGCAATCGGTTAAGCCGGGCCTGATAATTGGCCTGGAAGCTTTCTTCAAGCGGGTTAATCGAGAGGGTAGTCAATTGCTTTTGCAAATTGCCCGTTAATCTTTCGACTTCCATAATTAAAGGCCCAACCAGCCCGGTCATTTGCCGCCCGCTTTCGAGGGTTAGCCAATCGTTAATGTCTTCAAACACCTTGCGCCAGGAATCGGTCACAGTCTCGCCGGTAGAAATATGCTGCTCCATTTGGATTAGCTGAGTATTAGTCACCATCACTTTTTGAATAGTGTTCAAGAAATACTGGCGGGCTTCCTCTACTTCGGCGGGCATCGGGCCGTGAACATAGCGACGGGCCAGATTGAAATAGCTTTGCTTTAGTTCCAAATCCAGTTCTTCCAAGCGTCCCCGTATCTCGTGCTGAAATTTAGCGAAAAGGCGGCTTTCCAGACTGGCCGGAAGCTGGTTAAACTCGGCTAAATCCAGCTTGAATTCACGCATCCGGCGGGCATAGCATACCGCACTCTCGGCAATCGCCCGGCTGTAATAATACTCGGCGTTGGCAATTCTGCCCCGCAAAATTGATTTAGCTTCCAAAGCTTCCTGTACTTTAGTGGTTAGCCGGGTTAACCCGCTCATTTCTAAAACCAGACTGGCCCGTTTGCTTTCGGTCAAGTTGGCCGGGTCAAAGGCGGCGTTCTCGATGTCGGCTCGTCGCGCTTGCACAAAATCCAGGTAATCCGGGCTGGGCTGGCGGCTTTCGTCCATAACTGCCAGCAAATTAGCCAAACTTTGCAAATAAAAGGAATAAGCCGCCGAAGGACGTTCGCTGCTCCCGTTCAAGCGGGCCTGAGCCTGCCGCGAAAGCTGTGCGCTGGTCAGGTAAATCGGGATGGGCTGCCGGGTATAACGGCTTAGTTCGCGCCGAATATCTTCAATGCCTTTGAGCGGGTTGCCACTGGCTTTGTTGCCGCCCAAAGCGACATTTGCCGTCACGTTATCAAATTGGTTGGCAACAATAATCGCTTTGTTCAAATCGGCATAGCTACCGTACTGGGCCAATTCTGCTTCATCCCGGCTAAACAAATTTTGCAGCAGCCCAGTGCTTTCGGTGTTTAACCCCCGGTCACACTTGAAAACCATCAAAACGGCAAAAGCTTCTTTGAAAGCTTCCAGGGCAAAAAAGCTATCGCGCGGGTCGTCCAGTCCCAAAACGTCTTCCAATTCAATTGGTCGTCCGGCCAAAAATCCGGCTTCTTCAGGTTCAAGGTAACGCTCGACATAATCAACTACCAGATATTGCCCGCTTTCGGTTTGCCGCAAGTAAGGGCTAATCTGGCCGTCCACATCCGGGTCGTTTATCCAAAAGCTGTAATCTTCCGAAAAACTATGGGCCGTCTCCCGGTAAACTGCCAAAATTTTAACCAGTGTATCCCGCGCGTTAGCCGCCAAAATTTGCAGGGCCGAGCCGTTTTGAATTCCATTGCTGCTACTGGCCGAATTTTCGTTAGTATCGTAGCTGGTCGCTTCGGTTAGCAAGCGCACCACCTGCTCCCGGCTATCCAAATCCGAAGGCGGGCGCGGCACATCCAGACGGGCCACATTCAAAAGGTAGCTACCGATTTCCCACAAGCGACGCGGCGTTAGAAAAACTACGTGCCAGGGGGCGGCGACTTCCAATCCGGGTCGGCGGGCCAAAAGCCGGATACGTGTACCGCTTACCGCTTTTCCGGCTACTTCACTAGGAGTGTAATCCAGGCGGGAAGCTCCCAGCAAGGCATTAACCAGCGCACTTTTGCCCACGCCCTTTTGTCCAATAACCGAGAGGCGGAAGGGACGACGTACATCGCTGTACTTGGCTACTTCTTCCAAAGCCGCTAATACCTGGGGCGATTGGGCGCGGTGATGGGTTTGGACGTATCCGGCCAGTTCGTCGCTTTGGGTCAAGACTAACCGCCAGCGTTCTTTAAGAGCCTGACGATTGCTTGCCTCGCTTTCGTCACCCTGACTATCCGCCCCAAAAAGGGTATCGACTTCTTCAAAACTGTTAAGGCTTTGGCCCAAAATTTGGCTGACCTGACGGTAACGGTAACTACTGGACATTTGAAGGCACTCCTTTGCTTGATTTTATTGACTAGGTTCGCAACGTTTGCTAGATTGTTACAAATACTTTCCTGCTCACACTTTAGCAGTAACTTGATTATATTTGCTAATTTCTTCCAATGCTTGAAACTATTCTGAAGCTTTTCTGAAACTATTCTGAACTTCTTTCCCGCCCGGTACTTGTACGCGGTAGGAAAGAGTAGCCTAACTCCCGCGTGGAGGAAAGCCCCGCGACCCCTTTTATTCCCGCTTAAAACTCAGGAACGGCGGTACTGGTCTAACCGCGCCATTCTTTCACGTTCTGCATTTGAAGGCCGCGCCGGGGAATAGTCCGAATGATTTGCTTATCGTAATCCCCAATTTCTTGCCGCAAATCGCTTACCAAGCGGTCTAAATTCTCGGCACTATAACCGCCATTGCCCCAGATAGCGGTAATAAGCTCGTCTTTGGTGCAATAAGGTTCGCTTTGGCGCATAAAAAGATATTTGAAAAGCAGGGAGGCATTGCCAGTAAGCAAGCGTTGTTCCGGGCCGAGTTCTTCCGAAAAGTACAAAATTTCGCGGCGGGGGTCATATCCCAATAGTTTAGCTTTTCCAGCAGCAACAACGGGCAAAGAAGCCTCTGCAACTAAAAGTGACGACGACCCATTAGCCGCTAAACTATTGGTAGCTTTGGCTTGCTGTAATTTCTCCTGCACAAACCAATCGAAAATTTGCGAGAAAATCCGGGTCTGGCCGCTTTTGGTGCTAACCACCAAATTTCTTTCGAGTAAAGTACCAAGTGGGCCACTAGAGGAAAGGGTTTGTACTCCTTCCAGATATTGCAGTAAGGTTTTATGTTCTTCCGCCGAAAGACTTCGCCACAAACGATTACATTCCAGCCGCAAGCTGCAATCCAGCCGGAGTTCCTGCTCTACTTCTGCTGGTACAAATGCTCCCGAAAAAGCAGCCAGCTTTTGAACTATTAGCCGGGTTAGCACTGGATGCCCGCCCGCCCATAAATAAAGATAATCTAGCTGTTCGTTCGGGAAATTTGCTATTCCGGCTTGCCCGGCCAGCGTATTTGCTAATTTATCTGCTTCGTTTCGAGACAAGCCGCCTAAACGAATCAAGCCTTCAACTTCAAAAAGCTCGTAAAATTCGGCGATACCTTCTTCCTCTTGCCGATTTAAGGCCAGCAAAGGCAAATCAGTCGCCACCAGATAGCTGATTTTAGCGGGGTAATAATCTTTGAGGGCGCGAAGTTGCGCAAACGCCAGCGTTGGCAAAGTCGCCAAAGGAGTATCAAATTCATCGATTATTAAAAGTAGCCGGAAATCGGCTTTCGCCAAAAATTGCTCAAGGGCCACCATAAAAGCTTGTCCCAGATAAAAAGAACTAACGTTAGGTTCGAGCAAACGCTGATAGGGCAATCCCAACAAATTTAGCAATTCCGCCGCCAGCTTGCGCTTGTGGCATCCGGCTATCAGCTTTCGGAAGATTAGTTCGTAAAAAGCCTGAGTCGAATCGTCGGCCCTTAGATTAAAATCAAGGTAAATTGGCAATAAATCAGGCGCATCCAGCCTTAGAGCAATTTGACGCAATAAAGCCGATTTACCGAAATTGTTGGGGCTACTTAAAGAAAGACAGACACTTGAACACTTTAATTGACGGGTTAATCGTTCTAGCATAATTGTTTTAGTGAAAACCTGTTATCAGCTTAGAATTAGCTATAGTATACTGCCGAAAATCTCCTCAACATCTTAACTTAACTTCAGCCTGATTACAATAGTTTTAATCGATAGAAAGTGCCTGAAATCTAAAAATACTATTTGTTTTAGCCGTCCCGTTTTTATAATTCAGGAAAACGCCTAACCTTCAATATTTTCAATAATGTAACCATTCTAAACCCGCTTTTGGCATCCTGGAAGCAATGACCCTGCTAAACACGGGTTTTATGCTCAAAAATTGGATTGCAAAAAAGGGTGGCAGACTTTATCAGGGATAAAATATTGCCCCTGACATGATTGTGTGCTATTATCGAATTGTGGTTATTGTCAAGTTGATTTAGTTCGCCTGATACCGGGAAAATGCTTAACCCAAAGAATTACCTGGACATTCTCAAAATGAAGCGAGTAGCAAGTTTAATCCTTATGGTAATAAGCTTGTTGCTAACTGCCTGCGGTTCACCCAGCCCAACGGTGCAAGGCAATTTGGATTCGATTGCCCCACCGCCGCCCACCGCCACGCCGCCTTTTAGGGCTATCGAACCTACCGAAAAAATCGCACTTCTCCCGACAGCTACACCGCTACCGGCCCAACCCACTACCAATGCCGTAGAGCTTTTTCCGACCCTGCCGCTTCCACCTACTCCCACCTTTAGCAATCGTCAGGTAACGCCCGGCACGCCCTTGCCTACCGCCTATATACCTGAACCTTATGCGGTTAGCACCACTATCACCAACGGTAGCCAGATTATTTTTGCCCAGAATGGCAATCTTTGGTCGGTGGACGATGGCGGAACGGCTATTCGTCGCTTGACCGAGGGTGGTGATTTTGACCCGGCCTCTTCAAACTTGGTCTGGACACCCGGCGGTGATAAAGCGGCTTTTGTCAGCAAAAAAAATGAGCTGGTAATAATTTCTTTTGGCAAGAATGCCCCCCGCCCTATCTTTTTCAAGCCAAGTATTCCTAACCTGAACGCATCCGAACCGAGCTGGTCGCCCGATGGCAAATCGCTGGCTTTTACGCTCAAGCCAATTGAGGTCGGCTCACCTTTTGGGGGTGAGGTCTGGCTGGCCGAATTGCAAGGCGGTAAACCAAATCTGCAAAAAATTGACAACGGTTTTAGCCCAGCCTGGTCACTTGATGGACGGTTTCTGGCTTATTTGAGCCGGGTAAACGAGCGCGACACCAGCAGCCAGCCTGTGCCAACTGCTACCCCGCCTTACGGTTTTGAAGTACCTACTCCGGCAGGTACGCCGATTTTGCCAGTTACGGCTACGCCTGTCCCGGCTGCTCCTAGCCAGATTTACAACGGGTTGGCAGTTTATACCTTTGCCACCAAACGCAGTCGTCGCCTTTTCTATACTTCCGAACTCAACCCCTACCCCGATATAGACCAGCAAAAACGGCATGAGGTAAGGAATTCGATTTTGGCGCGAATTTGGTGGTCGCCCGATAATAAATATATAGCGTTTGCTGACCAAAGTTCGTTTGTGGGTGTAGTTAATGCCGGTGGTGGTACACCGACGCTTTGGGCTGGTATTCCCGATTCATTTGCTGTCCGCGAACTAATCTGGCATCCCAGCAGTAGCGGTGTTTTTTTCAACTGGAACAACCCGCATAGCGATGACCGAACCTTTTTGGCTCTGGTTTTCGGGTTGGGTACGCCCGTAAAAACGCTGGGCGAATCCAACCCCGACCTGATGAGTAGCCGGGGACGGATTAGTATTTTGCCTTCAGAATGGGTTAAATGCCCGGCGCTTGCTCCGGCAGGCGATTTGCTGGCTTATGCCGACCCACGTTTACAAGCCTTGATTGTGGTGCGGATGGATTGGACGGTTTATAGTATTTTGCCCGGTGCAGATTGTGCGGTATGGTCGCCCGACGGTCATTTTCTGGCAACTACCCTGAAAAACGCCGATAATATGGTAGCGACCCTTAACCCGGATTTGTCGAATTTGCGGCCCTTTAGTGAGGCCAAAGGCGCAAGCCAGCTTTATTGGCAGCGTCCCGAACTTTTGCCAGTTAATCCCGCCGCCCTTGCCCTGCTCACGCCCTCACCTGTTCCACCCCTTGTTCCCGGCGCACCGATTCTCAAGCCCGACCAGATTAGCCCTCCGGCCCAACCCGGCGGCCTTCCCGCTACCGCCCGACCTGCCACTACTCCCAAACCGCCGCCGACTACCAGAAAGCCGTAAAAGAGTTGTTAGTTGTTAGAGAAAATACGGTTATCGGTAAGGCGTTGCCACACTCTTGTGAACCCGGTTAGTTTTCCCCAATTGGTAGTGGTGGCGGCAAGATTAGATAGCTTACCAGCCAGCCCGTAAGTCCGGTTACGGCGGTAGAGCCTAGCCAAAGGTGGATTGACCAATTTAGCCTTCCAACCATCATCAAAGTCAGGAAATAGACCAAAAAGGTAGCAACTGGCATTAAAAAGCCAAAAAGATGGAGCATCCCGGCCCGGTTTGTCGATGGCTTGAGAAAATAAAGCAAAGCATCTAAAATCAGGCCAATTACTAACCCTGCCGCGATTATCAGGTAATTATCGCGCATAAAACTTAACAGCGTCAGGTTAGGCAATAGAATAATTGTCAGACTGCCGGGTAGCAACTGCCAGCGTCGGACCGCCAGCAATATAAAGCCCATATAGATGGTTGTCATCACAATTATACCAACAATCGTTAGCATATTGTCCAAATCAGCTGCTCTGCTGCTGACCGAAGAAGGCATCGGTAACTTGATAGCCGGATGCACCTGCTGCATTATCAAAGTAAAGGTAGAAATGGTCAGACAGATAGATACCAACATCGGCACTTGTGAGCTATAGGTTTGGTTAGCCTCCCGGCTACGCCACCGACCCCGCAGAGGCCCGCTCACCACCAATCCAAAAGCTAAGGCCATTAACAAATGGGTCGGGCTAAGGGCCGCATCCAGCCCTGTTTCAATCCCAAAGATTAAGTGCCAGGTCATGTCGCCCATACCGCCAAAAGGAAAAAGTAAAGCTCCCAGCAAAGATAACTGGTAGCCAGCCGGAACAGCCCGGTTCAAAGAATAGCCTTTGAGCCAATTTCGGACAATAGTTGCCCCGAAAAACACCATTACCAACAGCACTCCTGTGTAAAGCACCCCATGCCAGGGCGTGAAGAAAGTATCCACGTTGGTATGACCGTGCGCCCAGGCATCGGCATAACCCCCCAACACTACACAGCCTCCCGTAAATAGCACGCCCCATTCAAACGCCCTCGAAGCGGCCGGGTGACCTTTGCGGGCTACCCGGTTTTTTAGTCTTGTATCTAAACCTTGAGCTACTTCAACTGCCATAATGAACCTACCTCCGAATTAGTCTGACTTGCTTTGTTCCAATTGTAGATAACTTTAAGAAATACTGGCAGAAACTTTTTACCCCCGGCTTCTCTCTAATCCTCGACTAAACCTAAACGCTGGCGGAACATTTCGAGGAAAGCGGTAGTTTCAACGCCCAGACACACATCAGCGTTAGAATTATATTCGTAACCAACCCCCACGCAATCATCGTGGTCGCCCCGGTCTTCCAGACGTTCGACAGGCCAACGCCCAAAGCCCAGGGTCATACCGCGCGTAAGTTTGCCCTGGGTTTCGACCTCAATTTGCATTCGCTCGGTGCGAACCAGTTCAGGTCGGGCCGCCACTGCTACCGCCAGAGGGTCGTGCAAGGCCGCGCCACTTTCGGGCGGATAAGTTTTATTGTAATATTCGAGTAAATTCAGGCTAAATTGGGCTACTGGCGAAAGCTGGTCGCGCTTGACATAAACCGAAGCCAAATCTTTGGCGGGCAAGCCGCAGACGTTGGTAACATCCAGCCCTACCAGCGTAATATGCGCCCCCGAATCAAAAACGACGCGGGCCGCTTCCGGGTCATTATGAATGTTGGCTTCTGCCGCCGGAGTAATATTGCCGGGACAATGTACCGCCCCGCCCATAATCACAATCCGGCGCAAGTTCCGCCCCCAATCAGGCCGTAACTTTAGAGCCATCGCCAGATTGGTCAAAGGGGCGGTAGCGACTATGGTCAGTTCGCCGGGATGCTTATCGGCCTGTTCAATCAAGAATTGGGCGGCAGTTTTGCCAATCGCCTTGCTCTTGGGTTCAGGTAAAACTACCTCGCCCAACCCTTCCTGACCGTGAAAATAAGTGGCGGTGGTCAGACGGCGAACCAGAGGCGCGGCAGCCCCCATCGCTACGGGAATATCACTTCGTCCGGCCAGTTCCAGCACTTGCAAAGTATTGCGAGTAACTAAATCCAGCGTGACATTCCCGGCAACGGTGGTGCAACCAATTAATTCAAGTTCAGGCGAATCCAAAGCCAGCAGCAAAGCCAGCGCGTCATCCACACCAGTATCAACATCCAGAATTATTTTTTGCCGCATGGTTTCCTCAATTATTAGTTGTAAGTAAAGTTATCGGTTGCAATTCTAAACTTTAACTACCGGGTTAATTAATTTTCCAACACTTTCAAGCTCGATTTCGACAACATCACCTTCTAGCAGGGTGAAATCGTCGGGCGGAACAATCCCGGTGCCAGTAGATAACACTACTCCACCCGGAAAGCTGTTACTCCGCCCCAGATAAGCGACCAGTTCGGGCAAAGGCCGTTTGATACGATTGGTATTACTTTCACCCTCAAATATTCTGGCCTCACCCCGCCAGATAAGGCAGCTAATTTTCAATTCTACTCTTTCCGGCAAGTTTTCGAGCAGCAAGATTACCGGGCCAACCGCGCAACATTTATTATAAATCTTCGCTTGCGGTAAATAAAGCGGATTCGCACCCTCTATATCGCGCGAACTAACATCGTTACAAATGCTCAGGCCGATAAATTGCAAGCGGCTATCAAAAACCAAAGCCAGTTCGGGTTCGGGTACTGTCCAGTTTGCATCACTTCGCGCCCCGATTGCCTCGCCCGGCGCGACTACCCGATGTGGGGTGGCCTTCAAAAAGAGTTCAGGTCGCTCGGCCTCATAAACCAAATCATAAATCGAGGCCGCCGTCACCGACTCGGACATACGAGCTTCCCGGCTACGCAAATAAGTGACCCCCGCCGCCCAAACTTCGTGACTATCGATGGGAGCGCACAAACGTGGCCCGTTTGGGGCAGGGTCAGGGTATATTTCGGCCAAATTGTAGCGTTCTTTGGCTTTTCCGGCCCGGCTTTGAATAAACTGGTAGAAAGATAGCTCGGCTTCTTTGGCGGCTTCTTCCAATTGCTGCATAGTTGTGAAATACTTTAGGCCGTCGCCTAATGGTACAATCTGGTCGGCTTCGTCCACTGCGGCCATAATCGCACCCCGGTTTTGGTCGGCAAAGCGGCAAATACGCATAAAAACTCCTTCTATTAGCCCCAAAATTCGATTATCACAACTAAAATATTCGCTCAACATTATAGAAAAATTATCGCTCAGAATCCCCAAAATAGCAAGATGTCCAGATTGACAACCTTACCGCCCGGTGCTATCTTTTTCACAAACTTTTTACACAAATAAGCGTCGAAGGTACAAAATAGAATTTTAATAAGAAGATTTGGAAATTATGCAAGCAGATGCAGTTATAGTTGGGGCGGGGATAGTTGGGGCGGCCTGTGCTTATTATCTGGCAGAGGGCGGCCTGAAAGTATATCTAATCGAGCGGGGTAGCGTGGCAAGCGGCACAAGCGGTTCGGGTGAGGGCAATATTTTGATTTCGGATAAATCGCCCGGCCCGGAACTGGAATTGGCAAAACTTGGCTTGAAAGTCTGGAAAGAATTAGCCAAAACTTTGCCGCATGATTTTGAGTTTGAGGAAAAAGGTGGAATAGTAGTGGCCGAAGCCGAACGCCATTTGTCCGGCTTGCAAAATACCGTAGTCGCTTTGCAGAGTGAGGGTTTGCTGGCTCAAATGCTTACTACTGCCGAATTGCGCGAAGCCGAACCTTTTTTGGCGCAAGATGTGGCAGGTGCGGCCTTTTTTCCACAGGATTGCCAGGTGCAGCCCATGCTGGCAAGTGCCGCTCTGGTACACGCCGCCACCCGGCAGGGCGCGATTTTCCTTGACCATACCGAACTTTTGGAAATCGAGCGTGACAGGCAAGGGGCAATCAGCGGCGTACAAACCAGCAAAGGCCAAATTGCTACCCCAATTTTGATAAACGCCGCCGGGCCATGGTCGCCCCTGATTGCCGCCAAAGTTAATTTTTATCTACCAGTTGAGCCGCGTAAAGGCCACATTTTAGTAACCGAACCTTTGCCAAAGCTAGTTTTTCACAAAGTTTTCGAGGCCAGCTACGCCGATACGGTTAATAGTGGCGAAGCCGATTTACAGGTGGCCTCGGTGGTCGAAGGCACCAAAAGCGGCACAATCTTGCTCGGTAGCAGCCGTCAGCGGGTTGGCTTTGAACCGACGGTAGAAGTACCTGTCCTAAAGCAAATCGTCAAAAGGGCGGTGCGCTATTTCCCGGTGCTAAATTCGGCCCATGCTCTGCGGGCTTACGTCGGCTTCCGGGCTTTTGCTCCCGACCATTTGCCCGTAATTGGCGAAGTACCGGGCGTACCAGGCTTTTACGTCAATACCGCCCATGAAGGAGCGGGCATCGGGCTTGGCCCGGCTTCCAGCTTGCTCCTTGCCCAACACATTCTGGGTCAGCCGCTTTCGCTGGATTTAACGCCTTTCCGGGTTAGCCGTTTCGCCGAAAACCCGGCAGCTCTGGCTCATTAAAAACTTTGTAGCTGTTCTGTGTAGGAGGGATTTTTAATCCCGATTTTTACCCGAACCCGTCTTTATCGGGATTAGAAATCCCTCCTACAAAAAACTTGGGCAATAATTGTTAAAAATCTTTGTATCTTTGCAGAAAAACTAAAAATCCTTGCGTCTTTGCGTCAAATTTATTCAGGAGGGAAAATTGCGATTTGAGAAAATGATTTCGGCGGTGGACTCGCATACCGAGGGGATGCCGACGCGGGTTGTAACGAGCGGCTTTGGCCCGGTTTTGGGCAAGACCATGTATGAGAAAAAACGTTACGTCGAAGAAAATCTGGATTATTTGCGAACTTTGCTAATGTTTGAACCACGCGGGCATGGCTCGATGTCCGGCTCGATTTTGCTGCCGCCAACTGACCCAGAAGCTGATTTGGGGGTAGTTTTTATTGAAGTTAGCGGCTGTCTGCCGATGTGCGGGCATGGTACAATTGGGACGGTGACGGTAGCGATTGAAACCGGGCTGGTGAAGGCAGTTGAACCTATTACTTATCTAACGCTGGATACTCCGGCGGGGCGGGTAACTGCCGAAGCCACCGTTCAGAATGGCCGGGTCAAAAAAGTCAAAATTCGGAACGTGCCGTCTTTCCTGTACAAAAAGGATGTTGAGGTAGACGTTCCCGGCTTTGGCACTTTAACGCTGGATATTTCGTGGGGTGGCAACTTTTACGCCATTCTGCCAGCCGAAGCGGTAAAGCTCACCCTTGAGAAACAGCACGCTCAGGCTTTAATCGAGGCTGGCATGATTATTATGCAGGCGGTAGAGCAGCAAATCCCCTTGCAACACCCGGTCAACCCTGGCATTACCGAAATCAGGCACGTCCAGTTTACCGGGCCAGCCGACGTTGACGGGGCAAGCGCAAAAAATACGGTAGTAATTTATCCCGGCACGCTTGACCGTTCGCCTTGCGGCACTGGCACAAGCGCACGCATGGCCCAGCTTTTCGGGCGCGGCCAGCTTGAGCTAAATCAGGATTTTGTTCACGAAAGTATTATCGGCACTACCTTTACCGGGCGGCTGGTTGAAAAGATGCAGCTAACCCCCGAAATAACGGCGGTTGTCCCAACTATCGAGGGTCGGGCCTGGATTAGTGGCTTTCAGCAATTCGTACTCGACCCGGAAGACCCTTTCCCGGCAGGCTTTTTAATTAAGTAGGAAGTCTAAAGTAGGAATTCGGAATCACAATAAGAGCTAGTTTTTGTAGGATATTGCTCTGCCAATAGATTTTGGTCAAAAATCCACTGGCGGAGCAGTGTCCTACAAGAAATACCAGCTATTGAAGTAGGCCGCAGGCATTTTCTGATTCCGACTTCATACTTTATACTTCCGACTTGTTCAAGAATGGAGGATATGATGGCGCGGTTTCCTGGAATTTATGTGGCGGTGATTACGCCTTTTACCAAAACGGGCGAAGTAGATTACCCGCGTTTGCAAGAACATGTGGATTATTTGATTAGCAACGGTATTCATGGCCTCGTACCTACCGGGTCTTGCGGTGAATATGCCGCTTTGAGCGACGCGGAGCGGGCGGAAGTAGTTGAGGCTATTATCAAGACGGCGGCCAATCGCGTCCCGGTGGTGGTAGGAACGGCGGCCCCTTCGACGGCAAAGGCGTTAGGCTGGATTAGGCACGCGAAAGAAGCGGGCGCGGCGGGCGTGATGGCTTTGCCCCCGATTAACTACCGCCCCAGCCGCCGCGAAGTAGTGGCCTACTACGAAACCCTTTCGCGGGAAGGTCATATGCCGATTATTGCTTATAATAATCCGTTTGATACTTCTACCGATTTGACTCCCGATTTGCTGGCTGAGATTTCCCAATTTGAAAACGTGGTGGCGGTCAAAGAATTTTCGGGTGATGTGCGGCGTATTCCCGAAATTTTTGAAAAAACCAATCTGGAAGTTATCGCCGGAGCAGACGATTTGGCCCTCGAAGCGATGCTGGCCGGGGCGACGGGCTGGATTGCCGGATTAACCAATATTACTCCCCGCGAAAGCGTTGAGCTTTACGATTTGGCAATGGCCGGAAACCTTCAGGAAGCCCTGACCCTTTATCATCGCTTGCTACCGCTTTTCCGCTGGGATTCGACCCCGCGCTTTGTGCAAGCTATCAAATATTGCTTTGAATTAGTTGGCAACCCGGTAGGCACAACCCGCGCCCCCCGTCTGCCCCTCGACGAAAATGACCGTAAAGCGGTAGAAGCGGCCTATGCCCATTTTCGCGGCGTTAGCGCGGCGGTATAAGGTGGCAGAGTTGTTAGAAGTTAGTTGTTAGAAAGATATTTAATAAAACAGCTTACAACTCTTTAATCACAGAGAGCGCAGAGAACACAGAGATTTCACAAAGAAACTTGTATCTCGCTTTTTCTCTAACACCTAACAACTAACCTTTATTTAGTGAAAGCGATGAAATTGGAATGTCTATAGCTGAGGATGATGTTAAAGTTGCCGCTTTGGACAATGAAGTGAAAGTGGTTTGTATTGCTTGCGGACGGGAACACCCGCCTAAAGAAGCCAACGATGCCTGTTTGAATTGTGGTTCGCTTTTGGAAGTGCGCCACCCGTTAGAAGCTTTGCGCGGTACAATTAACCGCGATTGGCTGGAAAAACGCAGGCAGGAGCGCAAATTTCCCAATGGTAGCGGGGTCTGGCGGTGGCGTGAATTGGTCGCCCCTATCCCGGACGAGGCTTTGGTTAGTCGCAACGAAGGTAACACCAATTTATATGAAGATGGACGCTTGGCAAAATATGTCGGGCTGGCGAGTGGTGCGCTCTGGCTCAAGCACGAAGGCGAAAATCCTACCGGCTCTTTTAAAGACCGGGGCATGACCGTCGGGGTCAGCCATGCCAACTGGGTTGGGGCAAAATATGTGGCCTGTGCTTCGAGTGGCAATACTTCTTCTTCGCTGGCGGGCTATGCGGCGCGGGTGGGTCTGCAAGCTCTGACTTTTGTTCCGGCGGGCAAAGTAGCTTTGGGCAAACTAAGCCAGACTTTTGCCTACGGTGCGAAAACCATTCAGATTGACGGCAGCTTTGACCTTGCGCTGGATTTGGTGCGGGCCGTATCAAAAGCCGCCGGGGTGTATCTGGTCAATTCAATTAATCCTTTCCGGCTGGAAGGCCAAAAAACCATTATTTTTGAAGCTTTAGACCAACTGGATTGGCAAACCCCCGATTGGATTGTCGTACCGGGCGGGAATTTGGGCAATACCAGCGCGTTTGGCAAAGCTCTTTACGAATTGCGCGAATTGGGCTTTATTGGCCCGAAATTGCCCCGTATCGCCACGATTCAGGCCGAAGGGTCAGCCCCGTTTTATGATTATTTCCGCAAGGGCTTCAAGGATTTTCAGGCGGTACCACCCGAAACCATCGCCACCGCGATTCGGATTGGCAACCCGGTTAATTTGCCTAAAGCTCAACGCGCTCTGGAATGGACGGACGGGATTGTCGAAAGCGTCACCGACACTGAAATTATGGAGGCAAAAAGCCAGCTTGACCGTAGCGGTATTGGGGGTGAACCCGCGGCGGCGGCAACTCTGGCCGGTATTCGCAAGCTAACGGCGGCAGGCGTAATTCAGCCGGGCGCGGGAGTAATCGGTATTTTGACTGGTCATATCTTAAAAGATAGTGATAGCATTATCGAATACCATTCCAACCCGAATAATCCGGGTGCCAACGCGCCCATTAAAGTTAAGGCTACCCTGGAAGATGTGCTAAAAGTGCTAGGGTTGTAATCCTCTAAGAGCGGGTCTAATAATTGGTTTGGAGTAGTCAACTGGCCGAGCAGCATCTTACTACTGAGCCTGATTTTGTAAGCTGTTGCTCGGCCAGTTGATTTATTAGACAGGTTCTTAACCTGGTTCAACTTTACTTTAGATTAAGCCTGTGTTAAAATCCCCGCATAATTTGTGCAAGGCTGCACAGAGTTTAAATCCTGTGTCGGGATAAAATCTGTCTTTTCCGCTTTTTTTGCTTTCGCCCGATTTCCCCGATACTGCTCCCACTCTGGCAGGTGTTCGAGAAGGTCAGCCCGGTGCTGGCTCGGTATACATCGCACATTTAACAAAACAACTTCACATTTGGAGGATTTTATGTTTGGAGTCTGGCTCGCGATTATTTACGGTGCCGGGTTAATCGGGGTTTTGTTCGCCCTTTTAATGGCCCGCCAAGTTCTTTCAACTGATCGCGGCACACCACAAATGCAAAACATCGCCGGAAAAATCTATCAAGGTGCGATGGCCTTTTTGAAGCGGCAGTACACCACCATTGCGTATTTGGCGTTAGTTGCCGCCGTACTGTTGGGCTTAGTGCTTGGTTTGCTTCCCAAGAATAATAACAGTAATATCACAATTGATGGCCTTGAACTTGGCCTAAAAACTTCGGGCGCGTTCCTGCTAGGTGCGCTTTGCTCGGCCCTGAGCGGCTTTGTCGGAATGTATATCGCAATTCAGGCCAATTTACGAACGGCAGCCGCCGCCCAGCGCAATCTTGGCGCGGCCCTTTTCACTTCCTTGCGGGGTGGCGCGGTTAGCGGTTTTCTGGTAGTAGCTCTTAGCCTGATGGGGGTCACTACTATTTTTATTGCGTACGGTGGCCTCGATTTGGGTACGGCTAATCCTACCGCCCAAACCGTCCAGAACATGACTAACGTGGTAGCGAGTATCGTTGGTTTCGGGTTTGGAGCCAGCTTTGTGGCTCTTTTCGCCCAGCTCGGTGGCGGTATTTATACCAAAGCGGCAGACGTTGGGGCTGACCTGGTAGGTAAGGTCGAAGCCGGTATTCCCGAAGATGACCCGCGTAACCCTGCCGTAATTGCCGACCTGGTAGGCGATAACGTCGGCGACTGCGCCGGACGCGGGGCTGACCTTTTTGAGTCGACTACCGCCGAAAACATCGGAGCAATGATTTTGGGCGTGGGCCTTTTCCGCATTAGTGTAGCGGCGGGCAATCCTCAACCAGCCTGGATTATGTTCCCATTGGTAGTGCTGGCTTTTGGAATGATTGCCTCGCTTATCGGGGTGCTTTCGGTTCGCACCGGGCCGGGCCTGCGCGATGCAATGGCTGCCATGAACCTGGGTTACTATGTTACCGCCATCCTTTCGGCTTTTGCCGTATTTGGGGTTTCCTACTGGATGTTGCAAAGCGACAAATATAGTGACGCGGGCTGGAAGTTTGGCCTTTGCGGGCTTATCGGCATTTTAACCTCGGTGGCCTTTGTGATTCTGACCCAATACTATACGTCGGGAAGCTGGCGACCTGTCCGCGAAATTGCCAATTCCAGTCGCACTGGCCCGGCAACGGTTATAATTTCGGGTACGGCAGTCGGTTTTGAAACTACCGCCGCCCCCACGATTGTTATTTCGTTGGCCCTGATTGGTTCATTTGCTGTGGGCAAATCAATAGTTGGGGTAGGGGCGGACGATTTTACCTTTGGTATTTTCGGAACAGCCGTTGCCACAATGGGGATGCTGATGAGCGCGGGCTATATTTTGGCGATGGATACTTTCGGCCCGATTACCGATAATGCGGGCGGTATCGTTGAAATGAGCAACTCGCCGGAACACGTCCGCGAAGTTACCGACGCGCTCGATTCGGTAGGTAATACCACCAAAGCTCTAACCAAAGGTTATGCCGTAGGTTCGGCGGCTCTGGCGGCCTTCCTGCTCTTCTCGGCTTATATTCAGGAAGCCGGGTTAATCCGCAACGTCCGGGCGGTTGACCCCCGCACTGGTCTTCCCATTGATAGCGTCGGTACTAACATTTTGTTGGTCAATTTCTTTGACCCGGTGGTATTTATCGGGGGCTTTCTGGGGGCGATGCTGGTCTTCTTGTTTAGCTCCTTCGCAATCCGGGCGGTAGGTCGCGCCGCGCAGCGTATGATTGAAGAAGTGCGCCGCCAATTCCGGGCCGACCCCGGCATTATGCGTGGCACAAGCGAACCTGATTACGCTCGTTGCGTCGATATTTCCACTGCTGGTGCGCTCCGCGAAATGATTATTCCCGGTGCGCTGGCAATCGGCACGCCTATCGTAGTCGGTTTATTGCTGCGGGCGCAAGCTGCCGCCGGTCTGCTGATGGTTGGCACGATAGTCGGGGTACTAATGGCGAATTATCTGAACAACTCCGGCGGAGCCTGGGATAACGCTAAAAAGTGGATTGAAGCAGGTAACTTGAAGGACGAAAACGGTAAGGTTTTGGGCAAGCGCACTGATGCCCACGCCGCCGCCGTTGTTGGCGATACCGTCGGCGACCCTTTTAAGGACACGGCTGGCCCGGCTCTGCACGTGCTAATCAAGCTACTGGCGACTATTACGCTGGTGCTGGTTCCCTTGTTTATCTAGGGACATGACTCACAAAGTTCAGATGTAGGAGGGATTTCCAATCCCGATTTTACCCAAATCCGTCTTTGTCGGGATTGGAAATCCCTCCTACAATAAAACTGGTTGAATAAGTACAAAAGTTGAATTAGAAAGAGGGTGTACTTCCTGAAAAATATCAGGAAGTACACCCTCTTTCTAATTCATAATTAACAGGCGATTTTTTCGAGACCTTCCCGGTCAAAAATTACGATAGAATGGCGGTTGACTTCGAGTAAGCCTTGTTTTTGCAAGTCACCCAGACGACGGGTAATCGTTACCCGGTTGCTGCCGAGCATATCGGCCAATTGCTGATGGGTGAGCGGGTAATCTATCAAAGTACCCTCGCCCCTAGCCTCGCCGAATTCATCGGCCAATTGTAGCAAAACGTGGGTTAGGCGGGCGGCAATATCGCGGGATAGTAACCCTTCGATTACTTGTTGAATATCGGCAATCTGGCTGGAAAAGCTTTTGATAATGCCCATTGCTACTCTGGGTGATTTTTCCATCGCCAGCCGCAAGGCTTCTTCTTCCAGCAAGACTACTTCGGTATCGCGCAAGGCGACGGCGTGAAAATCGCGAAAATAACCTGTTTCGGAGGAAGGAGTAGTACGGGCGAAAACATCGCCTTTACCCAAAATTGCCAGCACCACCGCCCTTCCATCCGGCAAAAACTCTTGAAGCTGGACTGTACCCTCCCGAATGAAATAAAAGCAGTTCTGACGGGCGGCAGAGCCGTTAAAAAGGGGATTATTGGCGCGGTAGCGGTTAATCATAAATTGGCCTGTGCCAGTTACTGCTGAAAGCTGCTTGAAAAGTTCTATGGCCTCGCTGCGTTGTTCCAGCCGGGTTTTGGGTCGGACGTGGTTCGGTATTATTCCGGCGGCATCAATTTGCTCGGTATAACCTTGCACCAAAGCGGTGTTAATGTGGCTACAGGTTTGGTTGAAGCGGCTTAGAAACTGGCGTAAAGCTTTAGGGTTAGTGCTAAATTCCGGGTTGGCATCACATTCTAGCAAAACCTCCTGCATTAGTCCTTGCAGGCATTGGCCGCTACGTTCGACTACCTGGGGCAAGGGCCGCTTCTGGCGGGCCATTTCTTTGCCATAATTACGAAATAAATCCAGCAAAACTTGATTGTTGCCGGTAGCAAGAGCCTGCGATAGTTTGTTCCAAAGGGTATTATGGAAATCGCCAAACTGACTATCATTGGAAGCCTGGGGCGAATTTTGGGCAACCCAGCTGGTTTTGCAATTTTGAACAAGTCGCACCATACTAGCAGAATTTTCTGAGCAGAGTTTCTGAGTGAGTAACATTCACAACTCCAATTGGTAACATAACTGCCTGGACTGTATTCAGCTCTGAATAATTAAGATTTGTACAATAATGGGCAGCGATTGGTTAAACACACTCTCGACAAATTGGTATGGTGTTACTATACCACTTTTATTAATCAAATGGATGTAGCCTAAATTACACAAAAGTGCCAATAAAAGGCTAGATAATAATTGGCTATTGTCTAGCGATTGTACAAGTTAGTTAAGTCGAATTAGCTTTACAAGCAAACCTTTTTAGATTATCATTACTTTTCAGAAGTATCATTCTGATAAGTAATCATAGGCGAAATAAAAAGCAGGAGCAAGGGCTGGACTATGGCAGGGCGAAATACCCAAATCAAGTTTGAACCTGAAACTGAATTAGTGAACCAAACCAAAGAACCTGAAACTGAATTGGTGGCGGTTATAACCCGACCCTTAGACCAAAATCCGGCGGCAATCTACCTGGCAAGTTTAAGGCCAGGTGGTCGGGATACCATGCGTCGTTCGTTGGAAGTTATCGCGGAAATTGCCAGCAACCAGCGCGAAACCGCTTTTAATCTGGAATGGGCGGCTTTGCGCTACCAGCATACTACCGCTATCCGGGCAATTCTGGCTGACCGCTATAAGCCAGCTACCGCCAATAAAATGCTTTCAGCCTTACGCCGGGTGCTAAAAGAAGCCTGGCGATTGGGCCAACTTGGTGCTGAAGATTATTACAAAGCGATTGATTTGCCTGCGGTACGCGGCCAAACTTTACCCAAAGGCCGGGCCGTGAAAAACAGCGAACTGGAAACTTTGCTGGAATTGTGTCAGGCTGATAAAACTCCTGGCGGAGCGAGAGACGCGGCGATATTGGCGGTACTTTATTCTACCGGGCTGCGCCGAGCCGAATTGGTAAAACTGGATTTAATTGATTACAACCGGGAAGAAGCTACTTTAGTGGTCAGAGGTGGCAAGGGTGGCAAAGACCGTCGCTGCTTTTTGGGCGAAGGGGCAGTTCCGGCTTTGCAAGATTGGCTAAAAACACGGGGCAATTTGGCCGGGCCGCTTTTTTGCCCAATAACCAAATCGGGCAGTTTAAGAAAGGAGCAAAATAATCACTTAAAGCTAAAGCGATTGACTACGCAGGCGGTTTTGTTTATTTTGCAAAAACGGGTAACAGAAGCCGGGGGCGAGGTCGCCAGCCTTAGCCCGCACGATTTGCGCCGTACTTTTATCAGTGATTTGCTGGAAGCCGGAAACGATTTATCTACCGTTCAAAAAATGGCCGGTCACGCCAACGTTACTACGACAGCCCGCTATGACCGACGCGGTGAAGAAGCCCAGCGTAAAGCCGCCCGCTCCCTCAACGTGCCTTACAAACGCTCAGAAAGCCTGCCTTAACCATACATAATCAGAAAGAAGTGAAACTGTGTTAGATTAGTGGTAGTCTGGCCCTGAAATTCAGGTTAGGCAAAATCAACTGGCGGAGCAGCATCCTACAGGGATAAAGGTCTTTGCAGGATGTGGCTCTGCCCATTGATTTTTGGGATAAATTCTAATTTAAATAAGGCCAAGCTTGTTAGAGTTGGTTTGAACCAACTTCCGATTACTTAGTCCGAAATTCATTTCAGGGCGATTGAACGCCAAACGATTTTTCTAAATCATTATTTAACTATCTACAAGTGGCTGACTAAACTTTACTTGTTGGTAACTTCTTCGCCCGCCATTGCCCCGGTCATAATCGCTACCGCGTCCGACATACTGAATTTGTGTGGCTCGATTACGGCTATGCGGCGGCCCAACCTTTGAATATGTACCCGGTCTGCTACTTCAAAAACGTGTGGCATATTGTGGCTAATTAAAATTACGGGCAAACCCCGCTCACGTACTCGCCGGATTAAATCCAGTACCATACCCGATTCTTTAACGCCCAACGCGGCGGTTGGCTCATCCATAATTACGACGTGGCGGGCGAAGGCAGAACTTCGGGCTACCGCGACCCCCTGACGCTGCCCACCTGAAAGAGTTTCTACTGGTTGGCGCATCGAGCGAATACCAATTTTCAAGTCTTTCATATAATTGCTGGCCTCGTCGAGCATCTTGCGCTTATCAAGCATCCCCAGTACGTTGCCAAAAAAGCCGGGCCGTTTCAGTTCGCGCCCCAAAAACAAATTGCTGGCAATATCCAGCGCAGGTGCAACCGCCAAATCCTGATAGACTGTTTCTATTCCGGCTTTGCGGGCATCCAGCGGGCTTTTGAAATGCACTGGCTTGCCATCCAGCAGCATTTCACCTTCATCGGGAATAACCGCGCCAGACAAAACTTTGATAAGGCTGGATTTGCCCGCGCCGTTATCGCCAATCACGGCCAGAATTTCGCCGGGCAGAAGCTCGAAATCTGTGCCGTCCAAAGCCGTTACCTGACCATAGCGTTTAACTAGACCACGGGCCTGGAGAACTGGAGTTAAATTTAAGGTTTCACTCATCTTTGTTTCCTCCGGGCCAATTGGTCAACCGTTACCGCCAAAATTACCAGAATACCAGTGATAAGCACCTGATAAATGGCTTGAACGCCCATTAGCTGCAAACCGTTACGGAAGATACCTACAATGAGTGCGCCGATAAGCGTACCAATTACGCTACCCCGACCCCCAAACAGGCTTGTCCCACCCAGCACTACCGCCGTGATACTATCCAGATTATCGGTTTGTCCGGCTTGCGGGTCGCCTACACCTGTACGTGAAACCATTAACCAGGCGGCAATGGCGTAAATCAGGCTGGCCGCTACGTATACCCCAACTATAAGACGAGCAGTATTAATCCCGGTCAGGCGGGCGGCTTCGGGGTTGTTACCAACAGCATAAATGTGCCGACCAATTGCGGTTTGGGTCAAAACAAACCAGACGACGGCAAAAACGATTAGCATCATTATAGTGCCGTAGTTTATAACTGTTTCGCCAATCCTGAATGTATTATCAAAAAAAGTCAGCTCGGCGGGTAAATTGGAAACGGTTTGTTCACCCGAATAAATATGGGTCAGGGCAAAGGCAATATTCAAAGTACCCAAAGTTACGATAAAAGGCGGCAACTTTAAGCGGGTAACAAAACTACCGTTGATTGCCCCAAAAACCGCACAGGTGGCAAAGCCAAGCAAAATTGCCAGAAAAGGGTTTAGCCCTTGCGTAGCCGCCAGCTTGGTCATTACAATGCCACCCAGAGCCATAACTGCTCCGTTGGAAAGGTCAATCCCGGCGGTAAGAATAACCAGGGTTTGCCCAACCGCCAGCGTCCCGACCACCATCACCTGTTGTACTACCAGCGAAAGATTAGTCCCGGTAAAAAAGCGGGGCGATTGGGTGGCGAAAAAGATACTAGCCAGTACCAGCGCGGCTAAAGGGCCAAGCGTAGAAATCGGAAAAGCTTGTGAAAAAGCTTCGCGGGTGCGCTTCGCTGCGCTGGCTTCGATTGGTTTCTCCGTAGTAGTGTTGCTCATCAATGAACCTCAAAATAGCCTTGAAATTGAACCTCAAAATTGAACCTTGAAAAGTTAAAACAAGAAGCAGGAAGCTGACTGTACAGACTTCCTACTTCCTACTTCCTAACTTAGACTTCCTAACTTAGATTAGCCCCAGCAGTTTTCCAAACCAAATTTGGTATCTTTGGAATCTACCCCGGTCTGAGCCTTGTCACTAATCAGGGTTACGCCCGTATCAGTGTAGCCCGAAGCTTTCTTGCCAGTCTTGGCAAAATCTACTACCGCCGCAACTCCTTGCGAAGCCATCTTGAGCGGGTACTGCTGCGAAGTCGCCGCAATCTTGCCGTCCTTAACTGCGTTAGTCCCGGTGCAACCACCGTCCACTGACACAATTATTGCATCCTTTTCCTTGCCCTGAGCCTTTAGAGCGGTATAAGCCCCTAAAGCCGCCGGTTCGTTAATAGTGTAAACCAGATTAATGCCGGGGTCTTTCTGCAAGCAGGTTTCCATCGCGGCCTGACCTTTGGCCTGATCGCCCTGAGTGAACTGGCTGCAAACAATCTTGGCATCGCCTTCTTTGATACCAAAGCCCTGCAAGAAACCATTGTGCCGCAAATCGCCAACAGTAATACCGGGGTTCAAATCCATCATAGCAATCTTGACTGGCTTGCTACCTACCGCCGCTTTCGCATACTGGCCGATAAGTACGCCCGCTTTCAGGTTGTCGGTGGCAAAAAGAGCGTCCGCCGCTTCTTGCGGGTCAAGCGGCGTATCCAGGGTAATTACCAGTACCCCCGCCTTGCGAGCCTTGTCTACCGTCGGAATAATCGCTTTGGTATCGCTCGGTACCAGCAAAATACCTTTTACTCCGGCAGTAACCATGTTTTCAATCGCCGTTACCTGGCTGGCGTTATCGCCGTCAAATTTCCCGGCGGCGGTCATGAGCTTCGCGCCTCTGGCAGTAGCTTCTTTTTCCGCCCCTTCGCGCATTTTCACAAAGAAGGGATTGGTTTCAGTCTTGGTAATAAGGCCGACCAAAACCTGTCCACCAGCCCCCGCGCCTGCTGCTGTTGCTGCCCCGCCAGCCGCCGTTGCTCCGGCTGCGGCTGCCGTGGTACTGGCCGCCTGGGGAGTGTTGGTCGGGTCGCCGCAAGCTCCTAGTAGCAGCGTCAAAACCAGAATAACCCCAAAACTTAAAGCTGGTAGCTTTTTCAAATGATTACGCATTATCATCTTCCTCCTCTAAAGCATTTGGTTCATTAAGTACAAAAATCTAAGGTAAGCAAACCCTTCACAGGGCTAGAAGCAAACCAATCAGGTGAGCTTTAAGCCAAATTTACTGCTGGTTTGAGCATTTTCTTTAGAATTGCGTTTGGATTGGGGAAGCAAAAGCGTATTTGCTGCAACAGGAATAATTCTAGGTTGCCGGGGGCAACTTGTCAAGAATTCGTCCGTGTGGAAAATAATCCGCCATTGATTATCCCAAATTCAGGCACTTCTTGTTAAGCCCTGCTTTAATTGCTTGTTATAAGAATGTTTTTGATTAACAGTGATACGATGATTTTATAGTAAACGATTTCAGAGATTTTGTCAATACTTTATTAAGCCATTTTTAAAATCCTAATAATTCCGAAGGTTTTTGAGCCTAAAATCCTTTTAAGAGGTTAGCTCTTGATTTGTACTGTGAAAATTTTTACAAATAAATTCGCTCGTTTCAATAATGTAATCAAAAGCTTTGCAAACAGACTGGTAATTTACTGAGTTTTATGCTATGCTAAAGTCATATTGAATAAGTGTACAAACTTGGCAGAACTAATGTTATAAAGTCCTGTTGTTTGCTTGTGAATACGTTTACAATTTTTTTTAAGCTGTACTTCGTAAATTTATTTTAATTTTTGCTCCAATAGCAGGAATTTTCCGGGCGAAAGTTGTTACTTTATCTTGAGACAGGGTTTTTAATTATGGCAACAATCAAAGACGTAGCCGAAGCAGCCGGAGTGTCAATTGCAACTGTATCGCGGGTGTTGTCCAATCGCTCTAATGTACGCCCGGAGCTACGGGAACGGGTGCTGGAAGTTGTAAAAGAATTGAGCTATCGTCCCAACCTGGTAGCCCGTAATTTGCGTTCACAACAATCTAAAACCCTCGGCCTGATAGTGTCGGATATTCGCAATCCTTTCTTTACTTCTATCAGCCGGGCAGTCGAGGACGCGGCCTACGAGCAGGGCTATAGCGTTTTGTTGTGTAATGCTGACGAAAGTCCCGAAAAAGAAACCCTTTATCTTAATTTAATGCAGGACGAAAACGTAGCCGGGGTTATTTTCTCGCCAACTCGCCAAACCATTGCCAATTTCAAAAATTTGCACCTTGAATTCCCGATTGTCCTGATTGACCGCTCGGTAAAGGGTGGCGAGGTCGATATGGTAATGCTGGATAACGTTAGCGCAACCCACCAGCTAACTACCCATCTTCTCGAAAACGGTTATCGCCGGATTGCTGCCATTTTTGACACCGCCGCTTCTACTGCGCTGGAACGGCGCAAAGGTTACGAAGAAGCTTTGCAAAGCTATAATTTGCCTGTAACGACCAACCTGATAAAGAACGTGGCGCATAAACTGGAAGCTGGTTACACCGCTACCCTTGATTTGCTGGATGCCAGCCAGCCGCCTGACGCTATTTTAACGGCCAATAGTTTGCTGTGCGCCGGTGCGCTAACCGCCCTGCGAGAGCGTAATTTGGCTATTCCTGATAAAATCGCGCTGGTCAGTTTTGATGATACGACTTGGGCCGCGCTGGTGCAGCCCGCTATTACGGTAATCGCCCAACCTACTGACGAAATCGGCAAGACTGCCACCGAATTACTTTTGCAGCGGGTGGCCGATTCCAAACGCTCGGCGCGCAAGGTAATTTTGCAAGGCCAGTTAGTAATACGCGGTTCAAGTGCGCCCCGCTTTAGTCTGGTAGCCTATGAGGATAATACCAGCCTGATAAGCCGGGTTAAAGCTGCCAATCAGGGCTAATTCGGGATTTTCCTATTCTTGACAAAATCTATAGACTGGCTTATATTTAGAGTGAAGATATAGCTGCTAAAGGAGACAAGTTTTATGGAAAACTCAAGATGGACGGCTCTGCCAATTCTGGATATTTCAAGATTGGAAGCAGGCCCGGCTGAAAAACAAGCTTTTTTGGAAGAATTACGTTATACCGCCCGCAATTTGGGCTTTTTTTACCTCTCAGGTCACGGTATCGAAACTGATTTAATAAAACAATTACTCACGCTTTCCCGCCGCTTTTTTGTCCTGCCCGAAGAAGAAAAATTGGCAATCGAGATGGTCAATTCTCCCCATTTTCGGGGTTATACCCGTGTGGGTAGGGAACGGACGCGCGGTTTACCCGATTGGCGGGAACAAATCGATATTGGCACAGAACGAACTGCCTTGAAGCAGGAAGCAGGTTTACCTGCGTGGTCGCGCATGATTGGCCCGAACCAATGGCCCGCCGCCTTGCCCGAACTGCGAGAGGTTGTATTAAAGTATCAGTCCGATTTAAGCAAATTGGCAATCCGGCTGGTACGGGCTTTCTCGGCGGCTTTGGGTCAAGGCGAAAACGTATTCGACGACGTTTTTTCTGTTACCCCTCATCAGCTAATCAAAATTATCCGCTATCCGGGCCGGGACGAAACCGAAAGCGACCAGGGAGTCGGAGCGCATAAAGACGGCGGCTTTGTCACTATTTTGCTACAAGATGTGCAGGATGGGCTGGAAGTGGAACACGACGGACAGTGGATTGCCGCTCCGCCTATTCCCGGTACATTTGTAATAAACGTGGGAGAATTGTTTGAACTGGC
>JBBQGP010000026.1:0-38230 GCA_038323095.1 Chloroflexia bacterium | reverse complement strand
TATTGATATTGACCAATCGCCGATTGGTCGCACGCCGCGCTCTAACCCGGCCACCTATACCGGCATGTTTACCCAAATTCGGGATATTTTCTCGAAAGTGCCGGAATCTCGCGCTCGTGGCTACGAACCGGGCCGCTTTAGCTTTAACGTAAAGGGCGGACGTTGCGAAGCCTGTCAGGGGGATGGCATTATCAAAATTGAAATGCAGTTCCTGGCGGATGTGTACGTACCCTGCGAAGTTTGTCACGGAGCGCGGTACAACCGGGAAGCTTTGGAAATTTTTTACAAAGGCAAGAATATCTCGGAAGTGTTGAGTATGACGGTAGAAGAAGCTTCGGAGTTCTTCGCTAACGTTCCCAGCATCAAAACCAAGCTCGATACTTTGAAAGATGTTGGTTTGGGCTACGTCCGGCTCGGTCAGCCTGCCACTACTCTTTCGGGCGGCGAGGCCCAGCGCGTGAAATTGGCTACCGAACTTTGCAAGCGGGCGACAGGCAAAACCCTTTATCTGCTGGACGAGCCTTCAACGGGCTTGCATATTGACGACGTTTCGCGCTTGATTACCATTTTGCAAAGATTAGTAGACCAGGGTAATTCGGTGCTGGTTATCGAACACAATCTGGACATTATCAAGGTCGCCGATTGGGTGGTAGATATTGGGCCGGAAGGTGGCGACGGCGGCGGCGCAATCGTCGGAATTGGCACACCCGAAGAAATCGCCGATGTTCCCGCTTCGCACACCGGGCGATACCTCAAGCAAATCTTTGAGCAGGAAGAAGCCCGCAAAAAAGTAGCCGTCGCTTCCTGAAAGGCTGTTCCGCTTTCAGTCTTTCAGGGCCGAGTGGAAAGTAGCGAGAGCTTGGGGCTAAAGACCCAGGCTCAAAAGGCCCAAGTACGCTAAAGCGTACTATTTGAATTAAAGTCTATCCCAATTGGCTTGTTTTCTTGTAAGATATTGCTCCGTCAATAGACATCTAGTGGGACAGGCTCTAATTCAAATAGAGGCTAATCTCTAATGTATCAATTCCTGGACTTCGGCCATAACACGCTCGGTATGGGTCTTTTTGCTCCAGACAAAAGCGTCAACCAAAATTTGCCAGTCGGCTTATTCTGCGGTAAGATTAAATTACCGGAAATTTATGACTAAATTTGCCTGCTACTTAAGAATAGTAGTGAAAATATAATTTCAATGAGGAGGTTGCAAGGCATGACTTTAGCGGCGGAAGATGTAGCTTCGCAGAACGACCAATTTCGTAACGAATTGCGGGAATGGTTGGCGAACAACTTGACTAATGAATACCGCGAAAAGCGCGGTATGAGCTTTGAAGAACGCTTCGCTATCCGGCGGGCCTGGCAAAAGAAATTGTTTGATAGCGGCTGGATAGGAGTAGGCTGGCCCAAAGAATACGGCGGGCGCGGCGCAAGCTTGTTGCAACAAGTGATTTATAACGAAGAAATGGCCCGCGCCGGTGGGCCGCCGATTGCCAACAATATCGGTATTGGCATGATTGGCCCAACCATTCTTTCGATTGGTACACCCGAACAAAAAAGCCGCTATTTGCCCAAACTTTTGAGCGGCGAGGAAATCTGGTGTCAGGGCTTTAGTGAACCGAACGCCGGGTCGGACGTAGCAGCTTTGCAAACGCGGGCGGTTATCGAAGGCGACGACGGCAATTTTAGCGTGACCGGGCAGAAGGTTTGGACAACTTACGGTTTCTGCTCGGATTTTTGCTTGCTGCTGGTTCGTACTGACTTCAACGCCCCCAATCACAAAGCGATTAGCTATCTTATCGTAGATATGAAGTCGCCCGGTGTGTCGGCCCGGCCCTTAGTTCAAATGACGGGTGAGGGCGAATTTTCGGAAATGTTCTTTGATAACGTTAAAGTGCCGGTTACGAATCTGGTCGGGGCTTTGAACAAAGGCTGGATGGGCGCGATTACGACCCTGATGCACGAGCGGGCGACTTATTCGTTTAACGTAATTGTGAATTTTGAGCAGCAGTTAAAGGCTTTTCTGAGTCTGGCAAAATCGTTGGAATACGAGGGGATGCCCGCCTCAAAACACCCGCTTTTCCGCCAGCGTATCGCCAAAATCTATACCGATGTGAGAACCTTCAAGTTCAATACTTTGCGGCAAAACGCCGGGTTAAGCAAAGGCCAAATACCCGGCCCGGAAGGGTCGCTGCTCAAGCTGCATTGGAGCGAAATGGGTTTACGCCTGGCGGAATTGGCAATGGAAATGGAAGGGCCGTATTCTGCCCTGAACGTCAATTCGCCAGATGCCCCCGATGAAGGTCGCTGGCAACATTCTTACGCTTCGGCCAAAGGTGGCACAATTGCTGCCGGAACAAGTGAGGTACAGCGCAATATTGTAGCCGAGCGCGTTTTGGGCTTGCCGCACTACTAAAATTTATTGCGCTAAAAACAGATTTTCGTGGGATATTGCTCCGCCAATAGTTTTTGGTTGAGTATCTACTAAAAGAGCAATATCCTGCTTTTTTTATGAGAATTTAGAAGGAGATTAATTCAATGAAAACCACCAAAGCCAGTGCCGAATGGCAGGGAGCAGTCCGCGACGGCAAAGGTACGATAAAATTACCCAGTGGAAATTATGAAAGTTCGTATTCGTATGCCTCGCGCTTTGAGCAGGGCAAAGGCACTAACCCGGAAGAAATGCTTGGCGCGTCTCACGCTGCCTGTTATTCAATGGCTTTAACGGCTGATTTGAACCGGGCCGGATTCCAGCCCAAAAGTGTAAAAACCGAAGCGACGGTTTATCTGGATGTGGTAGGCGGTGTGCCGGGCATCAGCAAAATCGAATTGCGTACCGAAGCGGATGTGCCGGGACTGGACGAGGCCGCTTTTCAGGAACAGGCCGAGGCTGCCAAAAAGAATTGTCCGATTTCTAGAGCTCTGGCCGCCGTCAATATCGAATTAACTGCCAAATTAACAAATTCCTAGCGGGCTACTTTACCCGGCCAGCCTAACTATAGCTTCCAGGAAGAATGAGACAGCTTAGGTTAATTTCCGGGTTTGAATGTTAAACCTTTTGTTTCATTCTTCTTATCAATTTTTATGAAATTGGTAGCCTAGCTGCTAAAAATACAGGTTGTAGCCGCTTGCAAGATTAGCTAAAGTATGGTAATATAAATTTCGCAACGAACACAACGTTGCAATAAAAAAAGCAATAAAGTAAAAACGGCGAACAGGAGTAGTAAGCCCCCTAAATCAGAGAGCTATCGGGTGGTGCGAGATAGCAATTCAGGGCCGAACTCGCCTGGGAGTTTTGCAGGTGAACCAGATTAGCCTGTGACGGGGAATGGCCCGTTATAGCCAAAACGAGTGGATAATGCGTCATTGTTAGAGAATTATTACCTGGGGACGTAGCTCAGTTGGGAGAGCACGACACTGGCAGTGTCGGGGTCAGGGGTTCGAGACCCCTCGTCTCCATCTTCTTATCTCTAGCGATTTTACCGCCGTATTATCAAGCAAGGGTGGTACCACGCAAGGTTCTAAATCTTTTAGCCTTTCGTCCCTGGCTTCTTTTCTAAAAGAAGTCATGCGGATTGAAAGGTTTTTTGTTTTAAAAGCTTTTTAAGGTTTTTATGAACACAACTACACCAAAAAAACAGCATCAAGCTTTCGGTTTACGCCGCGCTACTTTCAAAGATAGCTCGGCCATCCGGCAAGTCGCTACCCAGACCTGGGAAGTTACTTACGCCCAAACCGTGCGGAGCAGTAACCGGGAGCGGGTAATCTCGCAGAGCTATTCGGATGCCGCCTTGCGCCGTACTTTCCGGCGGGCCAATCTGGATAGCTGGTTTTGGGTAGTTGAAGCCGAGACCGAAGCCGAACCGCCCGCTATCATTGGGTTTGCCGAAGTAATCCTGCGACCCGGCCCGCATCCCGATGCCGAACTAACCCGGATTTATGTGTTACCTGATTGGCAGGGGCAGGGACCAGGCCGCGCCCTGCTTGAAACAATAGTGACGACGCTTCGCCAGCTTGACCCAGACCTTAGACCGCCCCGGCTCTGGCTATCGGTAGAGGCGCATAATGCCCGCGCCAAGACCTTTTACGAGCAGCGGGGCTTCCAGTTTACCCGAAATTTTTTCGCAAACCTGCCCGGTCAATTACTGGAAATGCAGGAATACGTTTTGGAGATATAGATTATGGACACGCAAATTAAACCTGAAGTACAAACCGGGGAGGCTCCCCGAAAGCGGGGTGCGGCAGGCGGCTATAACCCGCAGGCAATCGAAAGCAAATGGCAAAAAGTTTGGGAAGAAATGGGCCTGAACCACGCCAGCGACGATGACCCCCGCCCTAAATTTTACAATCTGGTAATGTTTCCCTACCCCAGCGGTGATTTGCATATTGGTCACTGGTATAACTTCGTTGGGGCGGATGTTTACGGACGTTTTATGCGCTTGAACGGTTACAATGTGATGCAGCCGATGGGCTTTGATGCCTTTGGTCTGCCCGCCGAAAACGCTGCTATCAAGCGCGGTGTTCAGGCCAGCAAGTGGACGTATTCCAATATGGCAAATATGCGCCAGCAATTCAAGACGATGGGCGCAATTTGGGATTGGGAGCGCGAGATAGCTTCCTGCGACCCCGAATATTACAAGTGGACGCAGTGGTTTTTCCTGAAACTGTACGAAGCGGGATTGGCTTATCGTGCTAAAGCCGCCGTCAACTGGTGTCCTAACGATAAAACAGTGCTGGCAAACGAGCAGGTGCTGGCAAACGGTACTTGCGAACGCTGCGGGGCAATTGTCGAAAAGCGCGATTTGGAGCAGTGGTTCTTCAAAATCACGGCTTATGCTGACCGCTTGCTGGAATTCAAGGATATTGAATGGCCGGAAAAGACCAAGACCATGCAGACTAACTGGATTGGTCGTAGCGAAGGCGCGCGAATAAACTTTACCGCCGAAGCGCAGGACGGGACAGTTCATTCTATCCCGGTCTTTACCACCCGCCCTGATACGATTTATGGTGTAACCTTTTTTCTGTTAGCCCCCGAACATCCGTTGGTGGCCCAATTAGTTACCCCCGAACAAAAAGCTGAGGTCGAGGCTTATGTCCAGAAGGCCCGCAGCGAAACCGAGATTGAGCGGCAAAGCACCGAAAAGGCCAAAACCGGGGTGTTTACGGGAGCATATGCCACTAACCCGGTGACAGGCCAGAAAATACCCATCTGGATTACCGATTATGTCTTGATGGGCTACGGTACTGGCGCGGTAATGGGTGTTCCCGCTCATGACCAGCGTGACTTTGAATTCGCCCGCACCATGAATTTGCCAATTGTGCTGGTTTACCAGCCAGAAGGCCAGCAAATCAATTCGGACGAAATGACCGAAGCTTTGGTACACGAAGGCAACCTGGTTAATAGCGGGCCGTTCAACAATTTGCCGGATAGCCCGGAAACGGTCAAGCGATTTATTGATTATATCGCTGAAAAAGGGATGGGCGAAGCTAAGGTAAATTACCGTTTGCGGGATTGGCTGATTAGCCGCCAGCGATTCTGGGGTGCGCCGATTCCAATGGTCTACTGTCCGCAGGATGGGATTGTACCTGTGCCGGAAGCACAATTGCCCGTTTTGCTGCCCGATGAGGTCGAGTTCAAGCCCGGCGGGGAAAGCCCTTTGAATTACGTTCCTGAGTTCGTGAACACTACCTGCCCTAAGTGTGGCGGCCCGGCCCGGCGCGAAACCGATACGATGGATACTTTTATGTGTTCGTCCTGGTATTTCTTGCGCTATACCGACCCGCATAACGACCAGCAAGCCTTTGACCCGGCTAAAGTCCGTCGCTGGATGCCGGTTGACCAGTATATTGGCGGGCCGGAACACGCCACGATGCACTTGCTGTATGCCCGTTTCTTTATCAAAGCCTTGAAGGATATGGGCATTGTAGAATTTGACGAGCCTTTCAAACGCTTGTTTCATCAGGGCATGATTTTGAGCGAAGGCCGCAAGATGAGCAAGTCGAAGGGCAAGACGATTGCCCCTGACCGCCTGGTGAGCGAAAACGGGGCGGATGCGGTGAGGGCCTTCCTGATGTTTTTAGGCCCGTTTGATAAAGGCGCAGACTGGAACGATAAAACTGAGCAATTGCTGGTCGGGATTGCCCGTTTCCTGAACCGGGTTTGGGCTTTGAGCAACGATTACGGCGAGGGTAAGTTCAGCGAAAACAGCAATGCAATTGTAGATAGCAGCGCGGAAGCTCGTATCCGGCGGGCCATGCACAAAACTATCGAGCGGGTAATCGCCGACTACAATGTGTTTCAGTTTAACACCGTTCTGAGCGCATTGATGGAGTTTTCCAATACGCTATTCAAAATCGTAGAGGAAAGCCCGACGGTGCAGCAGGGTGAAGCCTGGGATACGGCGATTGATACTTTGCTGGTTATGTTAGCCCCGATTTGCCCGCACATGACCGAGGAACTGTGGCAAGCCAGAGGTCATGCCGATAGTATTCATGTTCAGTCTATGCCAATCTATGACCCGGCTCTGGCGGCGGATGAAGTAGTAACCATCGTCATCCAGATTAACGGCAAAGTCCGTGACCGTCTGGACGTACCCGCCGGAATGGGTGAGGAAGAAGTCAAAGCCCGTATCTTGTCCAGCCCCAAAGTAACCGCCGTCGTGGGCGACAGCAAGCCCAAAAAAGTGATTTACGTCGCCGGCAAGCTGATTAACATCGTCGTTTAGCTATTTAGATTTGGGCATTTTGAGGTACACAAAGGGAGGCAACCCGCGCGGGTTGCCTCCCTTTGTGTATAATAAGCTTGTAACCCTTTAGTTTAATATCGTTTTGAGGGTTACACGAAGAACCAGGCTTATTTCGAGTAGGGGAAATGGCAATGACAACCACTTTTTCAGTTATATTCGATGGCGAAGTTTTAAGGCCCGAAAAACCACTAGACCTTGTGCCAAATACACGTTATCTTATAGTAGTGCAGTTGGCTTTACCCTTAGAATTGGAAAATGAAACACCGGGCGATGTTTATGATTTGCTTCAAAGTCTGGCCGGAACTTACGATGGCCCGGAAGATTGGTCAGCCGAGCATGACCATTACCTCTATGGCACTCCAAAACGGCTAACCTAGCTACCCCCAAACTATCCACTACAACCCGCTTTTTTGCAGTTCAACTTTTTAACTGTTAAACCTGTCTCTCGCACTGTCATTCTGAGCGAACTTTTCCAACCAGCTACCCTAAGCCAGATGCAAGCGAAGAATCTTCTACCCTAAGCACTACCTTGATTTGTAAGCCCGGCTCAATCCAGAAGATGCTTCACTCAGAGCCTTATTAGCCCAAAGGAGTGCTTAATGACCGCTCAGAATGACGGTGCTAACAACAGGTCTTTTTGGGCTAAATACGGACTTGCAAAAACCTGATATTCACCCAATTAAACCCAGCCCCTAAGCTAAAGCTGTTTTATTCAGGTATAATTTATGCCTAAATAAAAGCGAAGTGAGGGATTGGAGGCAGGGTTTAATATAATGGTAGCGGTTCGGTTGGGTAATTCGGGTGACACTTATTATGTAATCGGTGACTTTTGGGAAATTGTAGCGCGGCTAAAGGCTAATCGCGCCCGGTTTCGCTTTCGCTCCCGTCGCTGGCGATGGCCCGGCAGCTTTTCCGACCTTAAAAACGTTATGCAGCCCTTTTCGGTAGCCGCCGTAAACTTGAGCGAAGCCCAGCAACTTCAGCTAATTTATGACCGCAATTATATTCATGCTACCCAGGATTGGATTAAAGCCAATACCCGGCCTGTTCAAGATTCGGTGGAGTGGTGGGCTGCAACTCGCCTTAAAGATATTTCCCGCAGCCAGAAGCAATTCAAAACCCATCAGGAGCGGGTAAATACCGCTCTGACTGCTATGAGCCTTTCCCCAAACGAGCTGGAGCGGGCGCAAATTCTGGCCTTGCAGCAAACCCAAAGGCTGGTCAAGCAATATGAGAATCGTATCGCCAAATGGTCGCAGGAGCGGGACAAGGCCCGCCGCCGGGAAGAATTGGTAAGCCGTTTTGAGGAAGAAATGGGCCTAAGCCGCGCCGATTTGCTGGAAGTTGAAACTTCTTCTCCGGCTTCCCGGCAGGCCCTTTATGAAGAATTAGCCGGGCTGGATTGGCAGCGTCACGAAATCAGCGAGCTGAAAGCCGTTGCCCGCTTGCTGCTTCGTCAGTCTAAAAAACAGCACAAAGACAAAAACCAAAATCAGTTATCCGAAGAAGCCAATTCCGCCGTCACCGCCAAAGCCAGCTGAATCACCTTGCGGGCAGTGCGGAAATTTATGTTGGCGACGGTATCGTTAGGGGTATGATTGTTGGGGCTTTGGGTATTAAAGCTATCGGTAATCGCTACGGTTGGAAAGCCTAATTTACTGAAATAATAATCGTCGCTACGATAGAAAGCTTCACCCAGACGGGGGTCAAGCCGCATCCCTATCTGGTATTTTTTCTCAAGGTTCATTACTGCTTCCTTGAGCAAAACGCCGCGCTGCTCATAGTTAATTACGTTCCAATCTTCACCCGATTGATTATAGCCAAAACTATCCAGATTCATCACTGCTTTGGGCTGCGTCCCGCTCATATGGCTGTAAACATAATGGCGGCTACCCAACATTCCCTGTTCCTCTGCCCCAAATGTGATATAGCGAATGGGCTGCTTGAGCTTGTAGGGCATAAGCTGGCGGGCGATTTCCATAATTCCAACAATCCCAAGCGCATTATCGTTCGCGCCGTAGGCTACCAGCTTTGCAGTAGAAATGCCCTTCAAATTGCGTTCGCCCAGCGCGTCATAATGGCCTATCAGAATAATGGGTCGGGCCTTGTCGCCCTGTATTTCCCCGGCTTGCTCGGCAATAACGTTAGTGGCGATTGAGCCAAGCCCGCCCTCCTGAAAAGTATCGTAATGCACTGTCAGACCAAGCGCAAAGAAATAGCTGAAAATGCGCTCGGCGGCATAAATCGAGCCGACAGAACCAGTGTAGCGGGTGTTCAACGCCCCCAGACCCGGCACTTCGTTGGCGGCTAGTTGCGCGGTTGGTCGTTTCAAATTTTCTTCAATGTTGGCTTTGGCAATAAATTCGCCAATTTGGTTGACGGGCAAAGTTTTGGTGCGGGCCTGATTGTCAATCGGGTCAAAGGCAAAAGTAGCGGCGGCCAGCGCAGGACAGGGACAAGCCGCTATTACTTGCGGTAACTCGATATACGGCGGGATTTTTTCGATGAAAAGTTTGGCCGAGCGAAAGCCAAAGCCCATAAAAAGCGGCAAATCCAGCTTGACTACAAAGCGTTTGCCGTTTTGGTCAAGCACTTGCCAATCCGAATCCAGCCAGTTTTCCCCCCTGGGCGGGGCTTCGTCGGGAATTTCGATAGCGTAATAGCGGGCAGTATCGGCGTTGTCGTCCAGTTTACCAAAACTAAGGCCACTATTGGCAAAAGCGGCTTCGTCCCGGTGGCTAATAACCGCCAGCAACGTTTCGGCTTCGGCTTTATTCTTATCAGTAAAATAATCTATCGGCTGGAAACGTCCGGCCTTAACCGGCTCAAGGGTAGTCAATTTTTTCAAAAGCTGGCCGGGTTGGGTTTGGGCGGCTGGCTTTAATTTCACCAGCAGCAACGGTCTGTCGGTGGCTGTCCAGGGTTGGGGCTGGGCTGGTTCAAATGGGGTTTGGGCCGTAGCTGTGGGGGTCGGCAGGGTGGCCGGAATTTGCGGCAAAATTTTATTTGGGTCGGTCTGCAAGCCTTCGGCCTTTAATCCGGGGGTAGGGATTGAATCTTGCATTTTGCGGGCAAAGCTATCGGGTTGGCTGGAGACAATTGGCGCGACGGTGGCAGTATTGCTGGCGGTAGGGCTGGGAGGTACGGCGGCTATCAGGCTGGAAGGTGCGTCGGCCAGAGTTTTATGGGTTGCGCCAGTCAGATAAAGTATTATAGTAGAAGCCAGAAAGACAAAGTAAAGAGCTATTACAAATATTACAGATTTTGGCACAGCCTTAAACAGTTTCACCACAGCCTTGATTGGTTCTCCCGGCTAGTTATTATTAGCACAATTTTATTTGACATAAACAAAGATACTTGAGCAAGCGTTTTACGCCCTTAAAGACTACCATTTTTTTAGGTTTTGTGCAAATTTTCTGGTTCTGGTTTCTGCCAAATCTCGCTTGATTGACAAAAGCGGCCACTATCCGTAAATTAAGCAGAGCTAAAACTGCTGCAAAATAAGAGGAGCTAAAATGAGAGGAGCTAAAATTGAGCGATAAAATACAGGCAGGCTTGCGGGGAGAAGCCTCTACCGTCGTTAGCCCCGCCAATACTGCCAATACGATGGCCTCTGGTATCCCCGAAGTTTACGCCTCGCCGATGATGATTGCTTTAATGGAAGGGGCGGCGGCGGACTCGGTTGCTCCCTTGCTGGACGAAGGCTTGACTACTGTCGGAATTTTGGTAAACGTAAAACATTTGGCCGCAACTCCTTTAGGCCATACCGTCCGGGCTGAATCGGAACTTCTGGAAGTTGACGGCAAGCGGCTAGTTTTCAAGGTCGAAGCTTACGACGAAATGGAAAAAATCGGCGAAGGTACCCACGAACGTTTTATCGTCGAAACAAATCGCTTTATGGGTCGGGTGTTGAAGAAGGTTAAGGCTTAGTTTCAGGTTTCAAGTTTCAGGTTAAATGAACTGAGAATGTGACCAAAATGTCTGATAATCTAAAAACGCAACTGGAAACTAGAAACTTGGAACTTGAAACTTGGGAACGGTTGCCACCGATGCTGGGGCGGGGAAAGGCGGGGCAGCAACTGGCTTTGAGTGAAAGCCTTTTGGCAACAGAGGTAGAACGACCCGCGCTATGGTGGTACAGTGCCGAAGAACGCGCCCTGATTTTAGGCACATCTCAAAAGCCGGAAGCGGTCAACCTCAAATTTTGCCGGGACAATAATATTCAGGTTTTCAGGCGGACATCGGGTGGGGCGGCGGTGCTGGCCGAACCTGAGTTTTTGAGTTTGGATGTAGTCTTGCCGCCCGGTCACGCTTTTGCCCCTTCGGATGTGGTCGAGACTTATCGGTGGCTGGGGGAAAGCTGGTTGCTGGCCCTGCAAAAGCTCGGACTAGAAACCGGGCGTTTAGTCGCCACTCAAGAAGTGCGGGCCGCAAAACAAAGTTTAGCTGAATTGGATAGTGTCGCGGGAGAGCGGGAAAAATTGGCGCGGCTGGTTTGCTTTGGCAGTCTCTCGCCCTACGAAGTAGCGGTTGGCGGGCGCAAACTGGTAGGCTTGGCCCAAATCCGCCGCCGCACCGGAACACTTTTGCAATGCGGCTTACCTCTGCGGCTGCAAAGCCAGGATTTTGCCTCGCTTCTGGCTCTCGCCGCGTCCCAATCGCCCGTCCTGACCGAAGCTTTAGGCGAAAGGCTAACCGGGCTTTCCGAATTTTTGGGCCACAAGATTGAGCCGGAAACCGTAATACAAGCCTTTGAAAGCGTTCTGGCCGAAAAATGGCATATCCAGCTAAAAGCAGTAGAATGGCCCGCCGAAAAATTAGCTCAGGCCAAACGTTTTGAGCAAGAAAAATTTGTAAATTTAGTCGCGGAGGATGTGAAGTAATGGAAAAACAATTGAGGCTGCTGAAATAAATCAGAGTTTTAATAGTGTCTTATGAGAATAGCTATACCGAGGAAAATTAATGCGACCAAAATTGAAATTAAAATATAGTGCAGGTTTATGGCTAAGTTTACTGATGCTGGGGTTAGTAGTAGGGGCGTGCGGGGCAGAGCCTACTGTTACGCCCACAATTGTACCCGCTACTACGGCAGCAACCACCAATGCAGCCAGCACAACAGCAGTTGCTACCGCTCTGGCTCAAACCACCGCGTCGGTTGCTACCACCGCCAACACAACGGCAGCAGCCACCACCGCCGCACCCAATACTACTCCGGCTTTGGCCGAATCGCCTACGCCTACCCTAAATCTTGGGCCGACCATCCCGGCTACTTTTACTACCGGGCCAACCGTTGTGCCGCAAGCTCCGGCTAAAAATTGGTCATCGAACGGGGTTTGCTATGAAGTTTTTGTACGCAGCTTTTTTGATAGTAACGGTGACGGTATCGGCGATTTTGTAGGGCTAACCGCCAAACTGGATTATATCAAGCAACTTGGGGCAAATTGCATCTGGCTGATGCCAATCAACCAATCGCCCAGCTATCACGGCTATGATT
Organism: Chloroflexia bacterium; assembly: GCA_038323095.1. Lineage (GTDB taxonomy): Bacteria > Chloroflexota > Chloroflexia > Chloroheliales > Chloroheliaceae > L227-5C. The sequence goes on along the minus strand of JBBQGP010000026.1, from coordinate 25,999 downwards.
ACACCGATTTTTATACGGTGAATAAAGATTACGGGACGAACGACGATTTTAAAAAAATGGTGCAGGAAGCGCATAACCGGGGCATTTATATTTTGATGGATTTGGTAATCAACCATACTTCCGACCAGCATCCCTGGTTTTTGGAAGCCGCCAGCAATCCGAACAGCCCCAAACGTAACTGGTACATCTGGAACGAAACGCAGCCACAGTATCGCGGGCCGTGGGGCGACCAGGCGTGGTGGCCCAAAAACGGGCAGTATTATTACGGTATTTTCGGCAGCACTCAGCCTGATTTGAATTTTCGTAATCCCGAAGTTACCAAAGAAATCTATAACGTTACCCGCTTCTGGTTGCAGGATATGGGCGTGGATGGCTTTCGGATGGATGCTATCAAGCACTTGATTGAAGACCAGCGCAAGCAGGAAAATACCCCCGAAACAAAGGCTTGGCTACGGGATTGGCGCAAATATTACAAGAGCATCAAGCCAGATGCCTGGACGGTAGGCGAGATAAATCAGGCGGGTGGCTCAGACGAATTACAAGGTTACTGGCCTGACCAGCTTGATAGTTATTTTGAATTTGGAGTGGCCGAAGGCATTGTACGGAGTGTGGCAAGTAACTCAACCAATCGTTTGCAACAGGCTTTGACTTATGCCGATAAAAATTGGCCTTTCCAGCAATGGTCAACCTTTTTGACCAATCACGACCAAAACCGGGTAATGAGCCGCTTTAACGGCGATTTGGGACAGATGAAGTTGGCAGCCACTACCCTGCTGACGGTTCCCGGCTTACCTTTTATTTACTACGGCGAGGAGTTGGGGCAACGAGGCACCAAGCCAGACGAAAAAATCCGTACCCCGATGCAATGGGACAACAATCCCGCCGCCGGGTTTACTACTGGCAAGCCCTGGGAAGGCCCGGATGCCAGCGTAGCCACCGCTAACGTCGCGGCAGAAGACAAAGACCCCAATTCGCTTTTGAATTTGTACCGCAAGCTTATCAAAATCCGGCGCGAATCGCCCGCTTTGAGTGGCGGGAGCTGGACTCCGCTTACCAGCGATAAAGATGGAGTAATGGCCTTTTTGCGCCAGACCGGGAATGAAACAATCCTGGTAATTCTAAATTTTGATTTTAAGGCCATAGACAATCCGGCTTTATCGCTGGACAAAAGCGAACTCAAGGCCGGGCAGTACGCCGGGCAAGAGCTTTTGCAAGGGGCAAACGTCGCGGCTTTAACCGTAGGGGAGGGCGGCGCAATCAAGGGAGTAACCCCCTTTCCCAAACTCGAACCCTATGCGGGCTATATTATCAAGTTGAGCTTCAAGTAAGAAATTCAAGCAAAGGAGTCAAGGATGACAGCAATCGAGGGGGAGGTTAAAACGAGTTTGAGCGGGAGCAAGCTTTTCTTTGAAGCGGCCCGCCAGTACGGTTTGACCCACGTTTTCGGCAATCCCGGCACAACCGAAGTTAGCTTTATGGACGGAGTTTTCCAGTCGCCCGAAATGCAATTTTTCCTGTGCTTGCATGAAGATGTGGCAACCGGGGCGGCGGATGGCTTCGCCCGGATTAGTGGGCGACCCGCTATCGTGAATGTCCATTTGCAACCCGGACTGACGCATGGACTGGCTAATTTGCACAACGCTAAAAAAGCCCGTGTCCCGGTAATCGTGACGGTGGGCGAACATCATACCCGCTTTAGTCTGGAAGATGGCCCGCTTTCCGGCGACATTTTGAGTGCGGCCCAAAGCTTGTGCAAATGGAGTCATACGGTGCGAACCGTTGAAGAATTGCCAATGGCTTTGCACCGGGCCATGCTACAGGCGATGAGCGCACCGCGTGGCCCGGTTTGTCTGGTGCTTTCCCAGAATTTACTTAGTCAAATGCTAACTGAAGAAGTTTACATTCCGGCTCTGAATATCCCCAAACCCGGCCCGGCCCATCCTCAAGCTATCGAAGAAGCGGCTCGCTTCCTGAATTCAGCCCAACGTCCGATGCTAATAGTTGGCGACGTGGAAACTATGCAAGGGCGGCAAGCCATTGTCGAGATTGCTCACCTGACGGGAGCATCTATCTGGCGTGAGCCGTTCCCAACCCGAATTGACCCGTCGCTTGACCCAATTTTTGCCGCTACTAACAATCGTTTGCCCTATTTCCCCAAGCAACGCCGCCAGATACTGCAATCTGCCGATTGCCTTTTGCTGGCTGGAGTAAGCGGCTTTACCACTCACTTTTTATATGATGACGATACCGAAATTGAGCTTGTGCCGCCTTCTATCCCGGTTATTCACCTGGATGCAGATGTGGCCGAACTCGGCAAGAACGCCCGCCACGCCCTGCCTTTGCTCGGCGACGTAGATTTAACCCTTGAAAATCTGCGGCTAACGCTTTCTAATTCATCCCAAAGGAGCGACCAACTACCCGTCAATCAACCCGACAGTTCCCAACTCACAACTCGCAACTCGCAACTCGCAACTTCTCTCCCCGACGACACGCCGATAACGGCGGCAGTTCTGGGTAAAGCTTTGCGTCAGGCTGTTCCGGCGGGGACTATTTTCGTGAATGAGGCGATTACTTCGGGGACGGGGATTGAGCCAGAATTTGTAAACGGCAATACCAACCTGAGCCATATTTTGACCGGGCGGGGTGGTTCGCTCGGTTACGGTATTCCAGCAGCAATCGGGGCGCAACTGGCCGCGCCTGGCAAACCTGTACTGGCAGTTATCGGCGATGGGACGGCGATTTATTCGATTCAGGCTTTGTGGACGCTGGCCCGTTACAAACTCCCGGTAGTCACCGTAATTTGCAGCAATCGTAACTACGATATTATTACACTGGAAATATTGCGGGCGCAAGGCAAACTGGCAGAAGCTGGCCCGAATCGCATCAAGGAATATACCGCCCTGACTCCACCCAACCTAAATTTTGCGGCTCTTGCCGAAGGTTTTGGGGTAGCCGGACGGCAATTAACTAAACCTTCCGAACTCGTTCCGGCCCTCGAATGGGCTTTCAGTCTCGGCGCACCGGCCCTGTTGGATGTGATTATGACAGGCGCGTTTTAGGGGTTGTCGGTTATCGGTTGTCAGTTGCGAGTCGTTAGAGGGAACAGAGTTTGAGGTTTCAGGTGGTTAGTTTCCGACTTTATACTTCATACTTCCGACTTGTCATATTGAGATAATCTTCCGAATGTGGAATGTCCGGGCTAATAACATGAAAACGGCCCTGAAAGGTGGGAAGGAAAGGTATGTTAAGCTAAGACGCTATCCCCATCTGTAGTAGTTTTTGTCCATTGGCAGAGCAATGTCCCACAAGGAACACCACTTCCCCTGTAGAATGCTGCTCTGCCAGTTGAGGTTTGGTCAAAATCAATGGGCAGAGCCACATCCTACAGAATACTCCTATCCCCTCTAGGATGCTGCTCCGTCAGTTGATTTTTACCCGACCTCGGTTCAGATAAACTAACAATTCCATTTCATTTTCTGCTTACTTATAGAAACTTTGTTCCCTTTAACAACTAGCAACTAATAACTTATAACGGGTAGCAGAGGAAGAAGGGGTGACGACTGAGTAAAAAGGCGTGGCCCAAATTTACTTTTTGGAGGCGGCGGTCATTACGGTGGCCGACCAGCCCATAGGCTTCTTTGTCACTCAGGAAATGAGCGAAATCGGCGGCGTTCCAACCGTCTGTATCCGGTGGGGTAATGGCGTGACGCTGGCAGAAGGCTCGGAAGGAGCGGCGAAAGCGGGTTGCTTTTTCTGGTTCTGGCAAATAATCGCCAAACTGAAAGCCAAGCTTCGGCCAAATAAAGCGGCCATCGTACATGGCGAAAAGGGTAATCGAACGCACCCCTAAAGCTTTGCCCAGCGCAATTACGTTTTCGGCTATCATCCGGCCCAGCCCTTGCCCGCGCAATTCGGCTTGCCAGATTTGGCCCTGTTCCAATTCCAGATAAATTTCGTTGGGCGCACCGGGCCGACGGTAAAGCGATACCATTATTTGTCCGACGGCTTCCTCACCCTTGAACAAACGGCTATCGAATTCCAATCGCGAACCACCCCCCGGCCCTTCGGCCCTTATTTCGGCTTCGTAGTTTTCTTCGATTAAGCGGGTTTTGATTTGTCCAATTTGGTAAGGGGCGGGGAAAATATGTAAATAATGCCAGCAAAGTTCCTCAAATTCACCTAAGCCAGTCGCTTCTTCCAGCAAAGTTAGGCCAAGCGGTTTAACAGAGAGCGCGATGTTTTCCAGAAGCGCGGGCTGGTTAATCTCGATTAAGGGCATTTTTTGAGGGCTTTGCATCCTTTCAGCTTTAACATTTACCAAAAACTTACAATTCACAAGAATTTAGCCGAGTGTAAGCGGGTCGGCATGATGCTAAAAAAGTATTTAGCCTACCACATTATAACCGTTATACCTTACAAAGAATATAACGAATATCACACTGGCCCAATTGCATATTATATCAGGAATTGGGCCATTATAATAAATCTTAGGGGTAACTTTTAGGGCAGTTTTGCTAAAGGCCAATATGATTGCCTGTCACAAACTTAAAGTGCGACCCGCTAATTTTGATGCCCTTGCCGTTACGGAGCGGTAGCGCACCGCTCAAGGTATAGCCCATCAAATTATAATAAAACTGGTTCGCGCTTGTGCTGGTAGCGTTATCAAGCAAGGCATACCCAGCGTTGCCGCTTATCAAGTTCCCGGTTTTTAAGTCGCCAGACTGCCCAAAGCTGTTATTGGCGGCAGCATTTTTGAATCGGACACCACCAGCGTTAGCCTGTTTGGTCTGCCCGTCAGCAGTGCCAAGCCAATTGCAGTTTAGCTGGTTATTGCTGCCACTAATTTCAAGGGCGTAATCGCTAAAATTGGTGATTGCCAGCCCGCTAACTATACTGTTACTCCCAACTTTGAGGCCGACAGTGGGCGTGCCAATTATATCTGCCCCGTTTAGTTTCAAGTCAGGTTGACCGCGCCCGGTTGCCGTATCAAGGGTGCAATTGGCGGCCAGGTTTGCGCTATCCGGCAAAGGTGGCAGGGCCGAAGCAGGCCGGATTTGGGCCAGATTGGGTTGAATGTTAATAGTTTGGCTGGAAGTGGCTTGCGTTAGGGCATTGCGAAGTGAACCACAACCGCTATCGTTAGTGTTGTTGACATAAAACGGGAGGCAATTGGCAATATTAAAATCAAAGGTAGCGGTGACTGGCTCGTGGTCGGTAGCGCGTTGACTGTAGCTATTATTAAAATCGGCGTTGAGGTGAACAATATCTACTTTTATCAGGCGGGCGGCAAGCGGCTGGCTGTACAAAACGTGGTCAATCACCTGTGAATTGCCCTCATAATTATAGGTATAGCGTTCTCCGGCCACCTCCGGGCTATCTACTGCATCGGTCAAAATCTGGTTGCCGCTTAACGTACCTTCGTTACTCTTTAGAATATTGAGCGGGCGCGAAAACTCGAAATCGTTCAAATCGCCTGCGACAACGATGTAAGCGGCGGGATTATTGGTCAAAATCGTAGTTACAAATTGGCGAATAATACTGGCCTGGTCGCGGCGTTTAATTTCGGAAGCAAGGACAGGCGGCTGCACTCCGCCATAGAGCGGGTTATCGCCTTGCTTCGAGTTCAAATGATTGCCGATTAGAATTAAACGCTGTCCTTTGAAGCTAAATTCTCCGGCAAGCGGTTTGCGGCTGCTACTAAAAGCGGCGTTAGTCGGGTCTATCCGGCCCGGACTATACAAAAGTGAGCCATCGGCTTGTATCGTATTAGCAGTAGTGCTATTTCCGCCCGGCTTATCCACAAAGGTCAAGCCCCGGTCAGTCCGAAAGAAGAAGACCTGACGAATGTTGCCGCCCGGTTGCCCACCATCTTGCCCATCCTGGGGATTGACATAACGATAAGAATAAGTCGGCCCGTTTCCGGCTATGATAGCATCCCGCAAGGCGTTCAAGTTCAAGTCTGCACTGACTGTCGCGTCGCTGGTTGGGCCGCTATCGTCCTGAATTTCACATAAAACCAAAATATCGGGTGCGGCCAGATTTTGCCGGATATGATTGGCGATAACTTGCAAGCGCGGCGCGTTAGCCCCCAATCGGTTAAAATTCTCGACGTTATAACTGACAATCCGAAGCTGGTCGGGATTAGTTAGGGTTGCAATACTTTCCTGAGTAGCTCGTTGGGAAGTATCCACCGAAGTAGCATCAAGCGCGTTGCGGGTTTGAAGCCGAAAATTGCCAAAAGCGTAATCGAGTGGGCCAGTCACCGAAACCGTCAGGCGGTCTCCCACAATTACCTGTGGGGTGGCAGCCAGAGCGTTGTCTATAACAATCCGTTCCGGGTTAAAGTCGGCAGGCGAAATATTAATACCGCCCCGTGAGTTCAGCCCACTTGCGCCTATGCCGTTATCGGGAACAACCACAAAATCGCCAAAAGCAGAGGTTGCCCCAACCACTTTTGGCGTATCTACCTGCACTAGCATACTTTCCAACGATTCGTAAAAATCGAAGCCGTTAGAGGCCGGGTTATAGCCGGGCGTAGCTGCATTAAAAATAACTGCCGGAGGTCGGCGTAGATTCGGGCCGTTGCGGGCCGGGTCAAGGCTGACAATAATCGGGGTAATTGCCCCGCCCGTGCCAAGATTTTGGATTGTCGGGTTAATAATTTCAGTAAAAGGAGCATCGTCGGTATTGGTCGGGCTGACGAATTCCTGAACAGTGCCGTTTACCCGGTAACGGTTGCCAACGCTAACAGTTGGGGCAGTACGGGTGTAGACGAAAATCCCGTCGGAAGTGGCCGGATTGCCGTCGCCCGTCGAGTCTTGCATAAAAAAGCCGTTGCTTTTCAGGCCAGTTACTACGCCCTCGCTGGTAACAGTTTGATTCTCAAAGGGCGAACGTCGGGCTGCGCCTTGCACCGTATAAATTGGGGTATAAGTCGGATTAGGGGTTGCGGTTGGACTGGGGCTTGGGCTAGGAATAGGTGCGCCACTACAAGCGGCGACGGTGGTACTGCTATTGCGCGGGGAAGGCGAGATGCTGGTAAAATCGGCATTGTTGCGGTCAGTATCGATACAACTGGCAATACGCCGGACAGCAGTATTATTGTTGGTAGCCGGAGCAGAACTGCCGCCTTCGTTGGGTAACGTCCCGCTTGTAGTGCCGTAGCCGACCAAATCTATGATAGCGGCAAGCTGGCTCGAAGTACAGGTTATCGGCCCGCCACAATTTAGTAAAGTATTATTGTTGAGTAATGCAACTTTACCCTGAGTAGCACTTAAACCAATACCACCTACTACATTCGGGTTGGGTAAAGGGGTCAGCCCACCGCTATTGCCTGTGCCTTCCTGAATAAGAAAATATTGGCCGGGATTTAAGGTAAAATTAGGTAAAATCGTGGTTTGCCCAAAATCGCTGTTGGCCTGAGCATATTGTACCGACCAATTATTTAGCGAAACGGGAACGCCCCCCAGATTAAAAAGCTCGATAAAATCGTTTTGGTAATTTGCCCCACTATTGCCGCCTCCGCCATAGACCTGAGTGATAACGACATTTGAGGAAGTAGCGCGGGCGGTTTGCCCGGAAAACAAAGCTAAAAGTGCATCTAAAAGCAAGGTAATAGCCAGTAACCAGCCCAACAAGCGGGTTGAGAAGCGCATTTTATTATCTCCTATCAAAAATTTGGCTAATAACAAAATAATAGCAGGAATAAAGAATTTGTCAATGAAGCGGCATTCGCCCTGGCGTTCAAAAAGAACTTCTTTACAGAGAGCATTTTCTCGTTTATAGTGTGAAGGGTTAACGCAAGGTTAGTAGTTTTCTCTTCCTCTCACTCATATCACCAACGAACTCCAAAACGGCTAGAGTTTAGTCGCTTGCTATAGTTCTCTTGAGGATTACAATTATGGGGTGCGCTGGATCGCCGAGGCTACTTTGCCCAAGCCAGGCAAAGCAGGTTAAATTTGGTGTTTAGTTCAAGCATCTTGCTCTGGTTCGCCTAAATACTGGTTCTTCAACGAGTTCAACGAGAACGACCATGACAGTGGCTGTATTTCTTGCCAGAAGCACAGGGACAAGCTTCGTCGCGGCGGGTTTTTGGCGAAAATAAAGCTGTTAGTATCCAACCCTTCCAGATAACCCGGAGGTAGTTTACTATCTCCTAAGAGCGGTTGGGGTGCTATTTCTGACAGATACTCAGCCACTTCCCCGCCACCAAGCACTTTAGGAGCTACTTGCACTAAAGGAAACCGAAACTGGTGCAATTCTTGTACTATTTGAGCCTGAGCTACAATCTCAAAAGGTTCCAAAACTGGTGCTGGCTGAATAGTACCGACCAGCACAGTGGCATCCTGATAAAAACACAAAAAAGTTTGTTCAAAGCTTTGACTAAAAGTAAAGATTTTAGCCTGATAAAGTAGGTCAATATCCAGTAAATTTGCCAGCACTACTCCTTGCGGGCTTAACTTGCGACGGCAAAGCTGGTAAAACTCAGTTGTAGCCAACCGATAAGGGCCATAACCCGTACCCCGGAAAGCACATCATTTATCGCCATTGGGTTCAAATGGAATGGCCGGGAAGCCACCAGCAAACGGTACATCGGGACGGTCATAGTCACCCATCAAGGCGCGGCGCAGTGGAGTAGTATGCTCCAGGAAGGCTGGATCGGTAGCATCTCTGTCAGAGCGGCGCAACCAGGGAGGACTATAAATAAAATGCATGTTGTAACGATCAAAATCTCGATTATTGGGCATTGGCGAATGCCAAACTCCGTTATGAAAAATTAAAACACTACCAGATTTGGCGTAAATGATTTGTTGAATGGGGCAAGCCTGAACCTGACTACGTACAGCGATTGGCAAGTCCAGGCGGCTGCGGTGGCTGCCAGGAATTAACATCATATTGCCTATGAAAGGCTCGGATTGATCGGTCAAGTTAAAACTCACGCGCAATTGCAACAGTGGCACTGGATAGGCCAGTTCCTTGAATTCGTAGGCGGAAGAACCGTCGGCGTGCCAGCCTATACTCTGTGACTTCGCAGGCTGAACGGTACACCAAGCCGCCTGCAATACAAACCTATCTCCGTAAAGGGCGCGAACCTTCGGCAAAATAGCGGGATGATCAATTAAGCGTTCGAGAGCAGGTTCTTGCTCAAAACCTTTCCCTATCTGATGTAGCTTGCCGGTACTTTTTCCAGAGTGCAGCCGTTTCGCTGCATCAAGCGTTTCTTCAACTTCGGCAGGACTTAGAACATCTTCGATTACGATATAGCCAAAGCACTCGAACATAAATCGCTCCATCTCAGTCATGGTACCCGGTTTGACAACAGGAAGCGTTGTTAAATTCATACCTAAATCTCCTTTTGTTTAAAAATCCGAGGTAATAGAAGTTGCTTTGCGTAATCGTAGCCGTGCGCCACAAGACTCGCGCACGATTAATTTGACCGGCACTTCTATCTGTTTAGCAGCACCTTTTAAACGTCCTTCTATCCGACTAAGAAGTAAATTACCAGCTTGCCAGCCAATCTCGCGGCCTGGTTGGGCGATAGTTGTCAAAGCAGGATTGACATGTGAGGCATAGCTAACATCGTCGAAACCTACAACAGCCAGTTCATCTGGAACAGTTATACCGCAACGTCCGGCAGCTTTAATCAAATTAACTGCCACTGCGTCGTTGACCGCAAAAACAGCCGACGGGCGTTCAGGTCGAGCAAGAAAATCATCACAAACATTGGGTTGGGACGAACCGGGAGTTGGTACGCTATGTAAAAGCAAAGTTTCATCATAAAAAATTGCGTATTCTTGCAATGCTTTACAATAGCCTTTCCAACGGTCATGTACTGAGGTAGTTTGTAAACCGCCCATTTCGGAATAGGCAAAGCCAATTCGAGTATGTCCCATAATTAAAAGATGCTCGGTTGCTCGATAAGCTCCATCGAGGTTGTTTGAAACCACATAGTCGCAATCCAGATCTGAAATATAGCGGTCTACCAGCACAAACGGTACATTGTCATTTAAAAGGTGAGAGAGCTGCTCATCGTGTTCCACATCGCTGACTGGGAAAATAATCATACCGGCCACCCGATCAATCCTCAGACGTTCTATATCGGCGGTTTGTTGCACCTGTCTTTCCTCGGAATAGCTAAAACTAAGTTGATAGCCAAGCGTTTTGGCCGCTTGTTCCACCCCAATTAGAATATCCAGGTTGAATTGGTCAGTAGCTTGGGCTAGAACCAAACCTATACGCTTTTCAGCTTTACCAGCATTTGAAGACTGGGCAACCAATTGAAGCACTTCGGATTTAGGAAAGCTATTCTTGCGTACAAAAGTACCACGCCCCTGCACCTTCTCTAACAGTCCTTCTTGTACTAAAATATTCAGTGCCTGACGAACCGTTCCTCGGCTAATTTGATATTCTTTAGCTAGTTCCATTTCGGTAGGAATTTGACTATCTTCGGCCCAATTACCTTCTCCTATACGCTTTCGCAATAAATTAGTCAATTTGAAGTATAATGCTTCAGTTTCAGGCATTTCCCGCTTACTTAACGGCAACATCAAATTACTCTTTCTTTGGTTAGCAAAAATTTGTACTTTCCTCTAAACAAATGTTAATAGTCGTTTGTCTATTAGTCAATAGCAAAAACAAAATCTTTAGCAAAGTTGTATGTACAACTCAGCTTTAACTTTTTGATAGCTGACTAATATAGCCTTTGTCTTATATTATACAAAGATTGGGATAGTTTAAGTGGATTTAATTTCCCTATTGACATCATAGATATACCTATGTTATAACCTGTATAGCGACAAGTGTAAAATTGTTCAGATATTTGTACATAAAGGCAAAGGTTTGTGTACAACTCCTGAAGCGACACTTGATTAATCATCTGACAGTAATTCTCACACAGTAAAAACTTACAATCAGGCCGCACTCATTCTAAAGATAAAGAATGGGACTGGAAGCACTATAGCGCGTATTTAGAATCAATTAGACAAGCGCCTGTTATTTTGGCACTACTAATTGCTTAATGAACCTTATTTTTAATTTCGTGTATACCCGAACTCAATATGCACGGATTAATTAGTTAAAGTTGATTAAGCAAGTGTCAAAAAAAGGTGACTGCTCTTTTGTTTAAACGGTTCTAGTATAATTCTCTTAAAATCCTTCCACAATAACGCGCAGGTATCTGTATCGACGATGAATGCTATCTGCATTGACCGATTAGGAGGCTTAATTTATGAGTCGCAACCGCAACTGTTCCCTGGTTTTGCTTTTAATGACCTTGCTGGTGCTGGGGGCATGTGGTGATAGTGCCACAGCTACACCTGCTTCAGTAAGCAACAGCACCACTAAGGCGGCTGGTGCTACTACTGCCGCAGGTGCTAATAGTGCTGGCGGCACCGCAGGTACTCTAAATGGTGTGACGCTACCAGTGGATGCTGCTCCATCCGACAAGCAAGTCTACATCAACCATTACGATAACACTGCCGATTTCACCACAGTCGATTTCTTCGAGTCGGTTTACAAGCGCGGTGGTGCTACCAGCGATGTCCTTTCTGACCCGCTTGTGCGTCTGGATAAGAATTTCAAAGTTCAACCTGGCGCGGCTACCAAGTGGGAAGTTGATTCAACTGGCCTGGTTTGGACTTTTAATCTCGACCCCAAGTTAATGTGGTCGGATGATACGCCAGTAACTGCCGACGATTATGTAGCAACTTTCCGCTATGGGGCAGACCCCAAACACGCCTGGGATTTTACCTGGTTCTTCCAGGGTGTAATCAAAAACTGGACTGAGGCAGTTGCGGGTAAAGTACCGCTAGACCAATTGGGAATGAAGGCGGTTGACAGCAATACGCTCCAGGTTACAACTGAAGCTCCCGCACCTTATCTACCAGCAATGATGCTCTACAGCAATCCAATGCAGAAAAAGGCACTTGAGGCCAAAGGTGGCTTGTATAACTCTACTGCTGCCACCTCGGTTTCATCCGGGCCATTTATCCTCAAGGAGTGGCGCAAAGGTGATCGTTTAATTTTTGAAGCCAATCCGAAGTACAAGGGTACTAACAAGCCATTTATCCAGAAAATCATCTCGATTGGTGCGGCCCCTGCGACTGATTTCGCATCGTATCAGGCTGATGAAATTGATTATGTGTTGGGGTCGAACCTGTCATCTGCCGACAATGAGATTATTTCCCAGGATGCTAACATTCAGAAGCAAACTCACCCACAGCCCAACGATTTTCGTACCGACTACCTATTTTTTGACAATCAGAATCCGCCCTTCAACAACATTAAGGTACGGCAAGCCTTCAGCCACATGGTTGAGCGCGATGCGCTTATAAAGCAAATCATCAAGCCAAGTCAGGGTATTGCGGCTTATTCGTTTTTGATGCCAGGTTTCCCAGGTTCTAACTCACAGGGTCTCAAAGACATTCAGAGCTATGACATCGCTAAGGCTAAACAATTAATGAGCGAGGCTGGCTTCCCCGGTGGCAAAGGTTTCCCCAAAATTACGCTTTGGCTACGTAACGAAGCCCCGGTACGCCAGGCACTGGCCCAGGCTATTGCTGCCTCAATCAAGCAGAACCTGGGGGTTGAGGTTGAAGTTTCCAACAAAGAAAACAAAACCTTTACCGAAGCTTTGAATGCCAAGCCAACGCAGATTCAGTTTGGTATGGTTTCTTATGGTATGGATTTCCTCGACCCTTACAATATGCTGAGTGTTTGGCTGGGTGGAGGACGGCATAACTGGAACAATACTACTTTTGATGGTATGGTGAAGAAGGCCGCATCTTTCACTGGCGATACAACCGAACGCACCAAAATGTTCCAAGAGGCCGAGAAATTGCTGGTCACGGAAGCACCGGGGGTATTTATTTATCACCGCTACCAAAGCGACCTATACAAACCTTACCTGAAGGGTACTGAGCTTGAGCCGGATCAGAACGGGGTGGCTGCGATTCATTGGCCCGGCTACATCGGTTACAGTAATGTGATTGGGTCAATGTACATCTCTAAAGATGTAGCGAACTTCAATCGCAAAATTCCAGGGTAGTTTTGAAGGCTTCTTGAGATAGTTCGGCAAGGAGGTTTGGGGGCGAATTAAGCCTTTAAACCTTCTTGTGTGAGATAACAAAGGACGAAGGTATGACACGCTATCTTGTAGGGCGCATTATTGGTCTGGTTATCGTCTTTTTAATGGTCTCGATACTGGCGTTTCTCTTGATGCATTCGGTGCCAGGTGGCCCTTTTGATGAAACCAAGTCTCCCTTACCCCCCGCTGCTAAAGCCAATATGCTGCATAAATATGGGTTGGATCGGCCTATATATGAGCAATACTTTCGATATATGGGTAGTGCTTTACAAGGTGATTTTGGTATTTCATACCAGAGTCCAACCGAAAGTGTTATCGAGCTAATTGGTCGTACCTGGCCGGTTAGTATCCAATTAGGAGGTCTGGCGATTCTACTGGCCTTTAGCAGTGGCCTGGCGTTTGGGATTATTGCCGCTATCAAACAGAATACCTGGGTTGATTACGTAGTAACGTTTATATCAACTCTGGGTATTACTGTGCCTAATTTTGTAATCGCAATCTGGTTGCTTTTGATTTTCTCCGTGCAACTGCGCTGGCTGCCGACTGGTGGCTGGCTTAATAATGGGGGCGACTGGAACACTGTTATTTTGCCAGTAATCACCCTTGCGCTTGGCCCTTCCGCTCTGGTAGCACGCTACACTCGCTCCAGTATGGTTGAAGTAATCCGGGCTGACTTCATACGTACTGCCCGCTCAAAAGGCATGGCTGAATCGCGAGTAGTGCTAAGGCACGCTCTCAAAAATGCTCTTATCCCGCTGATTACTATCCTGGCTCCTCAGATACCTAATTTGATTACCGGGACAATTTTTGTGGAGGTGCTTTTCCGAGTACCGGGGTTGGGCAAGTTTTTCGTCTCAAGCATTTATTTACGGGATTATCCGATGATTATGGCGACAATGCTATTGGTGGCGACGCTCTGGAGCATTACCTATTTACTGAGCGATATTTTGTATACTGTTGTAGACCCACGTGTTCGGTTGAGCTGAACCAAAGTGTTTAGAGTGTTTAGCTTTTATCAGCTTTCACTTTTAATTTAAAGGTAAGTTGCAATAATTTAGCTATTATACATAGATGAACCCGGAGATAGAGCTATGAGTGTTACCTCAAAGCCTGAACTGGCCTCGGTACCGACGACTGAGCCGAATAACGACCTGGCTTCTAGTGTGTGGAGAGATGCGGCCCGACGCTTTTTCAAAAACAAACTGGCGGTTGGCGCTCTGGTGGTGATGATTGCGCTAATTTTAGTAGCAATCTTCGCCGATGTAATCTCACCAGCACCCTATGATTATTCGGTACTGTCTGAAGCTAACCAGTTTCCAAATGGGAAGCACCTGCTGGGTACTGATACAGTTGGGCGCGATTTTCTGAGCCGCTTGATTTACGGGGCGCGGGTTTCCCTGACTGTAGGGTTTTCGGTTGAGGCCATTGCGGTGGTGATTGGGCTAACCCTCGGCACTCTTGCGGGAATGCTCGGCGGCTGGGTAGATTATTTTATTATGCGCTGGGTTGAGGTACTTACTTCTATCCCAATCTGGTTATTTGCCCTGTTTCTGATTTCGGTCTGGCGTAGCTCCGCTTCTGCTTCCGGCGGCGGCCTGGTTAACGTGATTGTAGCGATTGGGCTGCTCGGTTGGGTTGATATTTGCCGACTTACCCGCGCCCAGCTATTGTCGCTACGTGAGAAAGAATTTGTGCTGGCCGCTTATGCGATGGGAGCCAGCAGAATGCGCGTAGCTCTGCACTACCTGCTACCGAATGCTCTAACGCCCTTAATCGTAGCCGTAACGCTGGGAGTGCCGACTGCCATTTTCACCGAAGCGAGCTTGAGTTTTCTTGGTTTTGGTATTAACGACCCGCTACCAAGCTGGGGTAAGATGGTAGCCGACTCCAGTTCCTATATTCGGGTCTACTGGCACCTAGGGCTTTTTCCAACCCTGCTGATTGCAATCACAATGCTGAGTTTCTCGTTTGTAGGCGATGGTCTGCGCGATGCGCTCGATCCTCACCTTAATAATCGCTAGAGCAGCAAATTCTAAACTGAGTATTTCTACTCTTGTTTTGGTTTGTTTTAATTAAGGTTTTAATAGTTTATTATTGATAGAGAAGGTTGCCAATGTCTAAACCAGAAACCGACCTGCTTCACCTGGGCGACGAACGCCCGCAATCTTTAGGGGCGATTAATACGCCGGTTTACCGCGCTTCCCTATTCAGTTTCGGAACCTATCAGGATTTTTTGGAGGCCAGAGCTTTGGGTTCCGCAGGTACGGTTTATGGTCGGGTACGTAATCCGACGCGGGCGGCCCTCGAAGCCAAAATCGCTCATCTTGAACATGCCGACCATGCCATGGCCTTTTCTTCCGGCATGGCTGCCATCTCAACCGCGCTACTGGCTCTGCTGAAGAATGGTGACCACTTACTGGTTGCTATGTGTTGCTATGGCCCTACTCGCGCGCTCTGCGATACTTTGCTTTCCCACATGGGAGTCGAGGTAGAATATTTTGACGCTAGTGAGTCCTACGATTTAAGTCCTCGGTTGAAACCGAATACACGGGCGATTTACCTTGAGTCGCCCGGCACCTTTACCTTTCAAATTCAGGATTTGCGAGCCGTTACCAAACTGGCTAAAGCAAATGGCATCTACACCATTATTGACAACACCTGGGCCACACCACTTTACCAGCAACCCATCACACTGGGAGTGGACGTAGTCATTCACACTGCTACCAAATATATTGGGGGACATTCTGATGTAGTGGCCGGGCTTCTGGCTTGCAACACCGAACTATATCAGCGTATTCAACCTATTGCGGAAGTATTGGGCGCCGCCCTTTCGCCCGACGACTCGTATTTAGTGACACGTGGCTTACGCACCTTGCCGGTGCGCCTCGCGCAGCAAAGTGCTTCAGCCTTCAGATTAGCCTCCTGGTTACAGTCTCGGCCAGAGGTGCAACGAGTGTACCATCCAGGCTTGCCGGATTTCCCTGATTATGAGCTTGCTCGTACCCAGCTGAGTGGGTATTCGGGGCTTTTCTCCATCTCTATGCATTCGCCAGTCCCCGCAGCCGCCCAGCACGCTTTCATTAATGCTTTGAGCTATTTTTCAATTGGGGTAAGTTGGGGTGGCTTTGAAAGCTTAATGATGCCAATCGGCGACGGGTATCGAGATATGCCGAAAATTCGTCAAAGCATGGGAATTGAAGATGAAATGTACCGAATCAGTGTTGGCCTGGAAAACATAGAAGATTTAATCGCTGACCTGGAAATCGGGTTTGCCGCACGAACCTCGGCGGCCTCCCCAAGTTAAAAGAGTTCTCTCATTCTTACTAAAATTACTCAACCCTCGACCACCTTTTGGGCCAGCACTAGCCCGGTGGTTTGTGAGAACAAACTTAGTAAGTTGAAGTTCTCACAAAGGCTTTTGACCCGTCATTCTGAGCGAAGTTTATCAACAACCTACCGTCAGACGGATTTGAGCGAAGGATTCTCGACTCGCGCCTCGATTGTAACTTGTAAACCCGGCTCAATCAAAAAGATTCTTCGCTCAAATCCGTCTCAAAAAAGCTGTGGGGCAGTCGTCGCTGAGAATGACAGTGCTTACGATGGGCTTTATGGCTCAAATACGGGCTTGCAAGAATCTGACGCTCACTCATAGAACAAAGTTTGTCATGAAAAATTTGGTTATTTAGCGTATAATACAGGCCAGTTTGAGCAAAGTAGCCAGGCCAATTTGAGAGAAAAAAAGATGAGCTAAAGAAAAAGCGGGAGAAAATGACAGAGCTTTCAGAGCAGGGCGTAATTACCAACCGGGCCGGAGTTCGTAAAGTTTTGGTTTTGGGGAGCGGGCCAATTGTAATCGGTCAGGCCGCCGAGTTTGACTACGCCGGAGCGCAAGCTTGCAAGGCTTTGCGCGAGGAAGGCGTTTTTTCGATTCTGGTTAATAGCAATCCGGCTACAATTATGACCGACGAAGATATTGCCGATGTGGTCTATATTGAGCCACTAACGGTTGAATCGGTTGGCCGTATTATCGAGCAGGAACGACCCGACGGTATTTTGCCGACGCTGGGCGGGCAAACCGGGCTAAATCTGGCGGTAGCTTTGAGCGAGGCCGGGCTACTGGAAAAATACAACGTCAAGCTTTTGGGTACAAAGCTGGCTTCTATCAAGAAGGCCGAAGACCGCCAGCTATTCAAGGATTTGCTCAACGAAATAGATGAGCCGGTTATCGAAAGTGAAATTGCCGACACTTACGACGAATCTATCGCGATTGGCAAGCGGATTGGTTTGCCCCTGATTATCCGACCAGCTTATACGCTCGGTGGGACGGGCGGCGGGATTGCCCGAAGTTGGGAAGAACTGGAGCATTTCGTTACGAGTGGACTCCGGGCCAGCCCGATTAATCAAATTTTGATTGAAAAATATCTGGGTGGCTGGAAAGAAATCGAGTACGAAGTGATGCGCGACGCAGCTAATAACTGCATCACGATTTGTAATATGGAAAATCTCGACCCACTCGGTGTGCATACCGGGGATAGCATTGTCGTTGCCCCTTCGCAAACTCTTTCGGACAAAGAGTACCAGATGTTAAGAAGTGCCAGCATCAAGATTATCCGCGCTCTTGAAATCGAAGGCGGCTGCAATATTCAATATACCCTCGACCCTAAATCTTTCCAGTATTATGTTATCGAGGTAAACCCCCGCGTTAGCCGCTCTAGTGCGCTGGCTTCCAAAGCTACCGGCTACCCTATTGCCCGCGTCGCCGCCAAAATTGCGATTGGCAAATATCTGGACGAAATCCCCAACGCCGTCACCCGCGTCACCAAAGCCGCCTTTGAACCCGCTCTGGATTATATCGTGGTAAAAATCCCGCGCTGGCCCTTCGACAAATTCCCGACGGGTGACAGGACTATCGGCACACAGATGAAAGCCACCGGCGAAGTAATGGCGATTGACCGCAGCTTTGAAGCCGCCTTCCAAAAAGCGGTACGCTCCCTCGAATGGGGCGGCAAAAGCTTAATGTGGGAAGAAGCCGAATGGAACGAACAGAAAGAACCAAGTATCAAGTATCAAGTATCAAGTATCAAGGCAGAACCAGAAGATAAGGCGGAAGGCGGAAGTATTAAGTCGGAATCATTCCCTGACAACCGACAACCAACAACTGACAACCCTGTTTTCTCTAACAACCAACAACTAACAACTAACAACTCAAAAATTCCTACCGACAACCGACAACCGACAACCGACAACCGGGATGCCGTTGAAACTATATTTAAGTATATTGATAAGGCCAATGACCGACGTTTGTGGGCGGTTTTTGCGGCTTTGCGCCGGGACGTTACCGCCGAAGAGATTAACGCCCGTAGCGGGATAGATATGTGGTTCTTGCGTAAGTTTCAGGGCATTATCGAGATGGAGCGCAAGTTGCTAGGTCAAATGCTAACTCCGGCCCTTTTGCGCCGGGCTAAACGTTTGGGCTTTAGTGATGACCAGATTGCCGCCCTGACCGACCAGCCCAGCGCGGAACGTATCCGGGATATGCGCCGCCAGCACAAAATTCGCCCGGTCTATAAAATGGTGGATACCTGCGCCGCCGAATTTGAAGCAGTCACGCCTTATTTTTACAGCACCTACGAAGAAGAAAACGAGGCCGAAGCCTTACCGGGTGAAAAAGCAGTAGTTATCGGGAGTGGGCCGATTCGGATTGGGCAAGGGATAGAATTCGATTATTCCAGCGTTCACGCGGCATGGGCCTTGCGCGAAGCCGGAATACAGGCAATTATGGTCAACAGCAACCCCGAAACGGTTTCCACCGATTTTGATACCAGTGACCGTCTTTATTTTGAAGCCCTTGACGAGGAAAGCGTTCGCGATATTCTGGATAATGAAGCGATTGGCGAAAACGGCAATGAGAACGGGGTGCAGAACAACACCGTCCCGCTTATTTTGCAATTTGGCGGGCAGACTGCGATTAATCTGGCCGAGCCGCTTTCGCAAGCCGGTGCGCCGATTTTGGGCAGCGATTTTGATGTAATTGATATTGCCGAAGACCGCCGCCGCTTTGAAGATTTTGTGGCCCGTTTGGGAGTTAGCCAGCCGCCCGGCGCAACCGTAAACTATATTCAGGATGCCTTCAAGGTCGCTGCTAATATCGGCTATCCGATTTTGGTGCGGCCTAGCTATGTGTTGGGCGGGCGGGCAATGGAAATCTGCCATACTCCGGCTGATTTGGAACGCTATGTTAATACGGTAGTGCGGATTAGCGAAAAACACCCGGTTTTGATTGATAAATATCTGGAAGGTAAAGAAGTCGAGGTTGACGCGATTTGCGATGGCGAAGCGGTGCTAATTCCGGGCATTATGGAACACGTTGAGCGGGCCGGAGTACATAGCGGCGATAGCTTTGCGGTTTATCCCGGCGTGCATCTTTACCGTCACGAGGTTGACCGGGTGGTTGATTTTACTACCCGTGTCGGGTTAGGCTTGCAGGCCAAAGGTTTGATTAACATCCAGTACGTGATTTATCAGGGGCAGGTTTATATTCTGGAAGTAAACCCTCGCGCCAGCCGGACTGTGCCATTCTTGAGCAAGGTTACGGGCGTACCGATGGTGCAAATCGCTACCCGGATTATGCTCGGCCAAACCTTGAAGCAGCAAGGCTATGCGCCGGGTTTGTGGCCCAAACAGCCGCTTGTGGCGGTCAAAGCCCCGGTCTTTAGCATGGCAAAGCTTTTGGGAGTAGATACTTATCTTGGGCCGGAAATGAAAAGCACTGGCGAGGTAATGGGGATTGATAAAACTTATCCTGCCGCGATGCAAAAAGCCTTGATTGCCGCCAATATGAGTTTGCCCAAACGCAACGGGCCAGCCAGTACGATTTTGTGTAGCGTGGCAGACCGTGACAAGGACGAAGCTCTGGACGTTATCCGGGATTTAACCGAAATGGGCTATCAGATTGCCGCTACCGCCGGAACTGCTGCAATTATCGAAAGTGCCGGAATGAAAGTCAAAATTGTTGCCAAAAAAATTGGCGAGGGTCATCCTACCGTGGTAGATTTAATCAGTCAGGGCGAGGTCGGTGCGGTAATCAATACCGTAACGGGGCTGCGCCGTCCTTTGCTGGATGGCTTCGAAATCCGGCGGGCGGCAGTCGAAAACGGTATCCCCTGTTACACCTCGCTGGATACCGCCCGCGCTGCCACCGAAGCCGCCCGCGATGCTTCCGGCTACAATATCAAGCCCTTGCCCTGGTATCGCCAGGAAAACAAGAGTTAGATAATTTGTTTATTCAGCTGAAGACGGTAGCTTGAGTAGGGCGGTAGCCTGACGTTTGGCTTTCTCGCCCCGGCGGTCATAGCGAGCGGTGGTGGTCACACTGGCATGACCGGCTAATTTTTGGACAGTGGCAAGGTCGGCTCCTGCGTCCAGCAAGTCACTGACGAAGGTACGACGCAAATCGTGCGGGCTAAAGGCGGCAACCCCGGCGGCTTTGGCCCGCTTGTCCAGAATATATAATACCGCCTGGTCACTCAAGCGTCGCCGGGCCAACCGACCCGCCTTGTTAATCGGCAAGAAGAGCGGCCCGGCTTCCTCTCCCCGCAAATTCAGCCATTCGGCTACTATTGGTTGCGCTCCCGTCTCAGCCAAATAGGTCAGGCGGTCTTTGCCACCCTTGCCGCCCCGCACCAATAACGACCCTTCTTCCGAATTGTAATCCGCCAAATCGAGCTTGACTGCCTCCGAACGACGTAACCCGGTACTATAGAGTAGAGCTACCAAAGCGGCATCACGGGCGGCGGTCAGAGGTGCTTCTTTGCGGTCAGCCCGGCATACCTTAAGCAAGGCGGCTAATTCATCCGACTTGAGAGCGCGGCCTTTGGGCAAACTTTCGCCTCGAACCGCTTTAAGGCGAGTGGCGCGACGATACTCTTCGGCACTTAGTAAACCCAAATTCTCCGCTTCCGAAAGTACCCCACGTAAAGCCGAAAGCATCAGGTTGACTGTAGCTGGTTTGTAGCGTTCACGAAGAGCGGCAGCGATGGCGGCGGTGTGCTGGTAGCGCAGGCTATGCCAGGGCAGAGCAAGCGGGTCAGCGTTGGGTTGCCCGGTTGCTATGGCAGCGATAGTGGTGAGGGCGTAACGCATGGCCCGGCGACCATTGGGCCGCAGTCGGGCCAGATAGATTGCTACCGGGTGCTGGTCAAGCGGCACGACAGGTACAGGCAAGGCTACTAATTCAGCAGCCGGAGCGGGGTCAACTTTCGCCGATTCCCCTACTGACATTTGCTCAATTACTTGTGGTTTTATCCTGCTCATCAACGAAATAGCCTCGCCTTTCCTTTTTCCTTGCAAGAAATTTCTTTACTTTTTGTTATGTTTCTGTGTAATAATTCAGCCAGCCTCAATGCAGGAGGGATTTCCAATTCCGATAAAGCCGGATTTAGGTAAAATCGGGATTGGAAATCCATCCTGCACCTGAACAGTTACGTTTTTGTTTCCTTTTCCTGTTAAACTAAAGAACTGGCTTGCTGCTTTGCCCGCTCCCAAACTTATTATAGCACATTACTTTTGCTAATGTCTATTATCATAAGTAATTTTTAAGAATTTTTGGCAACTTTTTTGAAAAACCTATCCCGGAACACCTCGGTTTAATTTACTGGCGGATTAATATCCAGAAATAAATAAAGGTCTATTGGGATAGGCTTTTGGCTAACAGATTGTTAGTTAAATACTAGAATTACCAAACTCACGTTTATTTAAGGGCTTTTTGGGCAAAGCGGTAAATAATAACACCTGCCGCCCCATGCAAAAGGCTTGCAACTACGTTTACCGCTTTTTGATTGCCTTTGGCCTCACCCAGCCCAATCAGTGAATAAAACAAGTAATAAATACTGTAAATAATGGTAGTGAGGCCCTGTACCAGTGCGGCCTGTCCTGCCCCTTTACGGTTTTTCCGCATCCCTTGAACCATCGCCAATACCCCTGATACGGCAATTACCGCATCAAAAGCGACGTAGCCATTACCCCATTCCTGCAAGGTTTGCGGCTTTACTCCCAATTTTTGCCCCATTTGCTCGGCATATTTGGAATTAGCCACCAAAGTTAATTGCCGTCCCAATTCTGCCGATTTACCCAGCGCAAGCAATCCAATCGTTGCTTCGTTTATTCGTCTTATTTGCATTTTCTTCTCTTTCTAAATTTTTAGTTTCGAGTCGCTCGTATTGCCGACTTGAACTCAGGAATTCCGAACTTCCAGTTTATCACCCTAAACCAGGCCATACAAATTTTAGCACAGGTTGTGCCAGCTAATCGAAAAAACCCTAATTTCAGGCTTAATTTTTGTAATGCGCTTTGTAATGTTAAAGTAGTACGATGCTTTCAGGAAAAGCTAAATCGCACTACTACATCTACCCCTTAAAAGCTTTCGCACGATTTTAATGTTCAACCGCAAGTAGTTATTGCCTTATCGGTCAACCAGCTAATTTAGTCAGACAAGGAACTGCTTTTAAATCATGACCAATAACTTCAGAATTGGTAGTAGCAAAGGGTATTATACGGGGCGGCCTCGCCCTTTCCGTTTCTTGAGTTTTATTGCCGTTGCCTTCTTGATTTTGCAGATGGGCGGAGTAGTGTTTGCCGAATCTGGACAAAAGTCTACTGACGGTGACACCCGGAACTCGATAACTGGAACTCTGGTCGTAATAGAGCGTACACCCTCCAAAGGATTTGGCAAATCCACCACGGAGTATTCTTTGATTGATAGTCAGGGAGTTCGTCACACCCTTTCACTTGACCCCAAAATAAGTGGTAGCCTTAATCTGGTGGGGCGGAGCGGTCAAAAAGTTACCGTCACCGGGTCGATGATTAGCCCGGCCAGCGACGCAGGCGGCACGCTTATTTCGGCTCAGGCGGTTACGTTCAAGGCTAACAGCCAGGCCGAACCTCCCATCCGGGGGTCAAAGCCTTTTCTTTCGGTAGCTTGTAAGTTTGGGGATATTGCCGCCGAGCCACAAAACGTAGATTTCTTCAAAGGTCAGTTAAGCGGTACGCCGTTTAGCTTCAATAACTTTATCAAAGAAGTTTCTTATGGGCAGGTTAATCTGGAAGGCAGCAATGCCGTAGGCTGGTTCACTTTACCTCAGCCACGCAGTTTTTATGTCAAAGAAGTTTCCAAAGGAGGCGGCGAACCCAAGCTAAAAGCGGATTTGGATGCTATCGTTCAGGACTGCTATACCGCCGCCACCAAGCAGGGTACGGACTTTACCCCTTATTTTGGGGTCAACTTCATGTTTAATGCTAACCTTGACAATTCGGCTTATGGTACGGCCAGCTCACCCTTGCCGCCTAACGACCCGAACGGCAAGCTTTATGCCTATACCATGATGCCCTACGCTCCGGCAGAAGGCGGGGCAACTAACGGCGACGGCTGGGAAACTCAGGCCATCCTGGGCCATGAAATTTCCCATTCTTTCCGTTCGCCTCATACTGGAAGCTCAACTGGCGACGAGTATGGCAATTCCTGGGACGTGGTCAGCAAATCAGAGGCGAATTGCCCGGCCAATACCGATAAAGTTTATGGCTGTATTTCGCAGTACCCTGCCGGGGTCAACCTCGAAATGATGAACTTTTTCCCGAATGGGCGGGTAGTCACTTATGACCCGGCTCTGAAGGCCCAAACTTATACTTTGGAGCGTTTGGAACAGCCCACCACCAGCAATCCCCAATTGCTTAAAATTCCCGTAAACGGCAACGAAAAATACTATACGGTGGAAGCCCGTTACCGGGTGGGTTTCGATACGAAACTGCCGGGCGATGCCGTAATTATTCACGATGTTGATATGAGCCGCAAGAGCGGGCCAAAAGGCCCAAACTCGCCGCTGGGCCTGATTGTACCGCGCCCGGATGCCCCCTCAGAAGGTAGTCGAGGTATTGGCGACGTAGGGGCAATGTGGAACGTAGGCAGCCGTTTTGAAGACAAAGCCAATAATATTAGTATTACCGTAAAATCGGCTACGCCAACCGGCTTTGTAGTAATTGTAAACGACGGGCAATCGGCTGACGTAGGCACAAAAATAGCTCCCACCGATGCCGCTAATCCTCAGTTCTTGCCAAGTTTCAAGGCTGGGCAGCAAACCACCCTGAAAGCCAGCGTCACTAACTATGGCCCGCAGGATAGCCCTAACGAAAAGGCCAGTTTACCAATTCCTGCCGGGCTGAAGCTAATTGCGGCTAACCCGGAAGTCGGAACTTACGACGCTGCCAGCCAAATCTGGAACATCGGCTTTCTCAAGAACGGGCAAACCGTTAGTATGACCCTGACCGTTCTGGTTGAAACTGATGCGCCCGTAATCCTTACCGTTACTTCCGAGGAAGAAGGCGAGGAGGACGAGAACAGCGATAACGATACCGCCAGCTTTGTTATTAACGGTACGGGAGCGGATTTAAAAGTTAGTACCGATGCCAGCGATTACGACCCATTTGTGGGCAAAGCTCTTACCTTGACGGTTACGGCCAGCAATTTTGGCCCAAATCCTTCTGGTGCAGCAAAAATCAAGACGCTGGTACCCGATGGTATGAGCCTGGTTTCGGCCAAAGCGAACATCGGTAAGTATGACGCAGCTAACGGCCTTTGGGAGTTTGGCAACTTGGACAACGGACAGGATGCTAAACTCGAAATGGAAGTAATGGTCAAAGAGGCCCGTTCTTTTAGCTTCAAAGCCGAAAAGATTGCTCAGGCCACCATTGACCCACGTGCCAAAAACGATAAATCAGAATTGATTCTGGGTGCGATTAACGAACCGTTCTACGCCTTTATTGACACTTCGCCAGTTGGCCCCGAAGATGGCGAAATCCAGTTCAAACCTACCCCGGTTGGCAAGGCGGTTACTTACGACCTGAAGCTCTCAAACCTGGGTACCGCCCCGCTCAAGATTTACAGAGTAAGTTTTGATGGCCCGGACTCGGCAGATTTTTCGGTAGTCGGCCCGGTAGTACCGCTTGCAATCGCGCCAGGAGATAGCCAAACTCTGACGCTGCAATGCAAGCCCAGCGTAGCAGGCGAACGCTATACCCAAATGGTTATCAAGAACAATGACGAAGGTCTGCCCACTGCCATCTACGATGTGTATTGCAGCAACTTCAGTCAGGCTACAGTTACTCCTTCCGCTCAGTTGCGGGTGAACTCTAACCCGGCGGACGGCACTCTTAGCTATAGCTTCAACGTAGCGAGTGGGCCGGAAGGGATAGCTGACCCTATGATACGCTTCCCGGTAGATTCGGCTCTGATGTTGGCCTATGCCACTGGCTTCAACGACCCCAGTATGTGGGTTAGCAAAATAGCGACTGAGAATGGGCAGCTTTACGTCTATGTCAGTTTCTCTGGTGAGCCAGATTCAACTTTTAGTGGTACACTGGTTTTCCGGGCGGCCTCAAAAGCCACTGCCGGAGCAACTGTGGCTACCCGCTATACCCTTAGCTGGACTAATCAGGATGCACTACCAGAGCGAATCGGTAGCAATCTGGTGCGGGCCACTTTGGGAGCCGACACTTCAAACGATGGTGGATTACAGAGCTTCAGCCCGACCACCGCTTCTGGCGGCAAGGGTAGCACTGTACAAATTACCGCCGATTTCTACGCACCCGGTGAGCAAGTAACTTTCTGGTACACCGACAAAAACAACATTAGCGTAGCCATCGGTAGTGCCTATGCCGATAACAACGGCAATCTAACCTTCAAGTTCGATGCAAAAGATTTGATGGCTGGACAAAGCTATACTATTGCCGGATATGGTAGTGCCAGTGGCGTAACCGGGAACATGCTACTAACTATAAATCCTTAATGGCTTTTAGCTGGTAGCCTGGAATGCTCTTCCTGGTTATAAGAGCGTGTTTAATAATTGATTTGGACTAGTCAACTGG
>JBBQGP010000025.1:0-39252 GCA_038323095.1 Chloroflexia bacterium | reverse complement strand
ACCAGCCAACCCGTTTTACGGAGAGTTGGCTCGGCGGCGGGCTTACCCAAAGTAATAATCAGCTTGCGGTCAGGCATTAGGATAGCGTTATAATTATCAAGGGCAACTGGCAAGATTTCGTCACGCAACCAGCTACGTTTTAGCTCCTTTAACAGTTCGGCTTCGGCCTGATTTAGCTGAACTTCTTTAGCCTCGATTTTTTGGCGAGCGGTATTGAGCAGGGCTTGCTGGCTCAAACCACTAATAATAACGCTGCAAACAATGATAACTGCTACGGCAATTACAATCCAGATACCAATCGTTAAAGGTTGCAAACGACACCTTCTTTTAGCTTAATTTCTAGTTATGTCAAGTTATCTAGCGAGTTCTTTTTTGAGAGTAGCAATTAGAGTTTCCAATTCTTTTAAGGCAGTATTCAATTCCTGCTTTTCTTCGGCCTTGAGCCTGTCGATTTTCAGATTAGAAAGTGACCTGGTAAAGTTGTAAACGGGGGTTATTTTGTTACGCTCCGTAACGCTCAGGTTAGCTTCTTCCTTTGAGATAGGCTTATTGCCGAACTCAACTTGAGCGGTAAGAGCGTTAATGGCTTTCTCGCGTTCGCTGGCATTTTCGATTTTGGCGATTTTACCTAATATTTCGATTCCGGCCCGGCCTTCGCGGTAGAGCTGGATAAGTTCGGGCTGGTTAGCAATATCGAGACGGCGGTAAACGTAAAGATGGCTGCGGTGAATAACTTCAGCAATCTGGCGCAAAGTCAGCTTCATCTCATCTTGCAAAATTTTCAGGAAGCGGATTTCGTCTTCAATATCCAAATCATCGCGCTGCAAGTTTTCTGCTAAACTTGCCAGTTTTACTTTTTGCTCGTTTTCAAATTCCCGAACTATCACCGGGATTTCGGTTAATCCAGCTATTCGTGCCGCTCGACAACGCCTTTCGCCCGCGACAATTTGGAAGCGACCATTTTTCATATCCCGGACTACGGGCGGCTGCAAAATTCCTCTTTCCTTTATATCGGCGGCCAATTCTTCAAGACGGGCTTTATCAAAATGGGTGCGAGGCTGATTCGGGTTTGAGTCGATTAGCTCAAGTTCGATTATTTTAGCTTCGGGGTTAGAAAGTGGGCCAGAAACCAGACTGCGGGCCGCTTTACCCATTCCAAAATTGCTGTTTCCGCTACTCAGCCCGGCGTAATCCATCGAAGCAATTGAAGCTCTTGCGCTTTTTTTCTTGGGAGTATTATTATCTTCGGACACGTTCAAGCACCTCTCTGGCTAAATTACGATAATCTTCGGCGGCATCGGTTCGCCCGGCGTACTCGGTGACAGGCAATTGGCGGGCGGGCATTTCGGTTAAATTATTGCGCTGGCGGATTTGTCCCTTAAAGACCAAATTTCCAAAATCGCGGCGTACCAACTCGACTACTTCCTGCGAAGTGGATAGCCGGGTGACATACATAGTAATCAGTACGCCCAGTACCTCAAGCTGAGGATTGGTATTTTCCTGCACCAGCTTGATAGTATTGATAAGATGACCCAAACCATACAAAGCCATTGGCTCGGATTGGACAGGTATAATAAGGTAATCGGCGGCAGTCAGGGCGTTGATTGTGGTAATGTTCAGGGTTGGGCCACAATCAAAAAACACAAAATCGTAAGCCTTAACCAAATCATTTGAAAGCTTTTTGCTCAAGATGCGTTCGCGGCCAATATCGCTCAAAACTCTATCGGCGGCAGACAAATCGATATGGCCGGGTAAAACCTGCAAATTTTTAATAGAAGTTTGCTGCAAAATTTCTTCGATAGTCGCTTGATTGGTCAATAATTCAAAGACACTTTTACCCAAACGAATCGGGTTAATTCCCAGCGAGGTAGTAAGATTAGCCTGTGAATCCAAATCTACCAGCAGCACCTTGTAACCTTGCTCGGCGAGGGCTGCCCCCAGATTGATAGTGGTAGTAGTTTTACCTACGCCCCCTTTTTGGTTTGCGATTGCAATTTTTACAGTCATGCGGAAAGTCCTGACTAATATTTTGGCAGATTTAGCAAAAGTTTCACGGGAAACACTTAAAAATTTCCGTGCAATTTTGTTCTAAATGTAACTGATTCAGCTTAAAAAAGCAAGTGGTTTCCTCGTCGAATTTGTTACGCTCCGTAACAAAACTGGAAAATCTGCTATTTACGTAACAATACGAATGTGTTATCATGATTGCATAGTTTTCGGGCAATAAAATTGTAGCTTGCTGGAAAAGTTTTTTAGCAGCAACCCGCTTTGGAAAACTGATTGAGTTGATTTCTTTCTTCAGTTACTTAAAGCATAAATTAGCTTATTTCGGGTAATGCGGTACTTCTACATAAATTTGTTTGTGTGCCACATTCCATAAAGTCGAGGTTTATAGATGCAAAACCAGAGAGAATTAGTCAACCCTCTGCGTGCTTTTGGACGTTTGGAACGTCGTTTATTAGCTATTATTTTTCCTGCAATTATAGCTCCCATAATTATCTTGAGCGTTATCGCTTTCTATTTAATAGGTAGTGCTTTTGAGCAAAAAGAGGCGGCTTCCCAAACTGATTTGGCAACTTCGGTTAGCGATAAAATGGAACGCTTTTTGTTTGAGCGTTACGGGGATGTGCAGGTAGTCGCCTCTAACCCTTTACTACTGGTTAATAATGCCAATCGGGTTGTCATTCTAAATCAGGTAGCCCAAACTTATAAGGTTTACCCCTATATTACCTACGTTGGAACGGATGGCAAAGTGCTGGCGGCGACTGACCCAAATACTATTGGTCGGGACATGTCTGGCACAAATTGGTACAGGACGACTAGCGCGAATTTTCAGGTAAACGTCGAAGGCCCGGTTACTACTACTGAAACTGGCGATAAACGGGTTTTGCTTTTTAGCGCACCTGTTTTTGGGTTAAACAAAGCTTTTGAAGGCGTGGCTAATTTGCGGATGGATTTCGGGGTGGTTGACAAAATTATGTCAGACGCAAAATTTGGCAACACTGGTATTTTGCTTTTGCTGGATAAGGATGGTACTTTGCTGGCCGGGCCAAATGGAGTAGGAAGCAGCCGGGCTAACTTGCCAGCTTTTAAAGAAGCCTTAACCAAGAAAACTGGTTACACTACTGGCGATAGCGATACCAAAAACCAGATTTTCGGCTTTAGTGTCGAGAAAGGTCATGAAGATTACAAGGGGCTTGGTTGGGTCACAATTGCTCAACAGGATACCAGCGAAGCTTTTGCTGCCGTTAATAATTTACGGGCGATTGGGCTAGGCATCGGTTTTCTGGCCTTGCTAGTGGCGGTGGCGGTAGCTGTGTTTGTTGCCCGCTATATTTCCCGCCCTTTGCTAACTGTTTCGGAAGCGGCCAAAGCTATTTCCAGAGGTGAACTACGGCAAAACCTTGAAGTAAAGCGTAATGATGAAATTGGCTCGCTTTATCATT
This sequence comes from Chloroflexia bacterium, assembly GCA_038323095.1. GTDB lineage: Bacteria > Chloroflexota > Chloroflexia > Chloroheliales > Chloroheliaceae > L227-5C. The sequence continues at coordinate 35,806 of JBBQGP010000025.1, read as the reverse complement.
ATTTTAATGATATGACCCGTTATTTAACCGAAATGGCGACTACCGCTTCGACTATTGCGGTTGGCGATTTGACTACCGAGGTTAAGCCACGCTCGGATAAAGATGTGCTGGGCAATGCTTTTGCCGAAATGCTTAAAAATTTGCGCTCAAGCGTCGCTCAGGTTTACACCAATGCTATTCAGGTTTCGACAGCTTCGGGCGAACTTTCGCAGGCTGCCGGGCAAACCGGGAGTGTGGTGCAGCAAATCGCTCGTACTATCCAGCAAGTCGCACGTGGGGCGCAAGAACAAAGCCAGTCGGTTAGCAGTACCAGTGAAAGCACTTTGCAATTAGCCCATGCTATCGAACAGGTTACACACGGTTCGCAGGAGCAAAATCAGATTGTAGATAGTACCACTGAAAGCGTTCATCGTATGTCACAGGTTAGCGAACGCTTGACGGGTAGCTCCAAAGCAATTGCTTCAGTGGCGGCGCGGGCGGCAATGGCGGCGGAAATGGGTTCGCAGTCAGTTTTGAAAACTATTCAAGGGATGGAAGCTATTCGCAGCAGCGTTACCAATAGTAGTCTGACTATCCAGCAACTTGGCGAGAAATCTAACCAGATTGGCGTAATCGTCGAAACAATTGACGATATTGCCGACCAAACTAACTTGTTGGCTCTTAACGCTGCTATCGAAGCCGCCCGCGCCGGAGAGCATGGTCGGGGTTTTGCGGTAGTGGCCGATGCGGTTCGTAGTTTGGCGGAGCGGGCCAGTAAATCTACCAAAGAAATTTCGGTTTTGATTAATACCGTTCGCAAGGCTACCGAAGCGGCAGTTCAGACAATGGAGCAAGGCACACGCGAGGTCGAAACCGGGGCGCGTTTGGCTCAGGAAGCCGGGCGTTCGCTCGATTCTATTATGCAGGAAGTTAGCGCAACCAATCGCGAAGTTTCCCAAATTAGTACGGCGGCAGATGAAATGCGCTCGGTAAACGAAGAACTGGTGCGGGCTTTTACTGCTGTATCGGGGGTAGCCCAGCAAAACAGCCAGCTTGCCCATAACATGGACGGTAACTCACGGGATGTAATTCAGGCTATCGAAAATATCGCGGTAGTTTCCGAAGAAAATAGCGCAGCCGCCGAAGAAGTTTCTGCCGCTACCGAAGAAATGAGCGCACAAATTCAGGAAATGGTGGCTTCGGCGGAAGGGCTGACTGGCATGAGCGACAACTTGTTAATGGTGGTCGCCCGTTTTCGGCTCGAAGAAAATTATTTGGACAACCTTGTTAATAATCATAACGGTAACAACGGCCCGTTTAACGCCAATAATCTGGCAATGCTGGGCGTTACCAATCCTTTTGGCGGTAACGGGCATGGGGAGAAGCTGAATTAGTGGTTAATTCAGCTTTCTTCCCGGCTCAGAATTTTGTCCAGATTGAGCAGAATTAGCAAGCGTTCGCGGTACTGGGTCAGGCCCAGAATAAATTCCGAGTCTACCGACATAACGACGGGCGGGGGAGGTTCAATCGAAGTTTTGGGAAGTTGGGCTACCGAAATGACGTTATCTACCAGCATCCCGACCATCTGGCCCGGTAGCTCGGCCACCATAATTCGGGTAGCTTTGGTATGTTGGGCCTGACCTCGGCCCAGTCGCTTGACCAAATCTATTACCGGGATAACCTGACCCCGTAAATTGGTCATGCCCTCAACATATTCGGGGGCGCGGGGTATAATCGTAATCGGCTGCATTCGGATAATTTCCTGAACGCGATAAACCGGGACGGCGTAGGCTTCTCCGGCTAATTCAAAAACTACCACCTGTTCTTCCCCTTTTTCGGGGCTGGCGGCGGTACTATGTGAAGAAAAATTAAAACGGTTGTCCTGGCTCATCAAATATTCCTCCGGCGACCTGAATTGTTATAATGCCGAATTAGCTTATCCTATTTTGCCGGGTTGTGCAACTTACAATTTTTAATAGTTATTATAATGTTTGATAAATCTTAGAAACTTAAATTGCTAATATAACCAAGATAACTAATATAATGGAAAACAGTAATCTCGATGTGACAGCCGAAGAACTAAAAATCTTCCTGGACGAAGCCGAAGAGCAAATTCAACGGTTGAGCGAAGGTTTATTAGGGCTGGAACGTCATAGCAATGATGCTTTATTGCAAGATATTTTCCGGGCGGCTCATACTATCAAAGGCGGGGCGGCCACGCTTGGACGGGTACGGATGACCCGCCTGGCTCATGCCCTCGAAACTGCCCTGAACCGCTTACGCAATGGCGAACTACAGCCCGAACCTTACCTGATTGACCTGATGCTAAAAGCTACCGACGGCTTAAATTTGCTCTGCCGGGAATTGGCCGGAGAAGATATTGAAGAAGTAGATTTCAACCCCTTGCGTGAAGCTCTTGAAAATTATGTGCCTCCTGCTGAACAAAATGAACTACCCGAACAAATTATAGGCGAACAGGTTTCTGCCGACCAAATTCATTTTACTCGACCTAATCAATTAACTTTAGCCGAAGAAGAGCAAATCGAGGCCGTTCGCGCTGCCGAAACCAATCATGCTTTCTATCAAATTTCGGCCCAGCTTGCCCCTGATGCTTTTCTCCCGGCAGCCCGTATGTTACAGCTTTACTTTTCTTTGCTTTCGGTGGGCCAAATCATAAAATCCGAGCCAGCCATAAGCCAGATTGAGCAAGAGCAAGTCGGTACAAAACTCCAAATAGTAATTGCTACCGCTAATTCTTCTGCCGAAATAGAAAACGTTCTTAAAGCTGCCTCCGAATTCACCCACTGGGAATTAGAGCCGTTTCAAGTTTCAAGTTCCAAAACCTCACCCAACGAACCAGCAGTCAGCAACCAGCAACTAGAAACTTCCCCCAACGAACTAGAAACTAGAAACCAGAAACTAGAAACTATTACTTTCCAGCAAATCGTATCCGAAGTAAAAGCAACGGCGGCGGCTACCGCCAATCTGACCGAAGGCAAAACTATTCGGGTAAACGTCTCCCAACTTGATAAGATTATGAACCTTATCGGCGAACTGGTGGTTTATCGGACGCGCCTGAGCCACGTAGCCGAGCAACTAGACCAAAACGCCAATGAGCCGGAACTGGCCCTTCAGCTAAACGAAACTTTGAATTATATCAGCCACATAACCGACGATTTGCAAGAAGGCATGCTCAAAACGCGGATGACCCCGGTTGAGAGGCTATTCCGCCGTATGCCCCGGTTGGTGCGAGATTTGGCCCGGCAGATGGGCAAGGAAATCGAATTTATATTGGAAGGCGAACAAACCGAGCTTGACCGCTCGATTATCGAGGAAATTAGCGACCCGCTTATTCACCTTTTGAGAAATGCCCTTGACCACGGTATAGAATTGCCGGAGGTACGTCACGCCGCCGGAAAGCCGCGAGCTGGTACAATCCGACTTAGCGCGAGTTACCGGGATGGGGCGGTATTCATCGAAGTTACTGATGATGGGCGCGGCATGTCTATCGAAAGAGTACGCCAGAAAGCTATCGAAAAAGAATTGGTAACGCCCGAAGTTGCCGCCCGGCTTTCTCCTGAAGAAATTATAGATTTAATTTTCCTGCCCGGCTTTTCGACGGCTACCACTATTACCGAAGTTTCGGGGCGTGGCGTGGGTATGGATATTGTCCGAACTAACATTAACCGAGTGGGCGGTACGCTCACGGTAGATACGGTGGAAGGGCAGGGCAGCCGCTTAATTATGCGCCTGCCCTTAACCCTGGCGATTATTCAGGCTTTGCTGGTTACGGCTCGCGGCTCACACTATGCCATTCCGCTTAGTAGCATAACCGAAACTTTGCGAATTTCGCCAGATGAAATCGAAACGGCGGAGGGCTTACCTTTGGTGCGCTTACGTGGCAAATATCTGCCGCTAATTGCGCTGGAACGGGCTTTGGGCCTTGCGCCTTCTGATAGTTCCAATTTTGGGGTTGGTTCGCTCAATAAAGAGCAAACCCGGCCTGAAGAAAAAACTCAGGATGCAAAACGAATATTGAATAAACGACCAAAAATGTTCCCGGTAGTGGCAGTGCGTTATGAACGCTTCGAGGTTGGGTTGGTCGTAGATAGTTTTTTGGCGGAACAAGAGGTAGTAATCAAACCTCTGGGATGGTATATTGGTGAAATACCGGGACTAACCGGGGCAATGATTGAAGGTGACGGGCGGGTGGCACTTATCGTGGATGTGCCGGGCCTGCTACGTGCCACTTTGCGGGGCGACCAGAGCCAGTTGCGGGCCTCGCTTTCCCAGTTATAATTCAAGTCTAGCAAGGAGTTTTAATCATGGCCGAGTTGCAAAAATATGACCCTTCGCCGGATTTCATACCGCGCCTGTCGGTGTTTATCAAGGCTGGGGTAGAAAAAGCGGTACAGGCCCTTAGCAAAATGGTCAATCGCGAAGTTAAGCTGATGGCTTTGGAAGTAGAGTTGGTCGCTGTCAGCGATTTGCTGGTTTGGCTAACCGACGAGCAAACTCCTACCGTCGGTATTTACGTTCTTAGCAGCAACGGGCCAAGCGGTAGCTGTCACCTGATGTTACTTTTTACTACCCAGGATGCGATTACTTTGGCTGAAATGCTGGTACCCTTTGAATCGGGCAAACTGCCCGGCTACGATAGCCAGCTTACCGAATTGCAGGTTTCAGCCTTAGCTGAGGCTGGTAACGTCGTCAGTTCTTATTTCTTGTCGCATATGGAAAAAGCCGCCGCCCTCCAGATGTATCCTATGCCGCCCTACGTAGTTTATGACATGACTGGTGCAATTCTTGACACGGTAATTGCCGATTTAAGTAGCTACGGTGATGCCAGTTTGGTGCTGGATACGGCAATGAGTACCGAGGGCCATCAATTGCGCGGACAGTTTTTGGTAATGTTCGATAATCTGGCTTTGCAAAAGCTGGATGAATCTTTAACCTAGCGGCTTACCGGGTGACAGAAATAGCAATACAAAAAATGACAAAAGAAGTACAACCTTATGGAGAATTATCTCCTGATAGCGTTTCAGTCGGGCTAGGTGAATTATTCGTCAGCAAGGAGCCACAAATTATCCTGGTGGCTTACGCTCTGGGTAGTTGTGTGGCTCTTTGCGCCCATGACCCCAAAGTTAAGGTTGGTGGGTTAGCCCATATTCTGCTGCCCAACACTCCTGCCTATTCTCGCCAGAACGGGGATAACGTCCCGGCCAAATATGCAGACCGGGCTTTGTTGGAATTGGTGACGCAGCTGGAAGCTTTGGGGGCAAGCCGGGAACGCCTGATTTTCAAGATGGGCGGCGGGGCGGCAGTCCTGAGCGGTTCAAGCCTTTTTAATAGCCAAAATAATCCTTTGCCGAGCCGTCTGGATATTGGCCGGAGAAATATTCAGGGAATACTGGCCCTGCTTTACCAGGCCGGTCACTACCCCACTGCCGCCGATGTGGGCGGGCAAGCCGGACGCACTCTTTTCTTTTGGCCGAATACTGGTAAAATGCGGATACGCACTGTAGGTGGTGAGGAACGTGATTATTAGATTTTTTCGTAGTGAAAAGCATAATTATTAAATATATTGTAGGGGAATGTATGCCGACTATTTTGATTGTTGATGATGCAATGTTTATGCGAGCCTTGTGCGGACGCTTGCTTGAAGAAAACGGTTATAGAGTGATACAGGCTCAAAATGGTATGGAAGCCATCGCCAAGTATCGTGAACACCGCCCTGATGCTGTTTTGCTTGACATAACTATGCCAGAAATGGATGGGGTGGAAGCTCTTAAAGAGATAAAGGCGATTGACCCCAGTGCCAAAGTAGCAATGGTCACGGCAGTTGGGCAACAGGCAATGGTAATGAGTGCGCTCAAGGCCGGAGCAATGGAATTTGTCATGAAGCCTTTTGATGCCGATAAAGTATTGTCTGCCGTCCAAAAAATGCTGGCAACCAAACCGCAAGGTCAGCCGCAGGGTTGAAGGGTTGTCGGTTGTCGGTTGTCAGAAAGAAGTTGCGAGTTGTTAGCTGCGAGTTGCAAATTGTGAGTTAGAAAGATAGAAAGATAGAAAGCAGAGACGAGAAGTTTTAGTGCGCTTCAGCGTACTTCAGCCTCTTTAGACTGGGGTTTCAACCCCAGGCGGTTAGTGGTAAACCAGAAACTAGAAACTATTCTTCGGATAAATTATGGCAAAAGTGAGTAAAGCAGCTACCGATACAATTCGGGTAATGATAGTAGACGATTCGGCCTTTTTCCGGGTAGCTTTGTTAAAGATGCTGGAAAGCGAGTCTAATCTTAAAGTCGTGGCCGAAGCCGCCGATGGAGAGGAAGCTATGCGCCTTTTGCCTACGCTTGCGCCTGCTCCTGATTTGATTTTGATGGATGTTTTTATGCCTCGCAAAGACGGGCTGGCCGCCCTTGAGCAAATCGTTGCCAATTTTTCTATCCCGGTGATAATGCTCAGTAGCACCACCGCAGAAGGTAGCGCAATCTCGGTTTCGGCCTTGCTACGCGGCGCATTTGATGTAATCGCCAAGCCCCAGGCTGACACCGGGCTAAAGGGAATTCGCACTGAGCTAATTAGTAAAATCCGGGCGGCGACTTTTAGCCAAAGGGCTTTTAACAGTTATAGTTTTGGCCCAAATCATTTGCGAACCATTGCCACGCCGCCCCGTTTTCGGGATATAGAAGCGGGTCGCCCTGATAGATTGGTGGTTATCGGGGCGAGTACCGGCGGGCCACGTGCTTTGTATGAACTCATACCCAATCTACAGCCGGACGTTTCCGCCGCTTTTGTAGTAGTCCAGCATATGCCCGCCCACCTGACGGCTGATTTTGCCAAGCGGCTGGCTCAGGTGGCCCTTATGCCAGTGCAGGAAGCCAGCGAACAGGCGTTATTGCAGCGCAGCCATATTTATATTGTTCCTGGCGATTTTCATCTTGGTTTTAGTGCCGAATATCGCCTTTCTTTGAATAAAGGGCCAAAGCTGAACGGGGTACGTCCTTCGCTGGATGTTAGCTTGCTCTCGGCGGTTAATCTTTATGGTAGCAAGGTCTTGGCGGTGGTTATGACCGGGATGGGTCGGGATGGACTGATAGGAAGCGGCATGGTCAAGCGTAGTGGCGGCAGGGTGCTAATCGAGGATGAAAGTACCTGTGTGGTCTACGGGATGCCCAAAGAAGTGTTAGACGCGGGCTATGCCGATGCTTCGGTGCCTTTGCCGCAATTGGCCGAACAAATTAACCGCTTTGCAAGACCATGAGCCAGCTACCCCCCGATTTGGAATACGATTTCCTGTGCAAAAAAGTGCTGGAACTCACCGGGCTGGATTTATCCGGCTACAAGTTGCAACAAACCCAACGGCGTTTACGTGCGCTAATGGTTCATTTCAAAGTCCCCAATCAGGTAGCTCTTATTCGCTTGCTCGAACATAATCCCGCTACCCGGCAGGAGTTCCGCGACTTTTTTACAATTAACGTTTCCGAATTTTACCGCGATAATGAGCTTTTTGAGGAATTGCGGAAAGTTTGGCTGCCCCGTCTGGTGAGCCAGCGCAAGGAGCAAACTTTGCGGATTTGGAGCGCGGCCTGTTCTATCGGGCAAGAGCCGTATACTCTGGCAATGATTTTGGAAAACGATTTTCCCAATCAGCCTTATCAAATTCTGGCAACCGACCTTGACCGAGTAGCTTTGGCCCGCGCCCGTAAAGGTGGGCCTTATACCGAGCATTTGTTTAATAAATTGCCCATAGAACTACAGGAACGCTATTTTCAAAAGCGCGAGGACGGTTTTTATGTAGATGCAAAGCTCCATAACTGGATAAATTTTCGCCCGCACGATTTGCAGCAAGGCCCATTTGCCGGACGCTACGATTTGATTGTTTGCCGCAACGTTATTATTTATTTCACAAATGAGGTCAAACAAGCTTTGTATTATAATCTGGCCCAAAGTTTGCGCCCAAACGGTATTCTTTTTCTGGGCGGTTCGGAAATTATCTCCCGCCCCCAGCAATACGGGCTACGCTTGCTGAGTGGCCCTTTTTATGCTGCTAACGACAATAAAGGCAAGTTGGGTTGAAAAGTTTGAAAGGTCGGTAGATGGAGCGTCGGTTTCGGCAAAAGTATAATGTTCGTTTTGATGAAGTAGATGTATTCGGGTTTGTGACCCCGGCGGCCTTGCTGCGCTATTTGCAGGATATTGCCGGGCTGGACGCTTCCGAGGTGGAAATTATCGAGGGTGGTGTTTGGGTGGCCCGCCGGACGGTGCTGGAATTCAACGCGCCGATTTTGCCCCGCGCCAGCCTCGAAATCGAAACCTACCCGCTTGGCTTCACCAAAGTAACGGCCCAGCGCGGTTATAGCGTTTGGCCTGCCGGAGCAGTCGGGCAAGCCGCCGCGCCATTGGTGAAGGCCAGAACTTTATGGGTTTTTCTGGATGGGCGAGGCCGTCCCCAGCGTTTACCCGCTAATTATTACCGTTTTTGGACGGATACCGAGCCGCGCTCGCCCCAGGAAGAAGCGGCCTGGCCCGGCTACCCCGAACGTCCGGCCATAAGCACTACTGCGGCGGTACGCTTTTCGGATTTGGATGTCATGCAGCACATGAATAACGCTGCTTACGTCGAACTTCTGGATAACGCGGGTTGGGAAAGTTTTAAGCAGCTTGACATAACTCCTGATAATGCTCAGGGCAACCCTGTTCCTCTGCATTATGATATTGAATATCTAACCAGTGCCAAAGCCGGCGATTTGCTCAAGGTGAATACCTGGTTTAGCCCCCTTCCCGGCCCGGAAAACAATTGCTTTGAGCGTTTGCAGCAAATCCAGCGTGATAACACCAATATAATTCGCGCCCGTTCGCGTTGGCAATGGCAAATCGGCGAAGGCCAAATCCAGCCTGATTTAAGCCAATTATTTTGACAAATGTTCTAATTTCCTTTATACTTCCAAAGTGTTACTAAGGCACAACGGGACAATTCAAAGGGAGATAGAGCATGTATACTTACACTCAAGTACCAAACTTTTTCTTGGAGGAGCAAGCTAAAACACTCGGTGAAGCCGAACTACGGGTCTATTTGTGCATTATCCGTAAAACTCTTGGCTTTCACAAAGATAAAGACTTCCTTAGCTATAGCCAAATCCAGCAAATGAGCGGCCTCACTGCCAAATCTATCCGGCGCGGGCTAAAAGGTCTGGCCGAAAAGGGCCTCATCCACCGTTCCAACCCGCGCTACCACCAAACCCAACTTGTTACCCTGCCACCTGACTTTTTTCTACCCGAAGCTCTCACCAACTTTAACGCGGAATTAGCAATCGAAGAATAATTTAGGCTAGAAATCAGGGGGGAAAATTTCCCCCTTGTTTTTGTTATCCACAAATTATCCACAGGGAAAATTTCCCGATAAGTTGGGCTAGGGGGAAAATTTCCCGATGAAAAGGGAACGAAGTATCTTTATAGGGGAACGAAGTATCTTTATAAGGGAACGAAGTATAGACACAAAAGAAACTCTTAAAATAAAAGGTATTTAAAGAAAGTCGAAATAAAAGAGTTTCGACTTTACATAACTCTAAATCATTTAAAGTAAGCAACCAATTAGTAGATACCAATATTCTACGAACATATTACAAAAATCTTATTAACCAAATTACATTTGTCACAGTAGTTTAATGACAACCTTTACTGGGCTTTGAGGATTTACCTTGCTAAGATATAGCTGTGAACAAAAGTAAGCCACAAATAGAAAAGGAAGGCGTAGATGGAGTCACAGAACGAAAACCCTGAATACACCCGGATGTATCAGGAAGCCGCCCGTAAGGTCCGTAAAAAGATTGGCTTTTACCGCACTCTGGCGAGCTACGTAATAGTTTGCATTTTCTTTTGGGGCATCGCCATTGTATCTGATGGTGGGTGGTGGCCGGCCTGGGTTATGCTCGGCTGGGGGATTGGGCTGGCTTTTCAGGGTTTTGACGCTTTCGCTCCCGGTCAAACCGAGGCTGAAAAGCAACGGATGATTCAAGAAGAATTGCGCCGGATGAACGACCAGCCCTAAAAGTTTATCCTGGCAGAGCCGTATTACTTGCTGGATATTGCCTGGTTACTGGACAAAACTACTACCAGTTGAGACAAGCACCGGGAGCTACAGTCAAAAACAAATCTGGAAAGAGGAAAACATGAGCAGCGTGTTAGCAGCATCAGAGGATGTTAAGGTAAAAATTGGGTCAGGAGAGCCGATAATTCGAATCGAAAACCTGGAAGTGGCTTACGGCCCGGTGAAGGCGTTACGGGGCGTAACATTTGAAGTGAAGCAAGGTGAGATTTTTGGTTTGCTTGGGCCAAACGGGGCGGGCAAAACCACTACGCTTTCGGTTATCGAGGGTTTGGTAAAGCCTCGAAGCGGGAAAGTTAGCGTTATGAATTATGATGTAGTTAGCCAAACCGCTATTGTAAAAAGAATGTTGGGCCTGAGTTTACAGAGTACCGCTTTTTTTGATAATTTGAAACTGTGGGAGCTAATTCGACTTTACGCCGGGTTATACAAAGTCTTTTTGAGCAAGGCCGAGATTATAAGTTTGTTGGCCCGCTTTGAACTGGATGAGAAAGCCAACGTTCAGGCTAAAGAGCTTTCGGGCGGGCAGCAGCAACGTGTAGCTCTGGCTCTGGCAATCGCCAATAATCCGCCAATCGTTATCCTGGACGAGCCGACCACCGGGCTAGACCCCCAGGCTCGCCGCAATGTCTGGGAGATTATCCGTCAGATGCGGGCCGAAGGTCGGACGATTGTTTTGACTTCGCACTATATGGAAGAAGCCCAGGAACTTTGTCATCGCATTGGTATTATTGACCGTGGGCAAATTATCGCTCTGGATACGCCCGGTGGTTTGATTAACAGTTTGCACGCCGATAGCCGTATTACTGTGACCGCCCGGCTGGATGAAGCCAAAGTGCGGGCTTTGCCGGGAGTTAGCGGGCTGCGCTACGAAGGTGATAAGCTGGAAGTTACTTCTAGCAATACTCAGGAAACCATGCTGGGTTTGCAACAATTGGCCGTTGAAACTCGCCAGTTTTTAGCTGACCTGACAGTGAAACAGGCCGACCTTGAGGATGTTTTTATTGCTATGACCGGGCGCAAAATTAGATAAGTCGGGTTTATTACTCAGGGAAGTAAGAAAGGGATAAAAATGGCTACCGAACTACAGGCTATAGCTGGCAATTCGCAGTCTGCAACGCGCGGTTCGCTCAATCTGCGTCGCTTTGTTTTATTAAGCTGGAATAACTTTATAATGTATACTCGTAATCGTTCGGCTTTGTTCTGGGTTATTCTTTTCCCGATTGGTTATATGCTGCTGTTTGGGGCAATTTATGGGGGAAAGAACGTTGACCCAACTAACCCGGCTTCGGCCAAAATAATCAGCTTTATGGTTCCCGGCCTGGTGGTTATGAGCCTGATGAGCAATGGTATTATCGGTAACGCTTCCGCAATGGCAGTTTGGCGGGAACGTGGTATTTTGCGCCGTCTGCAAACTACCCCACTTCCAATCTGGCAAATGCTTCTTAGCCGGATAATTGTCCAGGCTTTTATTATGGTGCTGCAAGCTTTTATCCTGATTGGCCTGAGCATTGTCGTTTTTCAGGCCAGCTTTGATACAATTGGCTTACTTGAAGTTGTGCCGGTAATAATTGTCACTGCGATTGTTTGCATGGCTATCGGTCAAATGCTGGCCGCATTGGTGAGCAAGCCCGAAACCGTCCAAATTCTTACCCAGGTAATTTACTTTCCACTTTTGTTTTTGGGCGGCCTTTTTATTCCGCTCGACCAATTGCCCCAAGGAATTCAGGTGGTGGGTAAATACTTGCCCAGTGCAATGATGGGCGATTTAATTCGCGCTCCTTTGCTCAGTAGTTATGCTACTGGCAGCACTGCCCTTACGAATTTGCCTTTTATGGTTAGTTTGCTGGGCGTTCTGGTTTACTTTCTGGTTGCGATTATACTTGCCGTCCGCTTTTTCAAATGGAATTAGCCTCAGCAAAGGGCGCAACCCGAATGAGGGGGTTGCGCCTTTGGCTCTTGTAGCTGTAAATGTTATAATAGGTATTACTTAATCTCGAAGCTAATTACTAATAGACAAAGGTAGTGGCAATGCTCGAAAACGATAGCAATTCTCAAAAGAAAAAAGCCGTAACTGCCCCGGTGGTGCATAATGCCCGCCTTTATTTTACGGCTATGACCTGGGCCGCTCTGATAATTAGCACAGCTGTCGCAATAATTAATACTACCGATGCCGATTATTTTTATCTTATCCCGGTTGGAGTTTATGCTTTATTTTTAAGCTTTTTTCGCTATCTCAATTATGTGCCGGGTAGAGGTTGGGTCAAGGCCGAACGCTGGTCTATCTGGAAGCGTACTAGCGGGGAGAGCGAACTTTCGCGCCGGGTACTTTTTATAGGAATTGGCTTTTTACTAATTTTCTGGATGAACTTTTATTCGGTTAGTTTTGTTAGTATGTATTTTGTGCTGCTGGGTTATACAATGGGGCTTTTGGCCTGGCGAGCTTCTATCCCGGTAGCCGCAATGGAAATGTTCGTTTTACTTCTCCAAAATAGCCGGCTTGGGGTAGAGGGGTTAATTTCAATTAGTATTAGCATTATTTTTGCTTTTTTTAACATAATCGTCATTGTAGCTTTGATAAACTCGCGTCAGAAAAGTGAAGCACTGGTGCAGGAATTAAAAGAAACTCAAGCCAAACTTCAGGAAGCTCATTCTCAGGAAAAAGAATTGGCCGTTTTCCGGGAGCGTGACCGTATGGCCCGCGAGATGCACGACGTTTTGGGTCATGCTTTAGTGTTAGTCGCGGTAAAAATTGAAGCTTCGCAGCGTTTGCAAGCCGTTGACCCGGCGCGGGCCGCCGCCGAGCTAAACGCTACCAAAGAACTGGTGCGGCAAAGCATGGCCGATTTGCGGACATCGCTGGCCGAACTTCGTAGCTCGGCTCTTGAAGCTGCCGACAAGCCGATGACACAGGCTTTGGGCGAATGGGCCGCGCTGACCGCCAAAGAAGGGAAATTCACCTTTCAATCCAGTTTCGAGCCGGGCATAGAAGACATTCCTGCGCCCATTCAGGATGCTCTATGGCGGGTAGGTCGTGAAGCCCTTCTAAACGTAGTCAAGCACGCTCAGGCCCGGCAGGTAGAGCTAAACGTTTTTTGCAAGGATAATACTGTTTTTCTTTCGGTGGGCGATGATGGAACGGGTATCCCGCTTTTGGCCGAAAATCAGGCCCGTCTCGAAGTCGAAGGTCACTACGGCATACGCGGTATGCGCGAACGTCTGGAACTGCTAGGCGGCAAGCTTCTGGTAAGGCCGGGACGGGAGGGACGCGGCACTTTAATATTAGCTTCTATACCCTTACCCCCCGCCTCCGCCCCGCCCGCCATCCGCCCTGACAAGTCGTTTTCCTCCCTCAAAAGCTGGCTATTTAACAGTGGGCGGTAAGCAAAAAAGCTGCCTTCCAGCCAACCCCGCCGACAACTCTCCCCTGGCTTTATTTGATATTTGGATTTTCTTTGTGCTTACAGACGGTTAAGTGTTTCTGCGATTTCTTCCTGTTGAGTCCAGTAAAGCACTGGAAAATTATTTGCCTTAAACAAGGTGAAATCTACATCACTCCATAAATTCGTTTCTTCATCGTCTAATATCGCAACGGTTTGTAGTTTTTGTTCTGCAAGTTTTAAATCATTAAATATATAAAAGGTGCTATCTCGTAAAACTTCTGCATAAGACTTGCTATTTGCACTTAGTGCTTGAACGGCAATAGATTTATCACTGTTAATATAAAAGTCAGGTTTGTAATCCTTGCCACTCACTCCTTTAAGAATATAATTTTCTTTGAAGTTAAAGTTTTTTCTCTTAAAAAATCCGCCACTTCATCTTTAAATGTGGGTAATGAATAGCCCCGCAAGGTGTAAATTAGATCTGAAACTTGACGAATGACGTTAAATAATTCACTAATACGTGAGCCTAGAGTTTCAGAAGTGCCTATTACATAAAAACTTCCATCTTTAAACCTTACAACGTCACTAGAACGCACTATCAACTCTAAAGTATCTTTAGCCCTTGATTTTCGGCTTAAGCCGAATCCATAAGTTGAAAGTTTAGTAACGACTTCCCCATAATCAGAAACTTTAAACTTCCCGCTAGGGGTTTGCTCAACATAAACTGAAATGTAATCCCTGTCAGGGTAAAGATAGGGGGTAGTTATTTCTATTAAATTCTCTTCAAGAACGCGGCATTGAAAGTTTTCTTTAAGCAAATCCAAGTAACTTTGCGTGACCACTTCGCAAGGGTTAATCATCATCTTCCTCACTTCCTAAGCCTAAAGTAAACTGGTAATTAGGCAGCGGGTCAATTTTACCTGTAAAAGTTACATTGCATTCTGCTAGAAATTCAAAAATAGCTTCAAAAAAATCTTTATCTTGAACATCATCTAGCTCATAGATACATTGATCCTGATAAAAGTCTGTCCAAATGTGCTTATGTTTTCCAGCATACTTCTTACCCGGAATTACTTTAGGATGAAAAACCGAGCCTGCCGGATTTGAATGTCGAGCAAGGTCAAATCCCCTGACTCTGTACAAGTTATCGTAAAGTACAACCATTGAAAGGTTTGGTATTCTAACGTTTTTTTGAGCTAAAAAGGAAAGGTTAATATTATAGGGATTTAAAATAGGAACTCTAGTCCTATAGTGTGACGCTTCTTCTTTCCAGGTGATATTTTCTCCAATAGAAAGTTTACCATCCGTTAGAATTAACTCTACCTCAGCTTCAGATGGAGGGTTAGGCATGACAAGCAACTCCTGGTTAATTATAGTAAAAATAGAAAAAAAGTGCTACTCTGGTCGAACGAGGTTTATTCCCTTTAATAGTATAAGTTACTTTTACCTATTTAATCTCTCAGGGTTAAATTACCGTTGCTTGTGACGTATCCTTTTTTGCCACAAGGATAAGGTTTGTGTTTGATTTACCTAACGTTCCAGGACTAGACGGGGTAAGGCCAGTGCCTTTAGTAAAAAGTATCAGTGGGTATTTTTTTCATCTTGCATCCCCTTTTGTTCTAAATTAGAAGGAGATTATAGGCCGAAAAAAATAAGTTTATGGCTTTACAATCATAGTGTTGAAATTTGGAATGACCGCGCCGGGACTCGGACCCGGGACCCACTGATTAAAAGTCAGTTGCTCTACCAACTGAGCTACGCGGTCAGAAGTGTGACAATGGCTCGTCACACGCACAGCATTATACCTTTTGTACCCCGGTAAGTCAAGTTGTGGAAAAGGGTAGTTTGAGTGTAATGTTCAAGTTTTGTCTAGCTTTTTGCCTCGTTTTGCTTCTCCTGCACCCGTACTTCTACCCCGGCGGCTTGCTCCATTGGCCGGATAACGGCAGTGTAATCATCCCGGCCAAATCCGGCTTCTATAGCAGCGGAGTATAGCTTCAAGGCGGCCTCGGCAATGCTCACCTCTACCCCGGTTTCCTGGCCCAGTTCCAGAGCCAACCCGACATCCTTATGCATTAGCTCGGCGAAAAAGCCCGGCTGGAACGCGCCCGTAAAAACGTTGCGCGGGAAAGCGTTTGCCAGTTGCCAGCTTGCCCCGCTACTCTGGTTTACTACCTTGAAGATAAGCTCCGGGTCAACCCCGGCTTTCGTCCCCATCGTGAAAGCCTGGGCCGTGGCCGCCGTGATAACCGCCCCCAGCATATTATTGACGATTTTTACCACTTCGCCCGACCCAACCGGGCCAATGTGCAAAATAGCTTCCTTACGACCCATCGCCTCCAGAATTGGGCGGCAGCGTTCAAATACTGGTTGCTCCCCGCCGACCATAATCGTAAGCGTGCCGTTGTCCGCACCCCACATCCCGCCACTAACCGGGGCATCCAAAAAATCTACTTGTTTTTTGGTACATTCCGCCGCGATTTTACGACTGGTGGCCGGGTTAATCGTACTCATATCAATCACGGTTAGGCCGGGTTGCGCCCCTTCCAACACCCCGTCCGCCCCTAAAATCACTTCCTCGACTTCGGGCGAATTGGGAACAATTGTAATGACTACCTCGCTGACCGCCGCTACCGCCTTGCTCGAAGTAACCAAAATCGCCCCGGCCTCGACAATACCCTGTACTTTCTCAGGATGGCGGGCGAAAATAGTCACGGGGAAATTAGCCTTGAGCAAATTCTTGACCATTCCCCGACCCATCGTTCCAACTCCGATAAATCCAACTCGCGTTGTCATTAAACTTCAACCTCCTCTGGTTCGAGTATTGGCCCAGCCCGCGTTTCTAAATCTGAATGATGGCTCATAAAATACTGCTGGGCTTCAAAAGCTGGCTGGCCTTCCTGCGCTACAATTCGTTCATAGGCACCATCGGCAGTCAGTATCCGGGCGCGGGTATTATCTTGCAAATAGGCAATCAAAATACGTTCGGCAATATGATGCCGCAAATTCGGGTCTTCCACCGGGAAAAGCGTTTCCACCCGCCGGTCAAGATTGCGCTGCATCAAATCGGCACTACCCAGATACACTTCCTCATGGCCCTCGCTGCCATTTCTGAAATAATAAATCCGGCTATGCTCTAAAAACCGCCCAACAATACTAATAACCCGAATATTTTCGCTCAAGCCCGGCACGCCCGGTATCAGGCTGCATGGCCCGCGCACAATCAAATCAATTTTAACTCCGGCCTGTGAAGCTTTGTACAAAGCCGCAATGCTTTTGAAATCTACCAGCGAATTTATCTTGAAAATAATTCGGCCCTCGCCCCCCGCCTCAACTTGCGTTATCTCACGTTCGATTTTGCTTATAATAGCTTTGCGTAAGGCGTGGGGTGAAACCAGCATTTTTCGATAAGAAGGCGCAATGGCATAACCCGTCAGCGAATTAAACAGAGTCGTCGCATCCGCCCCTAATTCCGGGCGGCAACTCATCAGGCCCAAATCGGTATAAAGCCGGGCCGTTTTAGTGTTATAATTGCCCGTCCCTAAATGGACATAACGCCGGATGCCGTCGCTTTCGCGGCGCACTACTAAAGCGACTTTACAATGAACTTTGGTTTGAATCGAGCCATAGACCACGTGCGCCCCGACTTTTTCCAAAGCTCTGGCCCACTCAATATTGTTTTCTTCGTCAAAGCGGGCTTTTAATTCGATTAAGGCCGAAACCTGCTTACCGTTGGTGGCGGCCCGCGCCAGAGCCTCTACAATCGGCGAATTGCTCCCAACCCGGTAAATAGTTTGCTTGATTGCCAGCACATCTTTATCTCGCGCTGCCGCCTCGATAAAATCTACCACCGGCGTAAAATCATCATAAGGATGGTGTAGCAAAATGTCTTGCTGGCGAATAACCCCAAAAATGTTAGGAGTGCTGCGTAACAAGGCCGGGGCTGTTGGGCGGAAAGGCACATCTTTAAGTTGCGGCATTTCCAAATCGTAAAGTTGGATTAAATCACTCAGGCCCATCGGCTCATCCGAAGGGTAAACATCCGTATTTTCTATCTCAAGATTAGCAATTAAAAGCGATTTAACGTGATTTGGCATAGCGTTTTCTACCGAAAGATAAACTACCGACCCAAAGCGGCGGCGTTGCAAGCTTTGCTCAATAGTTTGCAGCAAATCGCCCGCTTCATCTTCACGGATTTCCAAATCAGCATCCCGGATTACCCGAAAAGGATAACTTTCGACAATTTCCACCCCTTCAAACAAAGTTTCCAGATTGGCCGCAATAACCTGCTCCACCCAGACAAAGCCACGTGGCGGATTGTAAAAAAGAGATTCTTCCGGCTCGCTTGCTTCACCGTTATTTCCTACTTCTACTCCCACTTCCACTGGCACCAGGCGCGGCAAAATTCCCGGTATTTTCACACGGGCAAAATGTTCACCAGTGCGCGGGTCACGAATTACTACTGCTAAATTCAGGCTAAGATTGGAAATGTGAGGGAAGGGATGGCCGGGGTCAAAAGCCAATGGGGTCAATACCGGGAAAATTTGATGGTCGAAATATTCTTTTAATTTGAGTTTTTGCGTTTCGTTCAAATCAGTATAATCATAAAGATAAATCCCGTTTTGAGCCAGCCGCACCATCAAAGTTTCTTTTAAATAACGATTGGCAATTAGTGTTTGAGCTTGCACTCGTTCTCGGATAATTGCTAATTGCTCCACCGGGGTCAGGCCATCCTCGCTAGGGCCAAGCAAACCCGATTCTACCTGTTCTTTCAATCCCGATACTCGAATCATGAAAAACTCATCTTGATTCGAGTTGAAAATTGAAAGAAACTTGACCCGTTCCAGCAAAGGATGGCGTTCGTCCATTGCTTCTTCTAAAATTCGTAAATTAAATTCGAGCCAGCTAATTTCTCGATTAAAATATTTTGTTTGCATATCACCAGTTGTTAGCTATTAGCTACAAGCTGTTAGTTGTTAGCTTTGAGTTTTCTAACAACTAACAACTAATAACTGCTATAACAAACCGGCAGCTGGCTGATTCAGAATAACCTCGTCAATAAAGCCATAATCCTTAGCTTCTTGCGCGGTCATGAAGCGGTCACGGTCAAAATCGTGGGCGATGTCCGCATAAGGACGACCCGTATGCTTGGACATAATTCTGCGTAGCCGGTTGTTATTTTCAATTAAGAAACGCGCCTGAATTTCGATGTCAGGAGCATAACCTTCCATGCCACCTGTTAAGGCCGGGTGCTGATGAATGGTGCTGTTCGGCAAAGAATAACGTTTGCCTTTTGCTCCGGCACAAAGCAACACGGTTGCCATTGAAGCCGCCATTCCCATACACATCGTCGCCACAGGAGCCTGGATAAATTGCATTGTATCATAAATCGCCAGCCCTGCCATCACCGAACCGCCAGGACTATTGATATAAAGGAAAATGTCTTTTTCAGGGTCTTCGTGTTCCAAAAATAATAATTGAGCAATAACAACGTTGCTTACCTGGTCGTTAATGCCCGTTCCCAAAAATATAATGCGCTCCTTGAGCAAACGCGAAAAAACATCGTAGCTGCGTTCGCCACGCGGCGTATTTTCAATTACTGCCGGGACAATTGCTTGTGGTTCGGGAATATACATCCCACCCGGCCCGGTACTCATTCTCGGTAGTTCCAAAGTTAATTCTCCTTTTGTGGCACTGTACTTGCCCGCTTATCCTAAGCCGCTTAAAGCTTACCTTATGATAACATACCGACTTATCCAGCGATATTAGCGAAGTATATGAGTTTTAAAGCGTTTGCCATTATGCCCCAAAAGCACTATACTAGGTTCAACAAATTGTAAAAAAGTAATATTTTTAATAGTTCATCAGGGCCGAGCGGAAAGGAAGTACAATATTTATGATGGTGCGTACAGCAACCGAAAGTATTCTGGATGAAGCCCAAAAGGGGATGGGGTCGCTGGCGGCGGTAGACCCGGAAGTTTTTCAGGCTATCAAGCAGGAAGAAAAGCGGCAGCGCGAGAAAATCGAGCTTATTGCCAGTGAAAATTACGTTAGCCGGGCAGTGCTGGAGGCTGCCGGTACAGTTCTAACCAATAAATACGCTGAAGGCTATCCCGGCAAACGCTATTACGGCGGCTGCGAATACGTCGATATTGTCGAAGAATTGGCGATTGCACGGGCTAAACAAATCTTTGGGGCGGCTGCCGCCAATGTCCAGCCTCATAGCGGAGCGCAAGCCAATCAAGCGGTTTACTTCGCCTTGCTAAAACCGGGAGATACCATTCTCGGCATGAAACTGGCACACGGTGGGCATTTGACTCACGGCGACCCGGTGAACTTTAGCGGCAAGCTTTACAACGTTGTTTCCTATAGCGTCAATCAGGAAACCGAGCTGATTGATTATGACGAAGTGGCGCGGCTGGCTCAGGAGCATCAGCCCAAAATTATTGTCGCCGGAGCAAGTGCCTACTCCCGCGTGATTGATTTTGCCCGCTTCCGGGAAATTGCCGACAGCGTTGGGGCGTATTTAATGGTAGATATGGCCCATATCGCCGGGTTGGTCGCCGCTGGATTGCACCCCAGTCCCATACCTCATGCTCACGCCGTCACCACTACTACCCATAAGACTTTGCGCGGCCCGCGTGGTGGCCTGATTTTGACCAATGACCCGGACTTAGGCAAGCTTTTCGATAAAAACGTGTTTCCCGGCACGCAGGGCGGCCCGCTAATGCACATTATTGCCGCCAAAGCAGTCGCTTTCAAAGAAGCTCTCGAACCCGGCTTCAAGGATTACCAGCAACGTATTATCATTAACGCCCGAAAATTAGCGAAAACTCTGCAAGAAGAAGGTTTACGCATTGTGAGCGGTGGTACTGATAACCATTTAATGCTGGTAGATTTGCGCCCGGTAAACGTAACTGGCAAGGCAGCCCAATTAGCTCTGGACGAAGTAAATATTACGGTCAACAAAAACGCTATCCCCTACGACCCGGCCAAGCCTTTTGTGACCAGTGGTATTCGGGTCGGTTCGCCCGCGACCACGACACGGGGCTTTGCCGAAGCCGAAATGGAAGAAATCGCCCATATTATCGGCCTGACCTTGCGTAATCTTGGCAATGCCGAAACTTACGACGAAGCCCGCCGCCGTGTCGCCGCCATCGTCGAACGCTTCCCCCTGCCGGGAATAGATTAGGGAAGTTGTTAGTTGTTAGTTGTTAGAGAAGACGCAAAGTAGCGGTTGAACACGTAAATAGGGGCAATCTCCCGGACATGGAATGTCCGGGCTAACGACAGGGAAAGGCCCTGAAGGGCTGAAACGAGTTTGGCTCAATCTGGCCTGACCTGTAGCGGCTTTAGCCCAGGTTTCATGTTATCAGCCCAGCCTTTTAAGGCTGGGAGTTTACCGACAACTAACAACTCTGTCACCGACAACCAAAAGGTGTTTCTAATGAATGAGAACAATCTGGAAGGGGTGGTAGTATCAAAGCACCCCTTGATTTTACATAAGTTGCGGATTTTGCGCGATGTCGCTACCGAGCCGAAACGCTTTCGGGAAGTAGTTCACGAAATTACCACGCTGTTAGCCTATGAAGCTACCGCTAATTTATCTACCCGCAATGTCCCGGTGAAAACCCCTTTGGTTGATGCAATCGGGCAGGAGTTGGAGCAAAATGTTGGGCTTGTGCCAATTTTGCGGAGCGGGTTGGGGATGGTCGCGGCTATGCTCGACATTATGCCGACGGCCCAGGTTTGGCACATCGGCTTGTACCGCGACCACGATACCTTGCAGCCCGTCACCTACTATAATAAATTGCCCGGTCATAGCGCGACGGACGTTTGTATTGTGCTAGACCCGATGCTGGCGACAGGTGGCTCGGCCATTGCCGCCGTAGACATTTTGAAAGAGTGGGGAACGAAAACGATTAAATACATGGGCCTGATTGCCGCGCCCGAAGGTGTCCAAAACTTGCGCCAGCACCATCCTGATGTACCAATATATATCGCTGCGCTGGACGACCATCTGAACGACATCGGCTATATCGTTCCCGGCCTGGGCGACGCAGGTGATAGACAGTTTGGCACGCTTTAATCAAGGGGTACTTTGAGCGATATTAAATTTTTCTACATACTTATACCTGCCGCTCTGGTTGCTTTTCTGGTATCTTTTTTTCTTAACCCCCGCTTAATTCGATTGGCCCAAAGCCGCAAATGGTACGATATGCCCTCGGCCCGCCGGGTGCATAAAACCCCTTTGCCGCGCATTGGCGGGGTGGCAATGTTTGCCGGGTTTACGACGGCAATTGGCGCAACCCTGCTGGTCAATTTGTTTGACTCTGGTTTTTGGCAACCCGACGATATGTGGCGCATAATTCTGACCTTGCTGGGCGCGACCTTTATCACGGGTGTCATGCTTTACGACGATTTGTTTTATCTTTCGCCCTTGCCTAAATTCTTGGCCCAGATTATTGCCGGGCTTATCGTTATCTTCCCTCATTTTCTGAATTCTTCGCCCGCCGCAACCCTTATTAGCGAAATCCGCAATCCGTTCAATGGTACGAATATAACTTTTGGCCCGATTTTCTCGGTGCTTTTTACCCTGTTCTGGATTGCCGGGATGATGAACGCGGTAAACGGGATTGACGGACTGGACGGATTGGCGGGGGGCGTGGTCGGGATTAGTGCGCTGGTTTTGTTCTTCGAGAATTTGTATAGCCAGCGTGACAACCCTTTGCAGTTTACCAGCAGTTTGCTGGCTCTGACGCTGGCGGCTTCGATAGTCGGGTTTCTGCCCTTTAACTGGCATCCCTCTAAAATTATTATGGGCGATTGCGGGGCGATGTTTCTGGGCTACGCGCTGGCGGTAATTTCGATTATAGACGGGGCAAAACTGGCGGCGGCCTTGCTGGTTATCGGCTTCCCCGTTCTGGATTACGCCTGGGTTTTGTTCCTGCGGATTTCGCACCGCCGCCGCCCGACGGGAGCAGACCGCAGCCACATTCATCATCGCTTGCTCGAATTGGGCTATAGCCAACGTCAAATCGTACTGTTTTTTTACGCAATTACCCTTGCTTTTGGGATTGTGGGCTTGCTTATCCCGCAGGATTCCCGCTCCAAATTACTAGCCCTGCTGGTTTTGGGTTTCCTGCTCGTGCCAATTCTGGTCTACAGTATGCGCGGCTATCGCAAGCAAGAATTTAACGCCGACGAAAAAGCCGAGCGTCGCAGTGCAAAGAAAGACTAATTTTCCTACTGGTAAAGGCTCAAACTAAAAAAATGAGTATAGCCTGTATTGACAGAAGTCAAAGTGCATGTTAAATTGTATTTATAAACTTGCGTTTGATGGGTTATAAGGAGAACTTTGGAGTCAGGCTATGAAAATAAAATTTCGTTCCTCAGCTAGTCGTCGTTCTATATCGGGTCAAGGAATGGTCGAATATGCCTTGTTGCTAGGGCTAATAGCTTTGGCCGTTATCGGGATTGTCTCGGCACTTGGCCCGTTAGTTGGTCAAGCTTTTAACTCCGCCAAAGAGGGAGTTTCGACGGAACATCCGGCAAACTATTCTATACAAGACCCCGATGCCATACCCGGTAATTTGCCGCCCTTGGCTCCCGTCTATCCTTCGCCCGCACCTACGCCTACCCCATCTGCCAGCCTGCTGGATAGTAATACCGGCATAACTTTTGTCCTGGCATACGTCCCGCTTTTCGCCGAACCACCGCTTTAGGCAATTCGGAAGTCGCAAGTATTAAGTCGGAAGGAAGTATCAAGTAACAAGGCAGGAGTAAACTGCTAATTGTGCTGTTATTGCAGGCGATTCTTAACCTTTAGAATCGCCTGCAATAACAGCATTTTTGGTGGGGCATTTATTAGGATAAGCTCTCAGTTCCGACTTTATACTTCCGACTTCCGAATTGTTCCTACCAGGCCGTCCAGCCGCCATCTACCATCAAGGTATGGCCGGTAACGAGCGAGGCGGCATCGCTGGCTAGATAAACCACCGCCCCGATAATTTCTTCCGGCTCCCCGATACGGTGCAAGGGAATACGCGAAACAATATCATCGTAAACGGCCTGATTTTTGAAAGTTTGCTCACCGAGCGGCGTGCGGATAAAAGTCGGGCCAATCGCATTGACGTTAATCCCGTACTCAGCCCATTCGATTGCCAGCACCCGCGTCAGGTTTACCATCCCAGCTTTAGCCGAACAATAGGCCGCCCGGTTGAAATAGCCAATCAAGCCGTTTTGGGAAGCCATATTGATAATGCGCCCGGATTTTTGCTTTATCATTTCTTTGGCGACACTTTGTGAAACGAAAAAAGCTCCTTTCAAATTTATATCCAGCACCCTGTCCCAATCTTCCTCGGTTACTTCAAGGGCGGGCTTGGCGATTTGAATTCCGGCATTATTAATCAGTACATCAATTTTGCCCATCTGGGCTACTGCCGCATCTGTCATAGCCTGAATACTTTTAAGGTCGGGCAAATCGAGCGGCAAAGCAATTACCTTGCGCCCGTACTTCTCGGCAATTTCCGTCGCGACCTGCTGGCCGAGTTCCATTTTTGGAGTAATTTCGGTAATAATAATATCTGCCCCAAAACTAGCCAAACCTTCGGCGGCGGCTTTACCAATCCCGCTACCACCCCCGGTAATCAAGGCTACCTTACCATCCACCCGCATTGTGGGAATATTCATCGCCCTCTCCTTGTTCTTTTTATTTCTCCTGATGTCAATTGCTGACCTGAATTTGAGGAATAAAGCTGGTATCGAATTCGGTAATTCGCTCTGGCCCAAGCATCTGGATATGGGCCAAAGCTTGCTCTGCTCCGGCAATTAATCCCGCCACGTCTACCCCGAAACAGGTGGGTGCAAAAGGGCGCAGGTAATTAATGCCGCCTTGCAGCAAAGTAACCGCGCCCCGATAATTCTTGCGCCTGATAGTGTGGTAAAACCCGACCCCTACCTGCAAAATACCCTGATACAAACGGCGCACTTCACCCGGCTCGATTAACCAAATTTCTTCGAGGGTTTCGTGGCACTCGAAAAACTCGTGGCGATTAAACTGCTCAATCCCCACGTACAAGCCGGGCGGTGGTTCTGCTTGCTCTTGCATCCGCCTAACTGGATTTCAGGCGGCGTGGCTCGTCCGAAACATCACCGTTAGCTTTGCTCCGGCCCTGCCCGGTTAATTGCTCAAACAAATTCCGCGAGAAAGCCGCCAGTTCTCCCGGCCCGCGCCGCCCGTTGGCATAATATAGCTGGCTCAATTTGCCTACACCCAGCGTCGCGATAAAAGCAATTACTGCTTTGGGCAGTGCGGCCAAAATCGGCGGGGATTTGGAGCTGATAAAGCGCGAAAGACTGCGCCACAAAAACGCTCCGGCCACGATTGGCAACAGTTCCAGGTAAAGCTCCACCTGAGTGCTGCGCTGCTGCCCGTAAATCCCGGCTAATCGGTGACTTAGTTCAAACTGGTTCTTGGTCAGCAAGACAAAATCTGCTCCGCCGCTAAAAAGATTGCCGACAAAAGGTAAGCCACTGGTCAAATTTGCCATTAGCACCAGTTCGACATTGGAACGGGCCGTTTTGTTAATAAAATGGGTGGCTACGGCGTTACGGAAAACCGGGGCGCGTTTGGCAAGGGCCAATTCTCGCCCGGTCAATTTTTGGACAATCAAGGGCAGCAGTTCGCGTTCCAGAAAAGTTAGGGACAAATCGCTCAGGCGCACCACTTCTAGCTGTCCATTAGAATTGCTTTCCAGTTCTTCCAGTTCCACTTCCCAGGTCGGGCGCGTTTCCACCGTCGCATTATTAAAAGTTGCTCCGTCCGCCGCCACCCCGGTTGGCACTTGCCGCGCTCCCATTTCGTTAGTGCCGACCAAACGCAGCCGCAAGGAATTCAAAGCCTGCAACCGCTTTCCCAAATTACGGTCTTTAGCCGCTTGCTGGTCAACCGGGCGGGGCAGCACTACCACAATCACCGCCACTTTGGGAGCAGCCGCCACCTGTTGCAACCATTCGCGCCGCTCGGCAGGAATAGAGCTATTTTGTTGCAAGGCGTAAAGCAGCAAGCCGCCGGTTTCCCCCTCGGCGGTAGGATGCTCGTCCATCTCGATTAGTCGGACAGGATTCGCCGTCCAAAGGCTTTCCATTGGCCGGGAAAGAGCCTTGTGCAGTCGGTCACGGCTCTCTTGCGAATTTCCGGCCAGCGCAATTGTTACATCGCGTCCGGCTTCTTCCTCAATTTGCTCATAGCTTGTATCGCGCACCAGTTCCAGCAAGTTTGCCAGTGTTCCCATCTTCTGCTGCTCCTTTTCGCCGCTTTCCCGTTTTCTTGTTTTATCTAATCACCACCCCGACTTTATCATACAACATTTGGGCCACGCTGTAAAAAGTTTTGAGTTTTGAGTTTTGAGTTTGGAAGAACTGTTTGTCGTTCAATCGCCCTGAAATGAATTTCGGGCAAAGTTTGCCAGTAATCTACCAATTCTAAATCCAACTCTCAGCCTCTACAGCGTCTTAATCTAATGTAAGTGAATTTGGTGGCGGGCAAAAATGTTATAATAGGGTAACTATTAAAGTAGTAACAAGAAAAAGTGGACGATTTATTCTAAAATTATCGGGAGGATGAAACAGCAGAAAATGCCTGTCTGGATTTGGAGAAAGTTTCTGGTAGTGCCGCTTGTTTTGCTAAGTTTGAGCCTTATATTGACGGCCTGTGATGGTAATACCCCCAAATTTGCTAATGCTGACTTATCAAAAAACTATAATCAGGGCGAAGCGATTGATAAAACTACTGCCTTTAGCACCAGCGACAAGGTAATTCACTGCGTTTTACGACTGAGCGGGGATATTAACGGCGCGAAGGTAAAATTAGTCTGGATTGCAGTAGATACGGCGGACGGTGCGAAGAATAAAACGCTATTGGAAAAAGAATTTACCGCCTTTATTGATTTAGATGTTTATGATAATACTTTGCCAGCTCCTGAAAACGGCAAATTTGCTACCGGGAAGTACAAAGTTGAGCTTCACCTGAATACCAGGCTTGACCGCACCCTTGAATTTACGGTGCAATAGCTGGGGAGGCATCCAGCAGTTGACGAATTCTCTGGCGTAAAGTGCCGGGAACAAAAGGCTTCTGGATAAAAGCAGTATTTCTCGTGAAACTCTCCTTATTTTCAAAAAAAGTATCGGTATAACCTGACATAAACAAAATTCGCAAGCCGGGGTAGCGGTTACGCAGTTCCGCCGCTAACTTCGGCCCGTTCATCTGGGGCATTACTACATCACTAACCACCAAATCTATTTTGCCGCCCGCTTTTTCGGCGACCTGCAAGGCTTCTAAACCGCTCCGGGCCGTCAGCAAAGTATAACCGCTTTCTTCCAGTACCCGCCGGGTCAGGCTCATTACTGCTTCTTCATCCTCCACCAGCAAAATAGTTTCCGAACCACGCAGATTTTTAGATTGGTCGGGCAAAAGCGGGGACGGCTCAAGCTGCGTTTGGCTTAAAAAGGGCAAATAAATGTGAAAAACTGTTCCCAGCCCCACCTGACTCTCGACTGAAATAGCCCCACCGCTTTGCTGCACAATCCCGTACACCGTGGAAAGGCCCAGACCTGTCCCCTTGCCGGGGTCTTTGGTAGTAAAAAACGGCTCAAAAATCAAGGGCAAAATGGTTGGGTCAATTCCCTCGCCGTTATCACGTACACTTACCCGCACATATTCGCCCATACTAAGCTGTGGTTGGCGGGCCACCAGAGCCGCATCTATGGTTACATTAGCCGTTTCGATAGTTATTTTCCCGCCCTGCGGCATAGCGTCACGGGCGTTTACCGCCAGATTGATAATAATTTGTTCAAACTGAGCCGGGTCAGCCATAACCTTACCCAAATTCAGGCTGATTTTAGTTTGCAAATCTATATCTTCACCAATCAAGCGGCGCAACAGTTTTTCCACATTCAGAATTATCTGGTTTAAATCCAGCACTTTGGGTTGAAGCACTTGCTTGCGACTAAAAGCCAGCAATTGCCGGGTAAGTTCGGCGGCACGCTCGGCGGCTTTGCGGATTTCTTCCAGTTCGGGCAAATAAGTTTCATCGACGATGGCTATCAATAAATCGGTATAGCCCAAAATAGCGGTCAGCAAATTATTAAAATCGTGAGCGACCCCTCCGGCCAGCCGCCCGATAGATTCCAGTTTTTGAGCTTGCCGCAATTTTTCTTCGGTTTGCCGCAAAGCTTCTTCGGCCTGTAGCAAAGCAGTAATATCCAAACCTTGCCCGCCCACCATTTGCCGCCCTTTGGCATCGGTCAACAAAAATCGGTAATATAAGCCAGAGCCAAGACGGTTGTCCGCATAGCGGAAAGGCTGGACTACCTCCTGTGATTGGCCGCTTTCCAAAATCTCACGATGGCTTTGCAGATAAATTTCGGCCAAATCGAGCGGGAAAAGCTCGTCCAGGCTTTTGCCAACAGTTGCTTCTGGCGTAGTTTGGTTTAATTTGCAGTAGGCCCGGTTTACATAAATAGCTTTGGCATTTTCGTCGTTAATCCAGGCCACTACCGGGCTATGTTCCATAAAAGTGTAAAAACGTTCTTCACTTTCGCGCAAAGCCAATTCTGCTTCTTTTTGCCGGGTAATATCGCGGATAAAAATTAAAACTACTTCCGGGCTAATTGCTACTACCCGGCTTTCCTCGTAACGTAGCTGCTGGTCGTTGAACTCGATATTATAGTCATAAATTTGTATCTGCCTACTTTCCAAAGCCTGCTCAATATAATAGAACCGCTCTTTAACCTGAGCTGGCGTTAAAATATCTGTCATATTTTTACCGATTAGCTCTGTGGGCGGATGCAAGGGTACTGGCCCATATTTTCCAGCGTGACAATCCAAAACCAGGCCGTCGCGCCGTACCAGAAACAGTAAATCTGGCATGTAATCCAGCAAAATTTTATTAAAATCAACTGCCGCATTTAGTTCAGTATTATAATGGGTTGTAAGTCTGGCCCGCTTTTCCAGTTGGGCTAAAACAGCGGCTTGCACTTCTGCCGCCTCGAATGGGCCGAACAGGAAATCATCCGCCCCGGCCTCAATAGCTTCCCGCCATTCGTGACGTTGGGCTTGCTGGCAAATAACAATTAGTGGAATAGTGGCAGTTAAGGGATTTTTACGGAATATACTTACTAAAGAGAGGTTATTTTCACCCAAAATTAAATCGGGAACACGTTTTTTGATGAGTTCCAGAACGGCTTCGGCTGTTTCGACTATTTCAAGCTGATAATTCTCAGACCTGAGCAAATCCATAAGCTGGGCATGTATCGGCTCAGTCTTGCCAACAACGATAAGCCTGGTCACACGATTATTCCTTTATACTTTTGCACGAATTCTTAATGTTATAATAATTGTTTCTTTATTCTGCCAGTCTATATTCTAGCCTAATTGTATCATACCGGGGAAAAAAAAGGCGTTACAAGTTTTGTTACAATTAAGCCAAACAGTTCAAGCTTGAAGTGACTCAAGCGGTATTGTATAATAGACTAAACTTATGAGTGACAAGCGCACGATTATAAGACAAACGCTTCACTCCTTTGCTCAAACCCTTAGTAAAATGCGGTGAAAGCAGGTAGATTTTGGAAGAACAAGAGCAGACCGGGCCGGAAGAACATACTCAGATTCATTATGAAACACCCGTTCCCCGTGAGCAAGCTCCCCGAAAAAAGAAGAAATTCGGCAAAGCCGATTTACATATGCATACTACTGCCAGTGATGGTATGGGAACAGTCGAAGAAGTGCTGGAACACGTCGAGTATCAGACCGATTTGGACGTAATCGCGATTACCGACCATGACGAAATACGCGGAGCATGGGCGGCCCGCGATTTGGCCGCCAAGCGCAAATATCGTTTTGAAATTATTATGGCCCAGGAAATTACCAGCCGTCATGGTCATATTTTGATTTATGGGGTGGAAGAGCCGTTCAAAATGTTTCAATCGCTGGAACAAACCGTTTACTGGGCGCACGAACGAGGCGGAGTCGTCATTATACCGCATCCCCTGAGCTATATGACCTTGAGCGTGGGTGAAAGCAAGTTGCGCTCACTCTTTAGCAAGGATTTGTCGGTGGACGGTATCGAAGTCTTGAATCCGAGCATTGCCGGGTACGTCCGGCGGCAACGGGTCAAGGAGATAAACGATAACGAATGGCATTTGGCCGAAATTGGCAATAGCGATGCCCATTTCCCGCGCCACATCGGAACAGCTTATACTACTTTTGAAGGTCATAACACCGCCGATTTGCTCAATGCTATCAAAAATCGTACAACTACCGCACACGGACGCTATTTGAGTATCAAGGAACAGCTACAGGGCGCAGGCAAACAAAACTTACGCAGTCTGGTAGTATTACCCGCCGACAAAATCCGGCGCGGGGTGGCTACTTTTACCCGCCGTAAAAACGGGTAAAATTTTGTTTGCAATTATGTCCGGCGGTGAAGGAGCAATTTAACTTATGAAGATTTGCCTGGTGTCTCCCTATGATTTCGCCCGCGAAGGGGGCGTAAACCAGCATATATTGTGGTTAGCCAAAAACTTTCGGGCGGCAGGACACGAGGTTAAAATCATCGCCCCAACTTCCGATGAAGATGCCGAAGATTTGGATGAAGTTGTACCGGGCATTCCCGTCTACCACGTCGGTAATGTAATGCCGATTAAGGCTAATGGCAGCGTGGCCCGCATTACCCTGTCTCTTACTCTTTCCGGGCAAGTCAAGGCGATTTTGCGGCAGGAACAGTTCGACGTGGTGCATTTGCACGAACCGCTTATGCCTGCCTTGCCCTTAACGGTGCTGGCCCATTCCAAATCCTTAAATATTGGGACATTTCACGCTTTTTCTCAATCAAACGTCGCTTATTATTATGCCCGGCCTATTTTGCGGATTTTTATGGGCAAGCTGGATGGCCGAATTGCGGTTTCTCATCCGGCGGAACAATTCATCAGCCAGTATTTTAAGGGCAAATACGAAATAATCCCCAACGGCATTGATATTGACCGTTTCCAGCAGGATGTACAGCCTTTGCCCCAATATCAGGATGGCAAACTCAATATTCTTTTTGTGGGCCGCTTTACCGAAAGGCGTAAGGGCCTGAAATATTTGCTCCGAGCCTTTATTCACGTCAAACGCGAAATTCCCAACAGCCGCCTGATAATAGTAGGCAAAGGCGAAACAAAAGGTTATAATCGCTTTTTGCAACGTAACAACATTCAGGATGTGATTTTTGCCGGGTTTATTTCGGATGAAGAATTACCACGCTACCACCGCAGCAGCCAGGTTTATTGCGCCCCCAGCATTGGCGGCGAAAGTTTCGGGATTGTGCTGCTGGAAGCGATGGCAAGCGGCCTGCCAGTAGTCGCCACCGATATAGCGGGCCACGCCAGCGTGCTGGAACATAAAAAACAGGGGGTATTGGTCGAGCCTAAAAATAGTGAAGCTCTGGCAATGTCTTTGATTCACGTGTTGGCCGACGAGAATTTGCGGCAACGAATGGGCGCGGCGGGCCGGGAAAAAGCGGCAGAATATAGCTGGCAAAAAGTTAGCTTGAAAGTGCTGGAATTTTACGAAAGAGCCGAAAATCGGCGGCGGGCCAAACTACGGCTAAAACAAATGCGACGGGCGCGAGGGCGACGGCGAACTTATGGGTTGGGCTGGCTTCTGCGGCGGGGAGCGCGTCGTCAGGCCAAACAAAATGATAAAGTGGCAGCCGAAAGCGGGACTTCGCTCCGGCGGTGGGACAATTACAGGTAAAGGGAAAACTGAATGTTATCAAACCTGATAGAAGATTGGGCGCGAGGGGTAGCCAGGCATGTAGGCCACTTTGTCGCCAAGAGCGGCTTAGGCCCAAATGCAATTACAATTATTGGCTTTTTGCTCAATTTCCCGGTAGCCTATGTCCTGGGGCAGGGCTGGTTCTTATGGGGCGGCTTTCTGATTCTCTTTGCGGGCCTGTTCGATATGCTGGATGGGGCGGTGGCCCGCGCTACCGGCAAAAGCAGCAAGTTTGGGGCGTTCCTGGATAGCACTTTTGACCGCTACAGCGAAATTGTGGTACTGCTGGGCCTTTTGCTTTACTTTCGGGGCGTGATTGGCGAAACCGGCGAAAAAATGGGCGGCTCTATCCTGACCTATGCCGCCATCACCGGCTCACTCATGGTCAGCTACGTCAAGGCCCGCTCCGAAGGGCTGGATATTCCCATGAAGGGTGTAGGGCTGCTGCCTCGCCCGGAACGGGTCGGCCTAACCGCATTGGCCTGCCTGCTACAGCCCGTTTTTGGCGACATATCCCTGATTGTGCTGCTCTGGGTGCTTTCGGTTGGCACGAACCTGACGGCCTTGCAACGGATTTTGTACGTTTGGGCCACTACTGGCAGAGAAGAAAAAGCCCAAATGCAAGCTGCCGCTACCGCCAAAGCTCAACCAAAAGTGCCAACGCCGCCAAAAGAAAGCGATAAAGACAAAGACAAAGAAACCGAGGAAGTCGCCCGCAAACGCTGGTCGTTCCGCCGGGTAGATGGCCGCTAATTTCCAAAAATTTAACAGTTCACTTGCAGGAGGGATTTCCAATCCCGATATTGACGGTTAAGGTAAAATCGGGATTGGAAATCCCTCCTACATAAAGACTAACTGATTTGTTATTCTTATTTAGCCTCTAATAAAGAAAGCAGTTTGAATATGAGCGAACATAGCAAGGCTTTGGGCTTTTTCCAAAGCGAATTTAACATAGATACCAAAGTTATGAACGACGTTCTGGCAGTAGCTCTTAGCCGGGGCGGAGATTTCGCCGAGCTTTACTTCGAGCATCGGGTTAGCAGTTCGATGCGGGTCGAGGAAGGCAGCGTCAAGGAAAGCACCGGCGGGATTACCCAGGGCGTAGGCGTGCGGGTAGTCGCCGGAGACAGTTTCGGCTACGCTTACAGTGAAGACTTTAGCGTGGAAAGTATGCGCCATGCCGCCAATACCGCCGCCCAAATTGCCAAAGGTGGTAAACCCGGTGAGCCAGTAGACGCTACCATTTTGAATGCGGCAGATTATTACCCGATTGCCACCCCTTCGATTGATGTAAAGGCTCTCGAAAAACTGGAACTAATCCGGCGGGTAGACCGGGCGGCGCGGGCTTACAGTCCTTTGGTTCAAAAAGTAATTGCTTCTTTTTCGGAAGAGTACAAGCAAATTATGATTGCGGCCAGCGATGGGCGGCTAATCGGCGATATTCAGCCAATGGTCGAACTGCGGGCTTTTGTGGTCGCTTTGCGCGATGGCAAATCGGGGCAGGGTTACGACAGTGGCGCAGGTCGCTACGGTCTGGAACTCTTTTTGAAGGAAACGCCGGAAGATATTGGCAAGGAAGCGGCCCGTATTGCGGTACAGGCAATTGACGCGGTAGACGCGCCCGCCGGAATGTTCCCGGTTGTGCTGGCGGCGGGAAGCAGCGCGGTACTTTTGCACGAAGCCGTCGGGCATGGGCTGGAAGCCGATTTTAACCGCAAAAAGTTGAGCAATTATAGTGACCGGGTAGGTCAGAAGGTCGCCAGCCCGCTTTGTACTGTGGTAGACGATGGCACAATTGCCCATTCTCGCGGTTCGCTAAACGTGGACGATGAAGGCAATTTGCCCAACTATAACGTTTTAATCGAAGGCGGACTACTGGCGGGTTATATGCAAGACCGCATCAGCAGCAAGCACTACGACAATAAATTGACCGGGAACGGACGGCGGCAAAGCTTCCGCCATTCGCCTATGCCGCGTATGACCAATACTTATATGCTGGCGGGGGAAAGCACGCTGAACGAATTGGTGTCTTCGGTGGACAAGGGCCTGTATTGCGTAAATTATAGCGGCGGTCAGGTAAATATTCACAACGGCGATTTCACCTTTGGTCTGACCGAAGCTTACCTGATTGAGAACGGCAAAATTACTTCCCCGGTCAAAAACGCTAACCTTATCGGCAACGGCCCGGAAGTGCTATCGAACATTACCAAAGTTGCCAACGACTTTGAACTGGCAAAAGGGACGTGGACTTGCGGCAAGAACGGCCAATCCGTCCCGGTAGGTCAGGGTATGCCTAGCGTATTGGTCAGTAGCATCACTATCGGCGGTACAGCAGCCTAGTAGTTGTCGGTTATTGGTTTGTCAGTAAAAACAATTAAAAACCGACAACCTGTAGAATGGGAAAAAGTTATGATGAACGAAGACGATTTGAATCTGGCCGAAGATATTGTGAAGCTGGCTCGTCAAAAAGGGGCGGACGAAGTAGACGTTCGGATTACCAGCAGCCGCAATTTTTCGACCACAGTTCGCAAAGGCGATATAGAGAAGATTAGCGAAAATGAACCACATTCGCTGACCTTGCGGGTTTACAAGGAAAAGCGCGGCGCAGTAATGTTCAGCTCGGATTTTCGCCGCTCGGCTCTGGAACGGTTGGTAGAAGACGCGCTTGACCGCAGTAGCATTGTAGACCCCGACCCGGAAAGCGGTTTGCCAGACCCGGAAGATTTGGCGAAAGATTACCCGGAAAATTTGGATACCTGGGATCCGATGGTGGGCGATTTACCGCCAGAAATCAAGATTAATCTGGCGAAAGCGGCGGAAGAAGCGGCCCTGTCCTACGACCCGCGCATTACCAACACCAACGGCTCAAGCTTTGGCTCGACCATTTACTCGGTGGTGCTGGTCAATAGTTTGGGGTTTGCGGGCGGCTATCGCGGTAGCTCCTGCTATCTTTCTATGTCAGCCGTAGCCGATGATAAAGACGGCAAGAAGCAAACCGATGGCTGGTACAGTTCCAAGCATTACTTTAACAAGCTGGAAAAGCCCGAAGAAATCGGCAAAAAGGCGGCAGAGCGTACTTTGCGGAAGCTCGGAGCGCGTAAGATGAAAACCCAAAATGTCCCGGTTATCTGGGATCAGGAAACCGCTTCCGAGTTTTTGGGTATTCTTTCGCGGGCGATTAACGGTGGCGCACTCTGGCGCGGTATGACCTTCTTAAAGGATTGCGAGGGCCAGCAAATCGCCGCACCGGGAGTTACGATTGTGGATGACCCGCTTCGGCCCGGTTTGCCCGGTAGTCGCCCCTTTGATAGCGAGGGTGTTTACTCGCGCCGCAACGATATTTTCGCCAACGGGGTCTTTAACCAATTTTTGTTCGGCACTTATACCGCCCGCAAAATGAAGCGACGCACTACCGGGAATAACGACGGCACCAGCAATTATTATTTGTTGCCGGGAACGGCTTCACCCGACGAAATGATTGCCGGAGTGGAGCAGGGCCTATATTTGACCGAAATGATTGGCTTTGGCGAAAATATTACCACGGGCGATTTTTCACGAGGCGCGGTGGGGATGTGGATTGAAAACGGCAAGCTGGCTTATCCCGTTTCGGAAATTAACATCAGTGCCGATATGAAGAAAATGCTTGGCAATATTAGCCAAATTGGGAACGATTTAGAGTTCTATGGCAGCACCGCTTCCCCTACTTTCCGTATGGATAACGTGATGGTGAGCGGTCTTTAGGGGTAAATTCGGGTACGACCTGGATTTTGTCCTGATAGCTGCTATCTTCCAAAACGGTTTTGCTCCTGCCAGAATTTTTACAGTTGCCCGGAAATCCTGTTTCCGGGCAATCAAATTTCAGGGAATTTTTCAGTACCCGTCTGCGGATATAAACCAAAGGGGCAAAATTGCCAAAAACAGGCTCTGAGGTTACGGCGAAGTTACAACTGCGTTAAGAAAAGCAAAATATTTTTCGAGTTGGAAAAATGGCCTTTTTTAGGGCTTGACAATAGGCTAAAAATGTGGTACTCTCAGAAAGACTCATCACCCCGTAAGGGGATTGCGACACCCGGATTCCGCGCAGCCTTCTCATCTGCTATGCGCTCAGAAAGACTCATCACCCCGTAAGGGGATTGCGACTTAACGGGTACAGTAGCACTAGCGGTAGTAGTAACGGCTCAGAAAGACTCATCACCCCGTAAGGGGATTGCGACTTCAGGGTTTTCAAGTTATTCGCGTCTACATTGGTAACTCAGAAAGACTCATCACCCCGTAAGGGGATTGCGACCTGACCAGCTAACACCTGCACTATGAAGCCAATTGTCTCAGAAAGACTCATCACCCCGTAAGGGGATTGCGACCTAAGTCGGATTGGGTCAAGCTCCCTTTTTTTACAGGCTCAGAAAGACTCATCACCCCGTAAGGGGATTGCGACAATCCAAGCGCAAGGCTGGGAAATACAGATAAGACAGTCTCAGAAAGACTCTACACCCCGTAAGGGGATTGCGACTAATTACC
>JBBQGP010000024.1:0-39780 GCA_038323095.1 Chloroflexia bacterium | reverse complement strand
GCCAGCTACCACCGCCGATGTCGTTACGGCAGTTCGGTTCGCCCGCCAACATCATTTGCCTATCGGAATACAGGGCGGCGGCTCCTGTCGCCAAGCTACTGGAGGTGGGACGGCAATCAATCACAAAAATGATGCAGGCAGTTCCCTCCGATGCCAGTGTGAGTGTACTTTTTAACGCTCTGGCCTTCAACGATATTGGCCCTGAGCGCACCCGCGTCGCTTTTACACCCAACAACTATCGGCGGTTAGTTGCCTTAAAGAACCGCTATGATCCTTACAATGTTTTTCACTTCAACAATAATATTTTGCCTTCGTCCTAGAACAGGTCGCTTAATGATCAGTTTCAACAAATTTTGGTGTCCAAGAAAATCATTTACACTTACATTGGACAGTATGCAACTAATTTGAAAGCAAGGGAGGTCTATAAAGAGCATGATTACTCTTCGTAAGGCTAAAGAACGCGGGCATTACAACTATGGCTGGCTTAATACCTATCACACTTTCTCTTTTGCCCGTTATTACGATCCAAAATATCTGGGTTATAGCGATTTACTCGTGATAAATGAAGACCGGGTTAAACCAGGGCAGGGGTTTCCGACCCATCCCCATAAAGATATGGAAATAATCAGTTATGTACTGGAAGGTGGTCTCGAACATAAGGACAGTCTGGGCAACGGTTCGGTAATTGTGCCGGGTGAGGTGCAGCGCATGAGTGCCGGGCGGGGCGTTACTCACAGTGAATATAACCATTCCAAAAGCGAGTTGGTGCATTTTCTTCAAATCTGGCTTGTCCCAAACGTAGAAGGAATTGAACCGTGTTACGAACAGAAGACTTATCCTGATGAGTAAAAAATTTAGAACTGTTGATCACGTTGCGACCCTAAATAGCACCATACGTTTGGGATATTATTTGCCTAACAATCATCTGGCCGTCTTCGTGGTAGACCTGATGGCCCAACTTGATCTCACCGCCCTCTATTCTATGATAGTATCCGTTCACAGGGTGTATTAAAGCACCAAATATTGTAAAATAAAGCCATGAAGAAACTTGAAGTGCCTCAAATTCAAATTGAAATACTCCAAGCCTTACCTGTTGAGGTTCAGGAGTACATTGCTGGCCTTCAAAAACTGCTTGAAACCCTTGTTACTCAAAATCAAGAGCTTCAGGGTCAGTTCGCGCAGAATTCTCAAAATAGTAGCAAGCCGCCATCGAGTGACCCGCCTTTCAAACGCCCTCCCAAGAAAGCTAAAGAAAAGTCTTTCAGGCCACAAGGTGGTCAGGTGACTGGCTCGCTTAGTTTAATCAAGCCTTGCGGTGTGCCGTCATCTGGCGCAAGAAGAGTTTTGGTAGTCAGAGCGATTGGGTGAGCGATTTGTCGAGCGAGTGCTCTCGGTAGGCGCGATGGCTCAAAAGCAAGGGCAAAACTTCTTAAACTATCTCACCGAGTGTTTAGAAGCTCACTGGTTCAAGACCCCTGCTCCTGTCCTTTTCGCTACCCCGTGAACGGATACCCAGGATTTGGTTAGTTGATCAAACCTAAATCCTATTCATAAGCGGAATTTCCCTTTTTTACAGGGACTACTTTGTAAAGTTTTCGCGAAAGAAGAAGGATAACGATTAGTTGGTAATAGATAAATAAACAAGCCATAAAGGAACAAACCATATACCGATGAGTACAAGACTTCGTAATCTCTGGGATAGTGTCAATGGCAGCTTCTGGTTTATCCCAACTTTAATGACTGTGGCCGCCGCAATTCTTTCGTTCGTGTTCGTAACACTCGATCAATCGCTTACTAATGAGTTAAACTATATCTTCGGCTACAACAGAGGACCAGAAGGTGCCCGTTCTTTGCTTTCGACGGTAGCCGGGTCAGTCATTACGGTAGCCGGTGTAACCTTCTCCATTACCATCGCGGCTCTTAGTTTGGCCTCCAATCAGTTTGGCCCTCGCCTTCTTCGCAATTTTATGCGTGACCGAGGCAATCAGGTGGTACTGGGGACGTTTATTGCCACTTTTTTGTATTGCCTGCTGGTCTTACGCACGGTAAATGGCAGTCAGGAAAATTCTTTTGTACCGCATATTGCGGTTACTTTCGGGGTACTACTGGCAACTGCCAGTTTGGGAGTGTTGATCTATTTTGTCAATCACGTTGCCACTTTGATTCAGGCTGAAGATGTGGTTGATACGGTTTCTAAGGAGCTACATCATACTATTGACTATCTTTTTCCAGAAAAATTGGGCCACCCACCGCCAGACGAAAAGCGTGAGAAAGCGGAAGCCGAACTTTTACCAGCCGATTTTGAGAAGTATAGCCGGACGGTAAAAGCCCCAGATGAAGGCTATTTACAGGCACTTGATACTGAAAAGTTAATGGGATTGGCTAACCAACATGACCTTATTTGTCGGGTGCTTCACCGACCCGGCGAGTTTATTATCAAAGGTATGGAAATACTACAAGTCTGGCCGGGTGAAAAGGTAACTGACGAGTTGAGCAGTCAACTTGACAAAGCTTTTATTACAGGCTCGTTCCGCTCGACTACTCAAGATGTCGAATTTGCCATCAACCAGCTCGTAGAAGTAGCTCTGCGTGCGCTTTCGCCCAGTATCAATGATCCGTTCACCGCCATTAACTGTATTGACCGACTTGGAGCAGGCATAAGCCATATAGGAGAACGCTCTATGCCTTCCGCGTACCGTTATCAGGATGGCAAGAAACTACGAATAATCGTCCAGCCTCTAACTAAAGCAGAACTGGTTGAGCTGGCATTTGATCAGCTTAGAGAAGCGGCCAGCTTCCAGGCCAGAGTCGTTACACGACTCTTAGAGTTAATTTGCCAGCTTGTTAAACAAACCTCCGATCAAGAACTACAGACCGCTCTGGTAAAGGAGGCTTCTCTGATCGAACGGGCCGGTAACAAAAACTTAACTGAGGAAACAGACCGTGAGAAGGTAACTAGCCGATACCAGGCTATCTTGAATAATGTGGTATCCCAGAGTTTAGAACAAAATCTTTAGAAAGGATTTCTTGTAGAATGGACTTTTCGCAGGCATGGAAGACACTGAGTAATATGGGTAATGAAACGATTGCACGATTGCCGCAGCTTATCCTGGCACTTATAGTTTTTATCATTTTTTATTTCGTTGGCAAAGTTATCAAAATGATAGTTGCGCGTCTGACCGAGCAACGTCGTCGGGCTAAAAATTTGGGACTGGTGTTAAGCCGCTTGGCGCAAGGGGGAATAATCATTACTGGGTTGTTGCTATCCCTTATTATCATTTTCCCTTCTTTCAAGCCGGGTGATTTAATTCAACTACTTGGTATTAGTAGCGTAGCTATTGGTTTTGCTTTTCGAGATATTTTGCAGAACTTCCTGGCCGGTATTTTGTTACTCCTGACCGAACCTTTTAAGCTGGGTGATCAAATTGTTTTTAACAACTTCGAGGGTACAGTCGAGGATATTCAAACCAGGGCTACCATTATTAAAACTTACGATGGGCGACGAATTGTGATACCTAACGGGAATTTGTTTACCAACGCCGTTACAGTAAATACTGCTTTTGAAAAACGTCGCCTTGAATATGATGTAGGAATTGGTTATGGCGACGATATTGATCAAACTAAAACCTTAATTCTGGAAGCAATCCGAGATATAAAAGGAGTTTTAACCGACCCTGCTCCAGATGTGCTGGTTGTAGCACTGGCCGACTTTAGCGTAAATCTGCGGGTACGATGGTGGGTCGAGCCACCTCGTCGGAAAGATGCGCTGGAACTTCAAGACCAGGTACTTAGTGTTATAAAAAAGATTTTGAATGAGAATGGAATCGATATGCCCTTTCCAACCAGTCAGATTCTATTTCACAATCAGACAGAGGGAACAGATGGCAACCGTTCCCGGCAGCGAGAAGGTTGGCCTACTGGTAAAGCTGATCTACCTAGACCGCGCAGCATAGAAGATGCCTCCAAAAGTTCATTCTTGGAGTAAATCAAGGCTGATTTGTTTTAAAGTGTTCAGTATCAAAAAGAAACGCTGGTTTGGAAACTCCTTTCAGGGTCGAATTCGGGTCATCGGTAGATTTCGTGATGACTGAAAAACTACCATCGGTCTCCAACACCACCGCTTCTACCTCGGCTAGTTTCCCAAAGCCCTGCGCCCGAATAGCTGCATTAACTTCGTTCCTGGTAATACGTTCGGTTTTCAGCTTATGGTCAAGGTATTCTCCTCGGTAGAATAGCAAACTGGGTTCTGATTTAACTAAATGACGAACTGTGACTGAACGCACCGATAACCAAGCCACAGCATATTGCAATATAATCAGGACACAAAAAGCTACCACTCCTTCTGCCAATGAAACATCTTTGGAGAGGAGGATGGTTGCCAGAGTTGAACCAAGTGATACGGTTACGACAAGATCAAAGGCATTCATCTTAGAAAGAGTACGTTTACCTGAAATTCGCAATAAAGTCACCAAAGACAAGTAGGCTAACCCACCCACTACTACAATTCGCCATAGGTCGGCCCAGGTGTTAAAAAACATACAACATTACCCTTCAACTACACAAATGTAAATACTTCTCGATATTAGCATAACATTAATGTTCAGAGTTTTTAGTCTTTTTCTTCAACTCCTGCTACTTGCTATTCCACTTTCCACCTATTTGCGTGAGCGGAGACTAAACCGCCTAAACCTTATCTAATCATCTGTGATGCGTTTAGGTAAAGAGTGAATATTGGGTTCAGTTTTGCACTTTAACAATGTAGTAAGCAAACCCGGCAACCCAAAAAGTAAGGGTCGTGGAGGCCAGAAACTCCTAAAACTGCTAAAATTTAGGTTGTCTAAACAAAAAAATTAGTAAAAAGGAGCATGAAATGCCGAAAGTTGTGTAAGGATGTAAAACTTAGTAGTCCAGGATTATAACAGCTGTAAAGTTACTCCTGCCGATTTAAGCAAGCCATTTTAGGTGCTGCTGGTAAGCTGATTGCAACTCTGAATATAACTGCTCAAGCCTACCTACCCTTTTCAGGCTTAAAAAAACCAATCCTTAATAAACCAGCCCAAACTGGCCTTTTTACGCCCGCGTGCGCTGAAAGCCTCCTGGCAAGCCAGACCGCTTTGTAGTTCGTGAGTACCTTTGCGAATGGTTTTACGGTTCCAGCCTAATTCACTTTCGGCTAGATGTTGCCCGCCAGTGCCAAGTTCTTTAACGGTGCGGGCCATAAAGACCCGTCCGGACGAACCTTTGAGACTCTTGGCCGTTTCACGAAACAAGCTTTTTAGGGACTCACTCAATTCCATTGCCTTACCTCCAGAATCTGTGAGCTTTCATTCTAACACCTCCTGGGATAATTTATTGTTTTTATATCCCTGAGCCAAATTTTGTTATAAGATGGTATAATTTCCCTAGTCAAAATCGGGCGAAATCGTTACGGAAGGGGTGCAAGTGCTAACGTTGGAAGCTGTGGAACAACCTTTTCAGGTGCTGGATTATAACGGGCAGGTGGTTGGGCCGTTGCCAGAGGGGGTAAACCAGGAGCAATCGCTTAGATGGTATCGGGCGATGTGGCTGACCCGTAATTTCTCGAATAAATTGGTGGCTTTGCAAAGGCAGGGGAAGGCGACCACCTGGATTCCTTCGCAGGGGCAGGAAGCTTGCGCTGTCGGGTTGGCAACCGCCCTTGAGCCGCAGGACTGGTTGGCGGCATCACCTCGCGAAATGGGTGGCTATTTGTTCAAAGGGGTCAAGCCAGCCGCGATTGCTTATTTCGTGCGTGGCTATCCGCCACCTCGCGCCCTTTTCGATGAAAGCACCCGCTGTTTGCCCTTTACGATTGTGATTGGGACGCAAACCCCGCATGCGGTCGGGCTGGCGATGGCCGCTCGTATTCGGGGTGACAGGGCCGTTTCGGTGGTGGCGGTAGGCGATGGGGCGAGCAGCGAAGGCGATTTTAACGAGAGCCTGAATTTTGCCGGAGTATATCAAGCTCCGGCGGTTATCGTCGTAATCAATAATGGCTGGTCAATTAGCGTCCCGCGAAGCAAGCAAAGTGCGGCGACAACTCTGGCCCAGCGCGGCCCGGCTTTTGGTTTGCCTTCTCACCGGGTGGATGGTAACGATATTTTGGCGATGCACAGCGTAATGCAGGAAGCGGTAAACCGGGCGCGGATGGGTGGCGGGCCAACCCTAATCGAGGCTATCACCTATCGTATGTCGGCCCACAGCACCGCCGACGACCCGACCCGTTACCAGCCCGCCGAAGAATTGAGCTACTGGCAAGAGCGCGACCCGCTCAAACGCTTCCGCCAATTTTTGCTGAAACGTAATTGGCTGGATGAGGCCCACGACCAGCAAATTCAAATCGAAGTAGACCGGGAAATAACCGAGCAGGTGGAACTGGCTTATTCCCTGCCCGTGCCTGCTCCCGCCGCCCTTTTCAGCCACGTTTACGCCACGCCTTCGCTGCGTTTGCAACGGCAGCGCGACCAAATAGGAAAAGATTAAGGGGATTTCAAGCTTTGTCTGGGGTTGGGCAATCTGTCACTTCTTGTTTGGTCATTTCCAGCAATTTTGTAACAGTATTCCAGTTCCGGCCTGTACCTGAAACTTTCAAGTTTTTCTCAATGAAGGTATTGGACAATTTTGAGCGTCCAATGCCCTCCGGGTAATAAATGTACAGTTCTTTGTCAGCTATAAAAATTTCTTCCGGGCCAGCGTGAGCCTTTAGAAGGGCCGCTTTTCCTTGCTCATCGGCGGAAGCGGATAAAAATATAACGATTATCCATTTCGTTTCTTTTTCGGGACGCTCTAAAAAAGGATTTTTCTTAAAAAGCTCTTTTAATTCGGCGGCAGAGCGAACCAGAACTTCGGTAGAAAAGCCAAAGGTTTTTTCAAATTCTTTTTTGATTTGATTGGCAAGCTGGATTAGGTCGGTTTCCGTACTTTCAAATACTAAGTTTCCGGTTTGCAAATAGCTTGAAACCTTTTTAAATCCCAGTGCCTCGTGCATCTCTTTGAGAACGGGCATTTTTACCGGGTTATTTCCGCCGACGTTGATTGCCCGAAACAAAGTTACAAAGGTTGCCATATTTAGACCTAAAGACTACAAAAAGTTCTATCAGTTTCGATTGATTCTATTTGGAGGCAACTCCTACGCCCGCCGGAGTAGCCGGGTTTGTTTCCGGGAGCATCTCACGTTCTTTCAAAATTATATTGGTGAAAGGGACGCGAAATTCTTCAAAAACTTCAATGCTAATCAAAAAACCCACGAAAATCAGAGTTACGCCCAGCAAGGTCGCCAACGAAAAAGCATCCGAGCCGCTCAGGTTAAAACGGGTAATCGTTCCTGCCGCCGAAGCGGTCAAAGCCCCGCCGAAAATAAAAGCATTGCTCCAGACCCGGTAAAGCTTGATACGTTTGCGCCAGAAAGTCCAGGCGCTTTGAGCCGCGCCAAAAGCCAGAAAGCCCGCCCCAAAAATATTAAAAAATGGGGTTAGTAGCCGGACGTAGGCGGGATAAGCCGCTCCCTT
This sequence comes from Chloroflexia bacterium, assembly GCA_038323095.1. GTDB lineage: Bacteria > Chloroflexota > Chloroflexia > Chloroheliales > Chloroheliaceae > L227-5C. The sequence goes on along the minus strand of JBBQGP010000024.1, from coordinate 32,254 downwards.
GATTTCTTCCAGAGAATTGGCGGGCAGGGCCAGCACGTCCACCGGGGCAGTTAATACCAGCGTCGCCGCTACCACAAAAGCCAGTATCAGCCCGGCCAGCACAGTTTGGGCGATTTTGCGCGGGGTAATGAGGAAAACTGTACCCATCCCCAGAAAAGCACTTGTGCCAATCGCCCCGCAAATGTACCAAAGGCGATAGTAATTCAGGTTCTCGCGCCAGCCAAAAACCGTCCCCAGATATTGGGCGAAAGCCGCCAGCATAAAAAGCAAAAGCCCAATTGTCCAGACAACTTGATAAGTTTTACGCCGTCGTAAAAATTGGTCAAAAACCATAATGGCAAACAAAAAGCTTACTATGCTTGCCAACAGTGGCAGCACAACCGTCGAGTTCATTGCTGTTTCCTCTAGCTAATGTGCAATTAGAATTTGAACAGAATAATTAAGTTTTTGCTTATATTAAACACAATCTAAACCAAAAATTACTTAATGTGAGATAAGCTTATTTTACCGCCAAAGAGCCAAAAATGGAATAGGCTTTAGACCCCAATTTTAAAGAATTGCCCAAAATTCTTAACTTTGCATCTTTAGCTGAAATATCCTAAACTCTTAGCAGCTTTGCACAAGATACTTTAGCGTCTTTATGTGAAATATTGAGGAAAAGGGGAGGTTAGAATGGAAAACGAACAGGGGAAAGCGAAGGCTTTGCAAGGGATAACAGTGCTAGATTTAACCCGGTTGTTGCCAGGAGGCTTTGCTTCGATGATGCTGGCCGATTTTGGAGCGGACGTGATTAAAATCGAGCCACCCGGTCAGGGCGATTATTGCCGCAATACTGCCCCGCTTTACACTTATGAAAGTGCCTATTTTATGAACATTAACCGCAATAAACGCAGTATTGTACTAAATTTGAAGGCGGAAGAAGGCAAAGCTATTTTTAAGGAAATGGTCAAGCGGGCTGACATTGTTTTTGAAGGCAACCGACCCGGCAAAATGAAAGAACTGGGGCTTGATTACGAAACTTTGGCCGAAATTAACCCACGCCTTATTTTTTGTTCCCTTTCGGGTTATGGGCAAAGCGGGCCATACCGCGATAAGGCTGGACACGATTTGAATTACACCGGCTTTGCGGGAATTTTAGACGGTACCGGCGAGGCGGGCGGGCCACCAGTTATGCCTCTGGTACAAATTGCCGATTTGGTAGGTGGTACAAACGCAGTAGTCGCTATGCTCATAGCCTTGCAAGCCCGACATCTCACCGGGCGCGGCCAGTATCTTGATATTGGGATGAGCGATGGAGTAACGGCCTGGCTAGGGTTTGCTTCGGCTTTCTGGATGGCCGGGAAACCGACTCCCGTGCGTGGTCAAGGCCGTCTGACGGGTGGCTACCCTTGCTATGCGGTTTACCCGACCAAAGACAATTATCTGACGGTAGGGGCTTTAGAGAAGAAATTTTGGGTGGGGCTTTGCCGCAAGCTGGAACGGGAAGATTTAATCAGCCGTCAGTACGATACCGGGCCGGAAATTCGCGAAATTCTGAACGAAATCTTTCGCACTAAAACCACTGCCGAATGGCTCGAAATACTTTCGGACGAAGACCAATGCGTCGGCCCGGTAAATGATATGGAAGCCCTGTTTAATGACCCGCACACCCTCGCCCGGCAAATGCTGGTGACAATGGAGCATCCCCGCGAAGGTACGATTAGAATGCCCGGCTCGGCCCTGAAACTTTCGGCTACGCCCGCCGAAATGCGAATGCGTCCTCCGTTTTTGGGCGAACATACCGCCGAAATCTTGCAATCGCTGGGCTATGAATTAAACCAAATCAAAGCGTTAGAGGTGCAAGGGGTGACTTCGAGTTATGAGTTATAAATTATGTTAATGTTTAGCCGAAGAATATAAGCGAATTATAAGGTGTTTGTTGCAGAAATTACCTTGTTTACTGCTCTTGTTAAGATATACTTAATGAAAAGTTCTTAATTAAACCATTGATATGGGAGCATTAAGATGATTAAATGGGTAAAACAGTAAGACGAAAGGCAAAAATAATGCAAAGTTTTGGAATCGAGCAAAATCTTGCAGTGTTGCAAGATGGTTTGATAGAAACCTGGTCACGTGAAGCCAGCCAATATTACGAAAAGCCCGGTACTCCCGCCGCTACCTTACACAAAATGAGCCAGAGTGTTACTACTATACTAACGCTTTTGGAGTTGGCCGATATGGGGGGAGAAGTATTGCCAGAAGATCTGCCAGTGTTGTTGCAAAGCGCACGAGAATTGCGAGAAAATATTTTACAGTTACGTGCTAATAATAACCGAAATACAATTTAATATTTTAATACAAAAACAGGAAAAGGTTTTAACTACTGTGATGTTGGCGGACAGTTTTAATCAGGTGGTTTGCTCCATTATTAACCGTCGGGAAATTATAAGGTAACGTTTCTGTAACCTGCTTCGGCATTTGTAACATTGCGCTTACAATATTCAAAACGCTATTTGAAAGATTACGTAAATTGTAGCCACCTTCCAAAAGCATAAGGTATTTTCCGCCGCAATATTTTTCGGCCAAATCGCGGACAAGTTGGGTCAAACGGTAATAGCATTGAGCTGTTAGACCCATTCCGCCCGCTTCATCCCAAACATAAATGCTATCCAAATCGTTAAAATGCCCATCTTGCCCCGCCGAAACCAGAATTATATCCGGCTCAAACTCGGCGACTACTTCCGGCACAAGCGTTTCAAATACTTCTAAGTAAAGCTTGTCTCCGGCCTTGCCCGGTAACGGCACATTCATGGTATAACCTTGCCCCGCACCCTTGCCAGTTTCGTCAAATGCCCCTGTACCGGGATACAAATCAGGCGGGCCGTACTGATGAGTGGAAAAGTAAAAAACCCGCTCATCCTCATAAAAAATTGCCTGCGTACCGTCCCCGTGATGTACATCCCAATCTATAATTAAAACCCGATCATTCGGACGGGCGGCCAACCAATGCTCGGCGGCGACAGCCACATTATTAAAGATGCAAAATCCGGCAGCTTTGGCCTTTTGAGCGTGATGACCGGGCGGACGCGAGAGTACAAACGCGCTTTTGAGTTCATCCTTCAGCAAACAATCGAGAGCCGTAATCGCTGCCCCCGCCGAAAGTCGGGCAATATCATAAGAACGAGGACTTAATAACGTACCTTCGCCCAGGAATCCACCGCCCGCCGCCGTTAGAGCCTGAACCGAAGCAATGTAATCAAGGGTATGCACTCTGGCTAGAGCAGTTTCGCTGGCAGTCTGAGGCTGAATTTGTGTTAATTCGGGTAGTAAACCCGTTGCCTCTAACGAAGCGTAAATCAGGCTGATACGTTCGGGTCGTTCGGCGTGGGATGCGCCATAAGGTAGAGGCCGATAATAACGCAAGAAATCTACGCTATAAAAGGGGTCAAGCAGCCGCTTTCCGGCAATTTCCAGAAAAACGTTTGGCCCGTCCACAAAAACTTGGCCGGTTTGGTGCAAAATAAAATCTTCAGAATAAACCAGACCTACCGTTTTAGCGACCATTCTTCCCCTTTCAGCTTAAAAGAAACCTAGAACTATTGGTTTTAAAATTTGTATTAGCACCAGCACGACAAACGCCGACAAATCCAGAAAGCCGGTTTGCGGCAAGATACGACGGATGGGCGCAAGCACAGGCTCAGTGACATCAAACAAGAAACGGGTAATCGGCCAACGGGCTTGCGGGTCTACCCACGAAATTAAAGAACGGCCCAAAACGGCCCAAAATAAAACATCGAACAAAAGACTTATGAAAGTTACCAGGTACATTTATATTTTCCTTTTATTTAGCTGTTTTGCAGCTTTTCCCTAGCTATTCGGTTACTGACTATTACTATCTTAGTCTAAATTTCTACGCAAATTGGGACGATTTTGTTACAAAGCTTTATACTTAAAAACTTCTAAAGAAAAAAGCTCATGTTACCAAATTGTAACCTGAAATAGCAGTTAGCAATATAAATGTTACATTACGAAAACCTTGTTTTCACATAGCGGTGTTAAAATACTTTTAGAAATAAGGGTTACGTAATAAAAAAGTATTAACACAATATTTAGGGAGGTTCCAGGTGACTAAATCAATCTACGCAGTTCAGAGTTCAGCAACAGTGAAGATTCTTGTAGTAATCGCTCTTAGCCTGTTAATGGCTCTTGCAGTAGGTTCGGGCAAACCAATGGGTGCGAAAATCAATCTAGCTCCGGCAGCAGTCAGCCAACCGGCAGCTAATAATAGCGCAGCAACGAAGCCAAGCGCAGTTACCAATGTAGGTTCACTTGATAAAGCTCTGAAGTCAATGTCCAGCCTCGCCAGCAGTCGGGCTAACAATTCCACTTCTACCACTAATGCAACCGACGCGGCTAACAAGTCCTCGTCCCAATCTTCGCAGACTTCTCAAGGTAAGAGCAGCCTGACCAATTCGTCCAGTTCTGTCAGCAAGCCCTAGTTTTAATGAGTCAAGCTGAACTGTCCAATTAACAAGTCGCCACCGATGTCGAGTAGATGAAATAGTGAAGTGATTAGAGTAAAAGCAAGACCCGGTAAAGATGCCGGGTCTTGCTTTTTCATTTTAAACTAGATTTTCTTGCCCAACTGGGCCAAATCCTGACGGAGTTGCTGCCATATCAAAAAGCGGGCGCACCCCGCGAACGTAACTAGCCCAACCAGGCCCGGCATTAGCAATCGCCCAATATCAGGCAAACTTTGCCCAAGTTTCTGCCCGATTATTACCGCCAGCAAAGTTAAAATGGTAAGCAGTACAGGTCCTTGGAAAGTTTTTATAATTTCGGCCAAAGTTATTTGCAAATAGCGACAGGCCAGCCCGCCCCAGGTTAGCGAAGTCGCCCCCGAAGATAAAAGCATAGCCCAGGCCAATTCGATTACGCCCAGATTTGCCCCAATTAAAACTGCTATAACTGTTCCTGCCAGACTAAACCCGTTCACCAGCGCGTAAATCCGGCTATGCCCCAAAGCCAGTACCAGCGACCCGCCCGGATAAAACGTTACCCATAAAGCGTGCAAAATAAACAAAGGCATTAGCGGGCCGACAGCCGCTTGCCAGCGCGAACCGAAAACTACCGTCACCAGTTCTTGCCTTAGCAAAATTACTATCCCAAAACCGGGCAAAGCCAGCGTTGCAATTACTCTGACCGAACTCAGGAAAATCTGGCGTAATCTTTCGGGCTGCAATACCAAACGGGCAAAAGTAGCGTAGCCCGCATCCTTGAAAAAAGCGTTAAGCAAAAAGGCTGGACGCTCTGCCGTATTCCAGGCCAGCGAATAAACTCCTAAAAGGCTTGCGCCAAGCAACTTGCCCCCAATTGCGTAATCTATATTAAAACGGGCATACAGCATAATTTCTCCGCCAATCGTGGGCAGGGCAAAATTTAGCAAGCTTTTGAGAGTGGCGGCATCGGGCGGACGGCGGGTTGGTCGCCATTGCACTACTTTCCAGGCAATCAAACTGCTAAGAATAGTGCGAATTAGTGGATAAATAATCAGGGTAAACAAGCCCACCCCGGCAAAGGCTAGTACCAGCGCAGCTATTGCCGCCAGCCCTACCGAGATGGTTTCGGGCAGCAGGCGACGGCGAAAATCCAGTTCGCGGGCCAGCAAAGCATAGGGGACAGTGCCAAGCGCAGTAGCGAAAATTCCCGGCCCTAGCACAATCAAGATTAGCAGCAAGCGCGGCTCGTTATAAATTACTGACATGGGCCAGCTTGCCAGTATACAAAGCACGCTGCCGCCAATTCCGGCCCAAAGCGAAAGCCAGAAAGTAGCCTGAGCAATTTCAGCCGAATTGCCGGGAGCGCGAACCAGCATCCGGATCAGGCTTAATTCGATTACTACGGTCAGGCCGGAATAAACTATATTTGCTTCGGCGTAAAGCCCAAAATCAGCCGGGTTGAGCAATCGGGCCAACGGGATAAACAGCAAAGCTCCCAGCATATTGCTGATAATAAAAGAGGCGGTAGCCCAGCTGCCCGCCATGAGTGGATTACGCTGACGTAATCTGGCAAGGGCGGATTGCTCCGCCCGGCTCTCGCTTGATTTAGTTTCAAGCTCCTTTTGCTCTTTTTCCAGCATTAAGCCTTAACTACCCCTAATTTGGCAAGTAAATCGTTGGTTGGCCCATAATTTGGGTCGTCGAGCAAAGCCAGTTTTAGTTGGGCAATCGCTTCATCCTTGCGCCCGGTATTAACCAGCGCATAAGCGTATTCGTAGCGGGCTTCGGCATAAACTTTGGTCTTTTCGATTTCGTTTGGGGCAATTTTGATAACTTGCTGGTAATTGCCGAGCTTGTTATAACATTCCAGGGGCCAAAGTTGATACCACAAAAAGCGGTTGTAAGGCCCGTTGTCGCTGGAAGCCAGCATTTTGGTCAAATGCTGCTCCCAAACGTTCAAGGCCGACTTGCAATCGTTCCCGGCATAATACAAATAGCCCAAATTACGCCAGCCATCTATATCTTTGGGGCTAGTTTCGGAATAAGTTTTGGCGGCGGCCAGAGCGCGATTGTAATTCAGGGTTGGGTCAGCATCGTCTGCCAGAATAGCCATAACGGTAGCCTCCTGCGCGGCCTTGTAAACCGGGAAATAGCGGCGGTCATAGCCTTTCCAAAGCTTATCCTGCAAAGAATTTGTGACCGACGTATTGGGATGGCGATCCATCGAATCGTTAAAAATAATAATGCCGGAATTGGTATCATAACCCCGCGCGACCCGGTAATGCCCAATATCGTCGCCTTCGTGCAACCATTGCTGGGTAATTACCGGCACGCCCGCCGATAGCAAAGCCTTGATTTTATCCAAAGTGCCGTTTTCGCGCATCACAATCTTGAAACCCTGCTTCTGCACAAAGCTAATCAATTCTTCCGGCTGGACGTGCTTGTCTCCCGAATTGGGCCGCAAAGCTTTGCCGCATTGCTCCTGCGTTAATTTTACCCCGTAATAGCTGAGAGCCATCAAAGCCGACATCGGGGCGCAATTGTTCCAGGTTTGCGATTCCCAGCTCATTGGCTCAAGCAAAACGCCCGGCTTGGTTTTGGGAACAACTACGCCGGCTTTGCCAACCGTAGCCGGTACAGTAGTTTTGGCAGCGTTTTGGGTTGGCGTTCCGGCTACCACTATGGCGGTAGTCGCGGGCGCAGTAGTGGTAGCAGGGCGGACAGTGGTAGAGGCTGGTTGATTGGTGGTAGAGGTCGCGGCGGCACTCGTATTTGGAACGGTGGTACTGGCCGCCTGAGTGGTGGCAGCGACAGCAGTGGTAAGGTTTGGAGCAACAGTCGTGGCGGCGGCGGTAGTATTCACAATCTCGATATTACCTGCGCTGACTTTCTCAAGGTTGCTGGTATCGGCTTGTGGTTCGCCCCCGCCACAGGCAATCAGGGTTAGCGAAAGAATTAGACCCAAAACGAAAAGGCTAAATTTGCCCGATAAAAATTTCTGGTATTTCACACACAAATCCCTCCTCTGGTCGGTGGGAAAATCCTTTCCCGTAATGCTGAATTTCCCGCCCAGATAAAGTTACAAAAAATGACAGAAGATAGAATTCACCAAATTTGAGGTTGAGCAAGCCTGGAGAAAGGCTGATTTGATAGAGCAGATGAATTCCTGTAGTGGCATTATAACATAAAGCTCAAAACACAAGCTTTGCTACAAGCAAAACGAATTGCAACTTTACTTGCTATGCTACGTATAGTATAATTAACGGACGAAGCAGAATTAGGGCTTTGTAGCAATCTGGGGATGCTTGGTTTCGACAGGGAGGAATGATACGTAGTTGCAAGCCGAGGCGTTTTGACCTCGTAAAAAACGAAGCAAGCCATTAACTGGCACCAATAACACTCAGCGCACTTTTGCGCTCGCTGCTTAATTAATTAACAGCCGTTTCTGAAAACCCGTTACTCCGAGGGTTTGAGGAGACGTAGATAAATCGGAGCGCTGTCAGGTAAGTGTCGAGTAGCCTGATTAAGATTACCGGCTGGCGGTTGGAAACTTTGTCGGCGTAGTCGCCAATCGTAAGAAATAACACACCGAACAAGCTTGTAGTACACTGCGGTTTGCACTTTTTGGACGGGGGTTCGACTCCCCCCATCTCCACTAAATTCTAAAAAGACGATTGGTACTGAACTCGAGTTCAGTACCTTTTTTTTGCCAATTCGCTAACTTTATTTAATGAGTAGACTTGACCCGGAACCACAGGTCAAGTAATTAATTCGCTTTTGGCTAAATGTACACGCCGCCGTTAATACTGATGGCTTGAGCGGTCATGTAATCACCTTCGGTCACAATATAGCGGACGCAAGCGGCGATTTCTTCGGAAGTACCAAAGCGGCCCATTGGAATTTTGTCCAAAATGCGCTGCCGCACGTTTTCCGGGACTTCCCAAAGCATATCGGTTTCGGTAAAGCCGGGACAAACCGCATTAACCGTAATGCCATGCCGGGCGACTTCCAGAGCCACTGATTTGGTAAAGCCGATAATTCCGGCTTTGGTAGCGGCATAATTGGATTGCCCGATATTCCCGGCCAAAGCTACAAACGAGCTAATGTTCACAATCCGGCCATATTTGCGCTCAAGCATGTGGGGCAAAACCAGTTTGGTGCAATTGAACAAACTATCCAGGTTAGTATGAATTACTTCGTCCCACTGCTGCTTGTTCATGTTTTTAAGGGTTTTGTCGCGGGTAATTCCGGCATTATTGACCAAAACATCTACCTTGCCGAAAGCTTCCAGTGTTTGTTGTACCATTGCCCCAACTTGCTCGAAATCGGTGACATCGGCCTTAATCGCCAAAGCCTGTACCCCGAATTCTTGTAGCTCTTTAACCAGCGTATTGGCTGGTTCGGCACTGGTAACATAATTCACCACTACATTTGCCCCGGTATGGCCCAGTTCGGTGGCAATTGCCCGCCCAATGCCGCGTCCCGCCCCGGTCACAATCGCTACTTTCCCATCCAATCTCTTATTCATCTTCGCCTCCTTTTAGTTGTTAGTTGTTAGTTGTCGGTTGTCGGTTGTCAGTAAAAAGTTTCTGGTTTCTAGTTGTGAAGCCTCTGTGACCTCTGTGGTGGAAATTCTTTTGATTCTCACCGACAACTTTATTCAACTAACAACTCGCAACTCTGTTCCCTCTAACAACTAACAACTAACAACTAACAACTCTAATATTTACCGCTCTACAATCATTGCTACGCCCTGACCGCCGCCGATGCACATAGTGGCAAGGCCATGAGTAGCCTGTCGCCGTTGCATCTCAAACAAAAGCGTAACCAGAATACGAGTGCCGCTCGCCCCGATGGGGTGGCCTAACGCAATTGCGCCGCCATTCACGTTAAGTTTGACCTGGTCAAAACCTAACTCTTTGCCCACTGCGACGGATTGGGCCGCAAAAGCTTCGTTAGCTTCGATTAAATCCATATCCGAAATTTTAAGTCCGGCTTTTTCCAGAGCCTTTTTGCTGGAAGGCACCGGCCCCATCCCCATAATGCGCGGCTCAACCCCGGCAGCGGCATAACTACGGATAGTCGCCATTGGCTTCAAACCTAACTCGTCCGCTTTCCGGCGGCTCATCACTACTACTGCCGCTCCACCATCGTTGAGGCCCGAGGCATTGCCCGCCGTAACCATCCCGCCTTGTGGCTTGAAGGCGGGACGCAATTTCGCCAAAGACTCAAGGCTGGTTTCGCGGGGTTGTTCGTCTTTTTCAAACACAGTTGGGCCTTTTTTGCCGGGAACTTCTACTGGCACAATTTCATTGCGAAATGTTCCGGCTTCAAGGGCGCGGGCCGCTTTTTGCTGGCTTTCAAGGGCGAATTGGTCAAGTTCCTCGCGGGTTAGCTTGTAATCGGAGCAAATATTCTCGGCGGTAATGCCCATATGAATATTTTCAAAGGCATCAATTAGTCCATCCCGAATCATCGAATCTACTAACTGACCGTCGCCCATTCGGTAGCCAAAACGGGCTTTTTCCAGCAAGAAAGGGGCGCGGCTCATACTTTCCATACCGCCCGCTACTACTATTTCGGCATCGCCCAGCCTGATAGCCTGCGCCGCCAGCATTACAGCGTTAAGGCCACTCCCGCACACCCGATTAATCGTAATTGCCGGGACACTGACGGGTAATCCGGCATGAATTGCCGCCTGTCGCGCCGGGTTTTGGCCCAGCCCGGCCTGCAACACATTGCCCATAATTACTTCGTCCACCTGTTCGGGCTTTAAGTCGGCTCGTTCCAGTGCCGCCCGAATCGAAAGTTCGCCCAACTTGACGGCGGTTACTTCGGCTAACCCCCCGCCAAAACTCCCGATTGCAGTACGTACCGCACTTACAATCACAGCATCTTGCAACTCTGCCATCTGCTAATCTCCCTTGAATTATTTTTGGTTTCACCTAAAAAAGAAATTGTCGCTCGTGAAGCAAATTTAGCTCTTTTCTATTTTACACGAAAATAAGTTTTTCTCAAATGGTTTTTACTATATATTCAGTAAAAAAGTTTTGTAGTTAAAACTATTCTACAAAAATACTAACCAGATTGGATGCAAACAGGGTAACATATTTAGGTGTATAAGAAAAGAGGTTGGCGATTTTGACAAGTTAAGCAAGTGCTTTTGTTTTATTGCGCCGAAGCACCCTGACGATAAAGCCTGCTCCGGCAAGGCCAATTAAAAGGGTGGCAGCAAAGAAAATTTGGTAGGCTCCAAACTGCATTGAGCCTAGAACAAGTTTAACTTTTTGATGGTCAAGCATATCGAGCAACAAACCCCATAAAGTCGGGGCTACCGCTTGAGAACAATAAGTCAGGAAAATGGCAATATTTTGGAACATTACCCGGTTATCTTCGGGGGCGAGGCTCATTATCGAATGGCTCTGGCTCAAATTCAAAGCACTAATCCAGATTGCGCTGGCACACATCAAAACTGCCGCCACAAAGTAATTAAAGCCTGCCGGGACAAATTGCAGTGAAAGCCATAGCAGAGAGTTTATGCAAAGCCCGGCAAAAGCCAGCAATTGCAATGAATTTACTTCGTGCTTGCGGTCAATCCAGTCGCCCCAAAAGCCTGCCGTGAGGCTGGCTCCGATTACGCCCAACGTCGAAAAAAGCAAAATCAGACCAGGAGCAATCCCGACTTTTTCGCGCAAATAAATTAAACCTAGCGAAGGAATTCCAAAGAAAGCTACCCCATAAAAACTTTGAATAACCAGAAATGTTTTGAAACCGGGTAGCTTCAAATAAAGGCTCAAACTTTTCCAGAAATTCGCCCGCGCTTGCGGATTATTGGTTGGGTGGTCGGAGGCAGGGCGGGCAATCCGTGACATAAAAAGTGAACTGATAACACCACCCATCACCCCAAAGGCAAAAACCAGCGCGAAAGTTTGCAAACCGGGATTTGAACCTAAAATCGCGCCCACCGCCAAAAAAGTGCCGATGCTACCCAAATTGGAGAAAAGAGCTACCCGGCTCAAATATAGACCGCGCCGCTCTACCGCGATAATCGCAGTAATCCAGGGCCACCAGCCCGATATACCCAGATTGCGGCAAAAATGGTACATTATCAAAATAAAGAAGGCCACAGGCACGCGCCACTCGTTAAAACCGGGAAAATCCAGCAAAGCGACGATAATCATCAGGGAACTGAGTATCCAGCGTAGCGTCCAGAAGGTGAAGGCAGTACGACGGTAGCCGAATTTTTCGACTTGTCGGGAGGAAGCCAGCGTAATAGGCATTAGCAGCAAAGGCAATGCCGAGGTCAGGCCAATCGCCAGAGCCGAGCCGCCGCTTTGCCGGATAAAAAGCAGTAGGGGCGATCCCAAACTTTGCCAGAAGGCCGCGTTAAAGAATTCAAACCAGAAATTGTTAAAAACCCCTTTGGGTAGACCTTTATCGCTTCGACCCAGCCGCAATTGGGCTGGTAAAAAAGAAACTTTCTTACTCTTAACTTCTCTCAAAACTTTCTTACTCGCTCTTTACAAAATTACCAAACCACCTCGCAAACCTGAAATCGCTGGTTAGCATTATACCCCATAACCACCACCAAAAACGCCCGGTTTTGCCCGATGTATTTTTCTTAACATTTGGTTTTGGTAGTATAATTTAAGCACAGAATTATTTTTGGCAAAATTTAAAGCTTTGAAACAATTTAAACAGAAAGAGAGGCAAAAAATGAGTTACGGTTATTCAGGTAAGCTTGTAGTAGTTACGGGTGGGACAGGCCAGGTTGGGCGAATTGTGGCTCAGGCTTATGTCGAAGCGGGCGCAACGGTTATTGTGGCAGACCGGGCCGCCCCCGCTAACCCGAACGAAACCGAAAACCCCTCGTTTCATCTGCTGGACGTTTTAAGCGAGGAAAGCGTCAAAAAGTTCTTTGAGGAAATTGAGCAGCAACACGGTAATTTGTACGCGCTGGTCAATACGGTTGGTGGCTATCACGCGGGTGAACCTGTTTCTGAAATGAGCCTGGAGGCGTTCGAGCGGCAACACGAGCTAAACCTCAAAACCGCTTTTTTGCTGACCAAGTACGCCGTGCAATCTATGGGCAAAACGGGTGGCGGCAAAATCGTGCATTTTTCCAGCCGGGCCGCCGTTGAAAAAGGCTCGAATTCTTTCGCCTATAGTGTTTCTAAACAGGGAGTGGTGCGCCTGGTCGAAGCGGTAGCCGCCGAGACGCGCACCGCCAATATTAACATTAACGCGATTATGCCGAGCCTGATTGATACGCCGACCAACCGGGCGGGAATGTCCAACGCTGACTACAGCAAATGGCCGACCCCGGAGCAAGTTAGCAAAGTTTTGCTTTTTCTAACTTCGCCCGATGCCGAGCTGATTAGCGGCGCGGCCATCCCGGTTTATGGCAAGGTTTAACCCAAAAGGAGGCCGCACAAGATGCAAAGGGAGCGTTTGAGGCTGGCCTTGATTGCGCCGTTGGTAACGCCGATTGCGCCGCCTTTTTTGGGTGGGGCGCAAGTTTTGTTGCATGATTTGGCTTTGGGTTTGGCCGAGCGCGGGCATAGCGTAACGCTGTTCGCCGCTAAAAATTCGCGCTTTGAAACCGGGCAAATTAGCCAGGTCGAAATCCGGGAAGTCGCGGTAGATTCTAGTGAGTTAAAACAGGCCGATTTTAACGCGAACGAAAGCGATAAAGTGGGCCTTGACGCGGCCTTTTTCCGACAGGCCGAGCTTTTTCTGGAAATTTATCTGGAAATCAACCGTTCAGGGCGTTTTGATTTAGCTCATGCTCATGCTTTTGATTGGCCGTCCTATGCTTATGCACCCCTAACCCGGTTGCCTGCGGTTCACACGGTGCATCTGCCCGCCCTAGATAAACCTATTAACCAAATCCTAGCTACAACTTATCGACAAACCGGGGCAAGCAATTGTGTGACTGTCTCCAAAGCTTGCGCTGGCACTTATAAAGATTATTTCGAGTTTGACCGGGTAATCTATAATGGTATAAATGTTGAAAATATCCCTTTTGGTAGCGAAGGCGAAGATTTTCTTTTTTTCGCTGGACGGATGTCGCCCGAAAAAGGGGCAGATTTAGCGATTGATATTGCGGTGAAAGCCGGACGACGCTTGATTATGGCGGGCGGGGTCTACGATGCCAATTTTTTTGAAGAGCAAATCCTGCCGCGTTTGGCCGCTCATCCCGAAGTACAATATTTGGGGGTGCTACACCGGGCCGAGGTTTGGCGGTGGATGAGCAGGGCGCAAGCGGTGCTTTTCCCTAGTCGCTGGGAAGAACCTTTCGGGCTGGTAATGGCCGAAGCAATGGCGGCGGGCGCACCTGTAATCGCTTTCCGGCGCGGAGCAGCCCCCGAAGTTATTATAGATAATCAAACTGGTTTTTTAATCGAGCCGGAAAATGTCGAGCAAGCCGCCGCCGCCGTTGAAGAAGTTGCCCGTCTTGACCGGGCCGAATGTCGCCGCCACATTTCGGCCAACTTTAGTCAGCAAAAAATGCTGGACGAGTACGAGGATTATTACTATAGCAAGCGGTAAAAGAGTTGTTCGTTGTTAGAGGGGCAGAATTGCGAATTGGGGAATTGGTGATTGAGGATTGAATTATAAAGGATATTAGCTTTGGAGATTGGTGGACAACGCTTTGAATGGGGCAAGCGCACTTATATAATGGGTATTTTGAACCTTACACCCGATTCGTTTTCTGGCGACGGGTTGGGCGCGGACGCTCTGGCAGCCCTAACTCATGCCCGAAATTTAATTGAAGCGGGCGCGGATATACTTGATATTGGCGGGGAAAGCACCCGACCCGGTGCGACTCCTGTTGCCGAAGCCGCAGAATTAGGGCGAGTGCTGCCTGTACTGGAACAATTACACAAAGATACCGCTTTGCCGCTTTCGATTGATACTTTCAAGCCAAACGTAGCGCGGGCCGCTTTGCAAGCCGGAGCGCACATAATTAACGACGTGATGGGGTTTGCCAATCCGTTTATGCAGGAATTGGCCGCCGAAAGCCAGGCTCCACTTGTGGTTATGCACAGCCGGGGTAATCCCCAAATAATGCAAAACCTGACCGATTACGGCGGCGACTTGCTAGGCGAACTATTGCGCTTTTTCGAGCAGCGTATGTTTGAACTGGAAAAAGCCGGAGTTTCCCGTCAGCAAATTATTCTTGACCCTGGCATCGGCTTTGCCAAAACCGCCGCCCAAAATCTGGAAATTCTGCGCGAATTACCGCGTTTGAAAGCTTTGGGTCAGCCCCTTCTAATCGGAGTTTCCCGCAAAGCTTTTATTGGCAAGCTGGTAGCCGGGCCAAATAAAGAGCCTGCTCTTGCCGCCGAAAGAGTTTACGGTACGGCTGCTGCTGTCGCTCTGGCAATCGCAAACGGGGCGGATATTGTGCGGGTGCATGACGTGGCGGCGATAGTTGGGGCGGCTCGTGTCGCCGATGCTATCAGCCGGGCTTGACAGCAGCAAGTATTATAGATAAGGGGCAAGCAGTCATCGTGGCCTCTAATTCAAAGCCTCTAATTCAAAATTCTTGTAAAAGGTTTTTCTCAATGTCCGAACCAATTCTCGAAGGCTCGAAGCAATGGCCCGCAACTAATTCTCCTGCTAATCTTTTCTCTGTCCTGTCTGGTCAAAATTTAATTCTTTTCGCTATTATTTTTTTAGCTTTTTTATTGCGTTTTTTTCAGCTTGGCTACCGAAGCGTTTGGTACGACGAAAGCTTTTCGATAATTCTGGCCCGGCAGGATTTCGGCACTATTCTAAACGGCACCGCCCACGATTATCACCCGCCTTTGTTTTATCTGGTGCTTTCAATCTGGCTAAAAATCTTTGGCGAAGGTGTTTACGCGGCCCGCTTTTTATCGCTGCTATTTGGGGTAGGGGCAGTTTGGGTGCTGTACTTGCTGGCAAAAAACTTGTTTGGGCCAAAAACGGCTTTGGTCGCGGCCTTTATTGCGGCGATTGCCCCTTTTCAGGTGCTTTATTCGCAGGAAGTACGCATGTACAGCCTCGAATTTTTGCTGGGAGGATGGTTAATTTTAAGTTTTTACCGGGCTTACCGCCGCGATAGCTGGCAAGATTGGGGCTGGTTTGGTCTGTCGGCAATTTTGGCTTTGTACAATTTGTATTTCTCGCTTTTTAGTCTGACCGCGCTGGGCCTTTTCTTCGCGGGCGCAATGCTTTATTATCGACTAACCCGCAAAAATTGGCTAACCCGGAAAATCCAACGCTGGTTAATCACTCATTTAATAATTTTTGGGCTATATTTGCCCTGGCTATTTGTGCTGGTTGGGCAAATTGGGCGGGTCAAAAATTCGTACTGGATTAGCCGTCCCAACCCACTTGAAATCTTTCGCCTGCTCAATATTTTTCTTTACAATACTACTAATCTGACGGTAGATGCCCCTTTTGATTTAATCGGCCTGCTACTGGCGGTGTTTCTGCTGCTATTTACCCTGCAAGCGGCCCGTTTCCGGCTACGTAGCGGGGCGAAAGGTCGGGTGCGTCGTTCGTTTGAAATAGCTTTGCTGCTAACTTGCTGGCTTGCCCCGCTTTTGATTGTGCTAACTTTGTCGTATCTCTTTACGCCAATCTACCTTGAGCGCAGCCTGATAATGTGCGCCGTCCCTGCTTATATTCTAGTGGCACGAGTAATAACGACGGCTAATCGCCCAAATCTGTGGCCGCTTTTGTTTGTTCCGGCTCTGGCTCTGGCTTTAATCTCGCTTTACTTTTATTATTTTAGCCCGGATTACACCGTACATTATGACTCGGCGGCGGCTTCAAGCTGGGTGGCTCGCAATTCTCAACCGGGTGATATTGTTATTCATATCAACAAATTGAGCTATTTACCTTTTGTCTATCTCAAAACTCCCGGTTCACAATTTGTTGTGCCGGAAGAGCCGGGTAATAGTCATGATGACTTATCCCCTGAAACTCAAAAAGCGATTGGATTGCAATACACGCCAATAGAAAAAGCTGTTAGCAGTTTGGGAAAGCAAAACGCCATCTGGCTGGTGCTAACTCCGCCTCAACCCGGCCAAACCGATTATCAAGAGCGGATAGTTAAAGGCTATCTCGACAGCCATTTCAAATTACATTCACTTCAAACTTTTTTTGGCGAAACAATCTTTCTTTATGTTTCTTTATAAGATTCACACACTTTATCCAAAATATTTACACTTCAAACTTGACAGTAGTAATGATTGCCTGTAAAGTTAGACAAATCATAAACTCGCAAAATATAATCAGCCGGAAAGTATCGAACCTGCAAATTATTAGCCTTTTGGAAAGCTAGAAAACAGACCGGGCGTAAGCCAGGCTAGTTTTTAGTTACCTCCTGTTTCGCATTATCCCCTTGCAAAAGGTCTATTAGGGCTGTTCAGGTTTTTGAAAAAAGATTCGGAAGAAGGAGAAGATTTGACACAATGTTAAAACTCAGGAAGCTTTATTTTGTACTGACAACTTTACTGGTCTTGAGCGTGGTACTAGCTGCTTGCGGAGACGCCACCGCAACCCCCGCTACGGCTACCACCGCCGCCCCCGTGACCAGTGCTACCGCCGCGACCACAGTGGCAGCTACTAGTGCTGCTCCCGCAACTACGGTTGCGGCTACCACCGCCGCTCCCGCGACCAGTGCTGCTGCAACTACTGCCCCCGCGACTACGGCTGCTGCGACTACAGCCGCGACCGGTACGACAACTTTCTATGATGCTGGTGGACTGAAGGTGCTTGACCCGCGCACCAGTTGGAAGACCGCCCCGGCTGGTAAGAAAGGTGGCAACCTCAATTTGGCAGCAACTACCGATGCCAAAACTTTGCATTACTACTTGCCGACTGACACGATTTCTTTCGATTGGTTGAGTTATATCTACTCGGCTGGTCTGGTAGAAACTGATATAGCCACCGGGTTGCCCGGCCCAAACTTCCGTGTGGTAACTGCTCTAAAAGTTAGTGATGACAAGCTGACCTACACTTACACTCTCAAAGACGGTATCAAGTGGAGTGATGGCAAGCCAATTACCTCCGCCGATTATGTCTGGACTAACACTCAGGCCCTTAAACCCGAAAACAAATGGCCCTATGTTGATAGCTATGCCGAGCAGATTGAAAGCGTAACCGCTCCCGACGAAAAGACGGTAGTTTTCAAAATGAAGAAGGCCGAAATTTACGCTATTAACCAGACTGGTACCGAACCTTTGCCAAAGCATATCTGGGAAGGTAAAGACTGGAGCGACGGTACCAAGAATACCGAAATTGACAATCCGACGGTCGTGAGTGGCCCCTGGAAGCTCAAAGAATGGAAGCGCGGCCAATTTATTACCTTTGCCCGCAACGATGCTTCGACCATTTTCCCGGTGCCTTACCTTGACACCGTAACTATTCAGATTGTGCCACAAACTGCGGTACAGGTACAAAAATATAAAGCCGGCGAACTGGACTCGATTGCAGTTAGTGCTACAGATTACGACGAAGCCAAGAAAGCCTCTAATGGTGCTTTGCTGGAATATTACCGCCCTAGCTTCAACTTCCAGTACATTGGGTTCAACTTCCGCAAAACTTACTTGCAAAACGTTGACCTCCGCAAGGCTCTGGCCTATGCCACGCCTCAGAAAGACATTATTGACAAGCTTTTGCTCGGCTTGGGCCAGCCTATTTTCTCAGCCGTACCGATTACTAACTTCTCTTACAATCAGCAAACTCCCAAGTATGAATTTAGCCTTGACAAGGCCAAGCAAACTTTGACGAGCGCGGGTTACAAACTCGATGGCGGCAAGCTGAAAGACAAGAGCGGTCAGGAATTGCCGAAGCTAAAGATTTTGTACAACCCGGACTCGAAGGTTCGCGAAGGTATTGCGACGATTTCCCAGCAAAACTTTAAGGAATTGGGCATTGACATAGAACTGGTACCGCTTGAATTCCAGACTTACGTACAGCAAATCAAAAAGGAGCCTTTTGATTATGATATGTTTATTCTGGGCTGGCAGTCAGGTGCAGATGTCGAAACTTTTGATGATGTTTGGAAAGCTATCCCATCTTTGAATAGCGGTGGCTGGGACACTGAGGCGAAAAAGCAGGTAGTGGACCTTTATGCCAAAGCCCGCCAGGAATTTGACATTGAAAAGCGCAAGGGCATTATGGGTCAAATTCAGACTTTGCTGGCAACCGACCTGCCCTATATCTTCCTTTATCAGGGCAAAACTGTAACCGGAGTTAGCAGCAAGCTGAATTATAGCTCGCTTCAGAATAATGGTATTGGTTACAATCTCCGTACCGACTGGAGCATAAAATAGATACTCTCTAGTTACTAGATGCACAGTCCCGCCTCTTTAAAGAGGCGGGGCTTTTTAGATTATTCGGTCAAGGTTACTTTATCGGCCTTGATGGTGATTTTGTTGCCGGAAAGACCGATAATGCGACCATACACCGTAACGTACTGGCCGGGCCGGAAATCGTTTATAGGGGTGGCGGTTTCGTTCCATTGAATGTAAAGGGTATTTTTGCCCTCGCCGTAAATCAGCAAATAAGTACCTTGTGCGTCTTTGGTATAGCCGCCCATAAAGCGACGTTCAATGGCAATTCGTTCGTCTACAAAACCTTCCGCCGCTACTTCTTCAACCGTGTTGAACAAACGATAGTCGGCTAAACCGGGTTTGCTTTTAAGCGGGCTGGCTGTTAGCAGCAAAATTGCCCCAAATGCCAGCAGCAAAAGCAGCAATCCCCCGACGATAGCCAAAGGTAGCCAGCGTTTTTTAGACTTCGCTTCCGGCTGGTAGGGCATAACGTAGGGGCGGGGCGTATTAGAAGCCTGGCCCGGCTCAACCATTACCCGGTATTGAGCGTTTTGATAAGGGGCGGGCGCGGGCGCAAAAGGCGGCTGGTAGGGCTGGAGCGGCTGCCCTGAAGTCGGCGCGGATTTGCTCAAGTTAGTGGTGTTGCGCTGGTTAGTTTGCGGCTGAATATAGTAGCTGTCGGTTGGGCCAGAGCTAAGGGAAGGTGGTAGCGGCGGCTGATAAGTTGGACGCAAGCTCGGCGGCGGGGCAGGGGGGACAGGCGCGAGTGGGCCGCGTGCTTCTTTTTGGTGAAGCAGATTTTGCCATTCCAAAGCTTTTTGGTTATTCGGCTCAATCGCCAGCACCCGGTTTAGCACCACTTCGACTTCCTCGACCCTATCGCTGGTATAAGCCAGCCACAGCAAAGCTACAGTATCTTCCGGGTTTTGCTGCACCAAAGACAGGGCCAAACGTCGTGCGCCGCTTCTGTCGCCCGCCTGGGTTAAGGCAATAACTTCATCGATGCTACTACTTCCGCGCTCATTGCTCATCTAATTCTGTCCCTCGCTAGTTAGTTGAAAAAACAAGTAGACTGAAACAAACTAATTCCAGGCACAACTTTTTCAACTTTACTAAATACTAAATTTAAAACGGAGCGGTTTCTTTGATTATAGCATAGCTTTGCTTTCTGCCAACCCTGCCAGCCTAGCCAATTTGTCCAGCCGTTTTTTTGACAACGAGTTCAGCCTCAGTTAAACTAGGTATTGCTTGTCAAAAAAGGTAGGAAAGAGGAATAAAAATTATGAATTATGATGAAGCAAAATCGGAATTAAAAGAAATGAGCAACCGGGTGGCGGAAATCGAGGTGCGTCTTTGACTTGCCTTCCAAACGCAAGCAAATAACTCGCCTCGAAGAAGAAAGTGCTTCCCTCGAATTTTGGGATGATGCCCAATCCGCCCAAACTACCATGCGCCGTCTGACCGCCTTGCAGGAAGAGGTCACTTTCTGGACGGATTTTTCGGCCCGGCTTAAAGATAACCTCGAATTGCTGGATATGGCCCGCGAAGAAAACGATAGCGGAAGTATCGGAGAAATCGGACGCGAAATTCCGACTATGAGAACCGAGCTGGAAAAGCAGGAATTTGAGCTAATGTTTAGCGGCCCTTACGATGGCCGTCCGGCTTTGCTGACGGTTAATGCCCGCGAAGGCGGTACAGATAGTCAGGATTGGGCCGAAACGCTTTTGCGAATGTATTTGCGCTGGGCTGAAAGCCGCCGCTTCAAGGTTCAAGTGCTGGATAGTTCGCCGGGAGATGAAGCCGGAATTAAAAGCGCGACACTGGAAATTAGCGGGCGCAATGCCTATGGCTACGCCCGAAGCGAGGCCGGACAGCATCGTTTGGTACGCCTTTCTCCTTTTGATGCCAATCACCGCCGTCATACTTCCTTTGCGCTGGTCGAAGTTTTGCCGGAAGTTGATGACGCTATCGAAATCGAGGTGCGGGACGAAGATATTCGGGTCGATACTTACCGGGCTACCGGGGCGGGTGGGCAACACATTAACAAAACCGATAGCGCGGTACGCCTTACCCATTTACCTAGCGGCATTGTGGTTACTTGCCAGAACGAGCGCAGCCAGACCCAGAACCGGGAAACCGCTATGAAGATTCTAAAGGCCCGCTTACTCGAACGCGAAATCGAGCGGCGCGAAGAAGAACAGGCCCGGCTCAAGGGCGAACATCACGCTACCGGCTGGGGCAGCCAGATTCGGAGCTATGTGCTGCACCCCTATAATATGGTCAAAGACCACCGCACCGGCTACGAAACCAGCGATACGGCGGCGGTTCTTAATGGGGATATAGATATGTTTGTCGAAGCTTATTTACGCTGGAGTATTGGCCGGGGCGAAGGTAGCCCGGATTCCGGCGGCGATGATTTAGATTAAACCGCTACTTTCCCCCGTCCGGCTTTTTCATATGAGCATTAACCGAGCTAATCCCGGCCAGCGAAGTTAGCCCCTGCATCCGGCGGGCGTAGCGTTCGCGTTCGGCTTCGTGTTGCGGGCCGGGCAGCTTTTCATTTACCATCGTCATAATTATTTCGGTCATGGTATTGCCGATAGTGTTTACCTGGTCGGCGGTGTAACCGGCCTTGCGTTGGGCGCTGCTAATTTTGCCAACGTAACTGCTCCATTCTTGCGCGTTGCCACTCCGCAAATAGCGTATCATTACTTCCAGAATCGGAATATAACGGGCGGCTAATTGGTTAATGTGCTGTCCCTGTGCCAAAGGAGATTTGCGCTCGATTGCCGTTTTAGCCACCTGCCGGGCGATATCCTGAATATTTTCTTCAATCAGATTTGCCAAACCCTCGTACAACATTTGCTTATTTTCCCTAATTTACGCCTGAAATTCAGCTTGCAGACTGGTATAATACAATATTTGAAAGGAGATTAATACAAATGCAATCAGAAATTACTACTAATGGCACTGAGCCAAAATTAACTACTAGCGTTGTTGGACAGGCCGCTGACGAAGTCAGCCAGCACCCTGCCTTTGGGCAATTGGGGGAAGGGCGCACCTACCCGAAACGACAGCTTGACAGCTTCATCAACCCTGCCCCCGATATAGATTATACCATTACTTTAGATATTCCCGAATTCACCTGCCTTTGTCCAATTAGCCACCAGCCCGATTTTGCCCGTTTTAGTATTGAATACAAGCCTGACCAATTGTGTGTCGAAACTAAAAGCCTCAAACTTTATATGTGGAGCTTTCGCAACGAAGGAGCTTTTCACGAAGCAGTCACTAACCAGATTTTGCGGGATTTAGTCAAGGTGCTAGACCCTAAATGGATTAAAATTACAGGTATATTCAATGCGCGAGGCGGCATTACCCCAACCATAGTGGCCGAGCGTACCAAATAAAATTTTGCGTCGATAAGTTGTCAGGCAAACAACATTCTAGCAAACGTAAAAACTAAAGACACTCCCCTATCAAATTATTAGAAATTTTAAGGCGTGAGTGTCTTTGGGCTGATATTGGCGAATGGGTAGAAAACAGGTTGCATAGTGCTTAGTGTATAAGGTACAATCAGTATATACTTTTTAAGAGTGAGCAGGTTTAATACTGAAGCGAAATGCAAGTGTAATGGATAATGGGAGGAAAGAGGGCATGAAGGCAGTTGTAATTGCCGGAGGCGAAGGCTCAAGGTTGCGCCCCTTAACCATCGGACGACCTAAACCAATGGTACCTTTGTTAAACAAGCCGGTTATCGGCCATATAATAGATTTATTAAAAAGTCACGGAATTACGGATATTATAATAACTTTGCAATACCGGGCCGAAGATATTCAGGAACATTTCCGGGATGGCAAAGATTTTGGCGTAAACATTCGTTATTCGGTAGAAGAAATACCGCTCGGTACGGCTGGTGGCGTAAAACTGGCCGAAGATTGGCTGGACGAAACTTTTATTGTAATCAGTGGCGATGCCCTGACCGATTTTGATTTGAGTGCGATTTGTAAATTCCACCATGAACACCAGGCGATTGCCACCCTAACCCTGACCAGAGTTGCCAATCCGCTTGAATATGGGGTAGTAATAACCGAAGAAGACGGCAGAATAAATCAATTTCAGGAAAAACCAAGCTGGGGTGAAATTTTTTCAGATACGGTTAATACTGGTATTTATGTTTTAAATCCCAAAATTTTCAAATATTTTGATAAAAATGTTCCATTTGATTTTAGTCAACAATTATTTCCTTTATTATTAGAAAAAGGCGAACCGATTTACGGCTACGTTGCCGACGGCTACTGGTCGGACGTAGGCAGTATTCCCGATTATATGCGTTCCAACGCCGATATTCTGGAAGGTAAGGTGCGCCTGACTATGCCCGGCACGCATTTGGGCGGCGGTATCTGGGTTGAAGAAGATGTTGAAATTGCGCCGGATGCCCAGCTTTATGGCCCGATTTATCTTGGGCAGGGCGTGAAAATCAAATCAGGGGCAATCGTGCGCGGCCCAACGGTTATTCGCGATTTTACGATTGTCGATGACCGGGCGGCGATTGACCGTAGCATTATCTGGCGCAATACTTACATTGGGGAGCGGGCCGAATTGCGCGGCTGTATCGTTACTCGCCAATGCAGCATTAAAGCTCGTTCGCTAATTTTTGAAGGGGCGGTAATCGCCGACAATACTATTATTGGCGAAAGTGCGGTAATCCAGCCCAACGTAAAGATTTGGCCGAGCAAGGAAGTTGAGCGCGGCGCAACTGTATCGGCCTCGATTATCTGGGGTAGTCAGGGGCGGCGGGTTTTGTTTGGACGGTACGGTGTAACCGGGCTGGTAAACGTCGATATTACGCCCGAATTTGCGGCCAAGCTGGGGGCGGCTTATGGTGCGATTTTGCCCAAAGGCACAACTGTTATGGTCAACCGCGAGTCGCACCATACCCCCCGCATGATAAAGCGGGCCATCATTAGCGGCTTGCCCTCTGCCGGTGTAAATGTCAGCGATTTGGGGAGTATACCCGTACCCGTAGCCCGTTATAATACTCGCACCACTGAAAACGTCGCGGGTGGCCTACACGTCCGGCTTTCGCCTTTTGACAATCGGACTATCGATATTCGCTTTTTTGATAAACGCGGCCTGGATATTGACCAGAGTACCGAGCGCAAAATCGAAACGGTTTTTTTCAGGGAAGATTTCCGGCGGGTTTACCTGGATGAAATCGGGCGAATTGATTACGCCGCTAACCCGCTAGACCGTTATAGCGTGGATTTCTTACGCCGTTTGGACGTAGCCGGGATGAGCAAGAGCCAGCGTGGGCGCAGGGTAGTAGTAGATTATAGTTCGGCTAATAGTAGCGCGGTGCTTGGCCCGATTCTGGATAAATTGGGTTGCGATGTAATAGCCCTTAATGCGGCGGTGGACGAAGCTAAATTGTTTCGCACGCCGGAGCAATTCCAGGAAAGCATGAAGCGATTGGGCGTAATTACTTCGACGCTCGATGCTGATTTAGGGGTAAAGCTGGATACTGGCGGCGAAAAGCTTTATGCGGTTGATTCGCGAGGACAGCAAATTCAGCCAATGCAACTGGCCGCAGCCGTCGCCAAACTAATACTTCAAACTCATAATGCCTGCACAATTGCCGTTCCTGTGACCGCGCCAAGCATTTTCGAGCGCATTGCCGCCCAGTATAACGGCAAAGTTATTCGCACCAAGATAAATAATTTCGCTCAAAGTCTGGTAGCCATGCGCGACGGCGTAGTTTTATCTACTGATGGCGAAGGTAGCTTTACTTTTCCGCAATTCCACCCGACTAACGATGGCCTTTTTGCCATTGCCAAAATTTTGGAAATGACGGTTAAGCAAGGGGTACGGCTGGGAGAAGTAGTTAGCAGTCTGCCGGGTTACGCTCTGGTACGTACCAAAGTAGCCTGTCGTTGGGAAGATAAAGGCCGGGTGATGCGGATGTTAAACGAGCAATACAAAAACGGTGAGCGGCAAGTAGATGGTATGCGGATAAATTTGGGCAACGAATGGGTTTTAATTTTGCCTGATGCAGACCGCCCGCTTTTTCATATTTTCGCCGAATCCCATTCCAGCGACCAGGCTCAAATTCTGGTAGATAAATATGCCGGGATAGTCACGAACTTGCAACGCTAAATTTCTAACGATTCCAGATGTTGGTAATTGGGGTAGCCTTTGCATCTTCACGTCCCAGATTACCCAGCCTGAAATTATCTTCGATAGTTCGCAATAAGTCGTAATGGGTATAGCGCGTTTTTACAGTTGTGCCGGGTTTGACTGGTTCGCCAACAAAAGCCGTATAAATTCGGTTGGTCGGCTCGTCTTCCTGCGCTTCGTCAAAAGTCACTACTACCAGCGTATTTTTGGCAAACTGGGGATTTGCCATCAAGGGATTCAGGAAGTTTTCCAGCCATTTCGCGGCAAATTTCGCGCCAGTATCGTGGCCGTCGTTGTTCATATCCGGCACATAAAGTGAGTATTGAGGTAGCTGACCCGCCGCTACGTCCGCCGGGAGCTGATTAGAATTGACAATGCTGGCACAACGCCTGGGGTTATTCTGGATGTTTACAAATGAAACAAGCGGTTCATGCTTGCGAACGTAGCCGCCCGACTGGATTACTTTGGAGCAAGGTTGCGCCGGAAGCCCTTCGGCATAAACTTTCCAGCTAACTCCCGCCGCTTCCATCAAATCCACCAGATTGCTTTTATCCAAATCTCTCGCGCCGTCATCCTGAATCCCGAAGGTGCTTCCACCAACCATTGCCAGATAATTGGGGTAAGAGGGATGCGATACCCCATGATAATTTGAAAAAGCTGCCCCTTTTTCGGCCAATTGCTTCAAATATGGTTGGGCCATAGCTTGAGAATAATCAGCGTTTTCCAGCACAATTATAAATACCCGGCCAAAGAGAGTTGTTAGTTGTTGGTTGTTAGTTGTTAGAGGGGTTGGGGTGGTGGCAGAAGAAGGAATTGTCGGTGGGTTGTCGGTTGTCGGTGGGTTGTCTGTTGTTGGTGGGCTGGCGGTTGTGGGTGAAGGGTTGGGATTTACTGAAGTAGCTTGAGTAGTCGCTTGATTACTACCTACAGTTGCTTGAACGGTATTAGAAGTGGGCTGAATTGGGCTGGAAGTAGCTTCGCCGCAAGCCGTTAGCATCAGTGAGAAAATTATAAAGATAATCCCACTAAATTTAGAAGTTTTTCCAAAATTCAAATACTTGTTTTTCATTTATATATTCAGCTTGTTTTAACAAGCTTTGTTCCCTTTCTAACGATAATTTTTCCTCCTTAATTTTAACACATTACTAGGCAAAAAAAGTTCGGGTAGCCAAATCCTGCAAAGTAACAAGTAAATGCTGTTTCCCCTGTAGGATGCTGCTCCGCCAGTTGATGTTCGGGTAAAATCAATGGGCAGAGCCACATCTTACAAAGTATCAAGTATCAAGTAACAAGTAAATGCTGTTTCCCCTGTAAGATGCTGCTCTTTGACTTTAGCCCAACCACTTCCCCTGTAGGATGCTGCTCTGCCAGTTGATTTTTGGCATGTTAGCCCGAAATTCATTTCAGGGCGATTGGACGCTAGATGGTTTATTACTTTGTGACCGATTATGTTATCGGACTAAAATTGCCACGCCGTAAGGCTCAAGCCGGATTTGACTACCGCCGTTTCCGCTCAACAAATCGCGGTAATTCTGCTTTAATTTAAGCTCGACGATTTCGGCATTATGGTTAATCAGGAACAAAAAGGCCGCACCGTCTTTTTCGCGAACAATCGCTTCTACTCCGGCGGGAGTTGTCAGGCTAGGCGCAAGGTTGGCCTCGCGGCAAACTTTTTCCAATAACCAGCTCATACCCTCAGCATCAGGCTGGGTCGCCAGATAATAGCTCTGGCCTTGCCCGAATTTGTGCCGCAAAATTGCCGGGCGTTGGGCCAGATAATCGCCCTTGAACTGGGCCAGCACTTCCGCCCCTTCCAGATGCAAAAAGTCGGCCCATAAGCCAGAGCTAAAAGCTTGCCCGCCTTCATCTACCGCAATCGGGCTGGTTTGGTCGGGCTGGAAAGCCTCAAAATCTTCTATCCACAGGCCAAGCACTTTGCGGAATGGCCCAGGATAGCCACCCAAATAAATGTGGTCGTTTTGGTTGGCGATGCCACTAAAAAAAGACATTACCAGTGTGCCGCCGTCGCTCACGAATTTTTCCAGACGCGGCCCTAAATCTTCTTTTGCCAGATAAAGTTGGGGAACAAGCATAATTTTGTATTTGCTAAAATCGCTATCAGGATGAACAAAATCTACCGCGATATTCTGGCGCAAAAGTGGCTCGTAATAGCTGCGGGTTTGGGGCAATTGCTTTATCAAACTAGAAGGGTGGGTTTCCAGTTCCAGTGACCACCAGCTTTCCCAATCAAACAAAATCGCTACTTCTGGCTTAACCTGAGCATCGAGCAAAGCATCCAGCTGGCCTAATTCGCGCCCAAGCTGGCTGACTTCCCGCCAGATATAGGAATTTTCTGTCCCTACATGGGGAACGAGCGCACCGTGAAATTTTTCTGACCCGGCTTTGCTGGCTCGCCACTGGAAAAACATAACGCCATTCGCGCCACGGGCTACCGCCTGATAGCTCCACATCCGCATCTGCCCCGGCTTTTTGAGGGCGTTTTGGCCGCGCCAGTTTACCCGGCTGGTGGTTTGCTCCATCAGTACCCAGGGCTTACCGTTTCCAAGCGAACGCATCAGGTCGTAAGCCATTGCCGTTTCCAGATACGAACTGGGGTCGGAGGGGTCGGGGTAAGCATCGTTGGAGATTACGTCTTGTTGTTTGGCCCATTTCCAGTAATCCATAGGCTTAAAGAAATTCATGAAATTAGTGGTAATTGGAATATTGGGCGTTTCCTGGCGCAAAATGTCGCGTTCCATCTCGAAGCAACTCAACAACTCATCCGAAGAAAACCGCTTGAAATCAAGCTGCTGGGTTGGATTGCGGAAGGTAGGAGCGGAGCGCGGCGGGTTAATTTCGTCCCATTCGCCATAACGCTGACTCCAAAAGGAGGTACCCCAAGCCTCGTTTAGGGCTTCGATTGTGCCAAAGCGGTTTTTGAGCCAAAGCCGGAAAGACTGGGCCGAAATATCGCAGTAGCAAGATGCTACGTGGCAGCCGTATTCATTGTTAATATGCCACATCACCAGAGCCGGATGATTTTTGTAACGCTGGGCGATTTGGCGCACCAGCATTTGCGCCTTTTCGCGGTAAGCCGGGCTGGACGGGCAGAACTGCTGCCGCGAACCGGGCCAAAGCTTTGTACCCTCCGAAGTTACCGGCAAGCTTTCGGGGTACAGCTTTGCCAGCCAGGGCGGAGGTGAAGCCGTGGCTGTCGCCAAATCTACTTTAATGTTATTCTCGTGCAGCAAATCCAGCACCCGGTCTAGCCACTCGAAATCGTATTCACCAGGACGCGGTTCGAGCCTTGACCATGAAAAAATTGCCACCGAAACCAGATTGACTCCAGCTTCGCGCATCAGCTTTACATCTTCTTGCCAGATTTCTTCGGGCCATTGGTCAGGGTTGTAATCTCCACCGTAAAAAATATGGGGCAAATTCGCCGAAATTAGCCCCTTTTCGATTTCAACACTCATTTATCTTTTATCCCTTTACCGAGCCAGCTAACGCGCCTGAAATAAATTCGCGTTGCATAAACAAAAATACTACCAGAATAGGCAGTACCGAAAGGCTGGTACCAGTCATAATCCCGCCGTAATCAATAATACTCGACCCGCTCAAAGCACCGATAGCGGTTGGAATAGTTTGTACTTGCACCACGAGCGGCCAAAAAAAGCTGTTCCATTGACTCATAAAAGTGAAAACTGCCAGAGCCGCCAGCGTCGGACGCATTACCGGCAAAACTATTCGCCAGAAAGTTTCAAATTCGCCTGAACCGTCAATTCGGGCTGCCTCTAGCAGTTCATCCGGCAAGTTTCGCATACCTTGCCGCATCAAAAAGATACCAAAGGGGCTGGCAAGGCCGGGCAAAATCACCGCTAGATAATTACCGAGCAAGTTAATGCCAAAAGGATTACCATCGGCGGTCATCAGTTTGAAAAGTGGCACATACGTTACCTGCGCCGGAATCATCAGGGTTGCCAAAAATGCCCCGAAAATCAGGCCGCTTCCCTTGAAGCGGAATTTGGCGAAGGCATACCCGGCCAGTGAGGAAATCATTACACTGGTAATCGTAAATATTACAGCAATCAGAGTCGAATTATAAAAAGCTTTATCGAATTGAACATCTTTAATCAATTTGTTGATGTTATCGAATAAAGCAGTGCTTGGCAGCAAATTGGGGGGCAAAGCTAACACTTCACTGGAAACATGGGTGGCCGCCGAAAACATATAGTAAAAGGGGAATAACGAAATTACTGCCCCGACTACCAGAAAAAGGTACATCAGTATCCGGCTAATACGGTAGCCCGCGCTTTGTTCTCCAACGTAGCCGTTTACGCTTTCACGCTTGGCGGTACTTCGCCCTAATGATTTAACTTTTGGCTGATTTAACATTATTGCGTCTCCTTCTCACCCAAGCGGAACTGAATAATAGACAAAATTACTATCAAAATCAACAGTCCATAGGCAATCGTCGAAGCATAAGGGAAATTGGCTTGCCGGAAAGCGGTTCGGTACAGGTAAAAACCAACCGTTAAGGTCGCATCGTTTGGCCCGCCCTGCGTCAGCAAATAGCTTTCGTCGAAAATCTGCAAAGTGCCAATCGTCGAGAAAATAGTGGTAAACAAGATTACTGGGCGCATCAGGGGCAAAGTCAGGCGGAAAAATTGCTGGGAACGGGTCGCGCCGTCCACTGCCGCCGCTTCGTACAAATCGCCGGGAATACTTTGCAAGCCGCTCAGGTAGATCACCATATTATAGCCCGTCCAACGCCAGGTAATCGCCATCAAGAGTAAAACTTGATTCCAGAAGGGGTCACGAAACCAATTTATTTTTGCCAGTCCAATACTGCTCAAAATATAATTTACAAAACCCTGATTTTCCTGGAAAAGAATTCTAAAAATAACCGAAACTGCCGCCAACGCCGTAATTGCCGGGAGAAAATAAACTGCCCGGAAAAAGCCACGAAAGCGCAAGAACTTGGAATTGAGCCAAACTGCCAGAAGCATTGCCAGGGTTAATTGAATCGGAACCTGCACTATCAAAATTAAAACGGTGTTGCCTAAAGCTTGAAAAAACTTGGAATCGCCCAAAAGTCGCTGGTAATTGGCTAATCCAGACCAAACCAAATCGCCTTCTTCGTTTTGTTTTTGAAAGCTCAGGATAAAAGAATAAATAATCGGGTAAACCATAAAAAGCAAAAACAAAATTACTGCCGGGGAAATAAAAACGTAGGGCGCAACCTTACGGCTCAAGCGGGGTAGTCCGAACCGCCGCTCACCGCTTGCCTGCTCCATTGCCGGGTTACGCTGCATAACTCCTCCTTATTAAAGAAAGTGCTGAGTGTTGAGGACTTTAACCTCAGTCCTCAGTCCTCAGCACTTAAAAGATACTTACTTGGCTAATTCGCGCCCGGTCTGGTTCTTGAGGTCATTAGCCGCTTTTTCAAGGGCTTTGGCCGGATCCATCCCATTTAGCACGTCCGCCTGAGCGTTATTACCCGCGTTCAAAGCCTGGTCATAATCTTTGGTGTAGTAGGCTGGCTTGATTTGCGGAATTTCTTTGGCAAAAAGCTGCCAAATCGGTTTGTTGTTAAAGAAAGCTTGCGGCGCAGAATAGAACGGGTCATCGTAGGCCGGGATATAGCTCGGCCAAATGCCGAATTTCTTTAACATCGTATTCTGGCCTTCTTTGGTCGCCAGACAATATTCCACAAAAGCCCAAGCTGCATCCAAATTCTTGGTAGTTTTCGGAATAGCCAGGGTCGAGCCGCCCAGGTTAGCCGAGCGATTGCCGCCCTTGTCCAGCGCTGGCATCTGGATTACATCCCATTTGCCTTTGCTTTCGGGTGAGCTATCCTGAATCGTACCACTCCACCATACCCCGAACAATTGAGTCGCGGCCTGACCGTTTTTCATTGCACCAACTACGCCGTCCCAACCTTGTACGTTGGTGAGCAACCCGGCATCGTTCATCTTTTTGATAATGGTCATAGCCTTCACCGCTTCGGGCGAATTAAAGTTAATTTTGCCATCCTGGGTGAAGTAATACGCGCCCTGCTGATTCAACAACATACGGAACAAGGCATCGTCTTTGGTGAAGTCAATCGCGGCAAACTTTACGCCGGGGTTAGCGGCCTGTACCTTCTTACCGGCTTCAATCCAATCGTCCCAGGTTTCGATTTTGCTGGCATCTACGGCAGCCTTCTCGAACATATCGGCCCGGTAGAAAATTCCGGTTGGCCCCGAATCCCAGGGAATAGAGCGAATCTTGCCTTTGGACTTGGATTGCGCCCACTTCGACGGGTCAAAGCTGCTTTCGTACTTGCTGGCCCGGTCAGTCAAATCGGCAAAACCTTCGGGGAATTTCGAGGTGTAAACGTCCATGCGTTCGCTCTCGACCTGAACCACATCGGGCAAACCGCTACCACCTGCCGCCAGACCAGTGGTCAATTTGTCATAAACATCCAAACGACCAATATCCGGCACAGTTACCTTAACATTGGGATAAAGCTTGTTAAAGCCTTCGATATTGGCCTGTAAGCTCTTGGCGGCCACATTCCAGCCCCAAACCGTAATATCGCCTTTCAGGTTGGCGTTACCCGTAACAGCCGCGCCACCACTGGCTGCGGCTGCGGTAGTCGCTGCCCCCGCTGCTGCCGCTGCGGTAGTCGCGGCACTGGCGGCAGTCGTTGCTGGGCTGGTAGTGGCGGTGGGGTCGCCGCAAGCTCCCAGCACCAAACTAACCACCAGCGTTAGTAATGCAAACAAACCAGGTTTACGCATATTATGCATAAAACTTTTCTCCTCCTCGTTGAGATTCCTCTTTTATTTGGTGCAAAAAAGAGGACTAAAGCTGCGGTTGCAGCTAACAAAAACCCTAAAAATTATTCTACCCCTTCGCCGTAGGCAAACAGGTAGAGGGATAATAGCTGTTCAAGTAAGGGACTCCGGCGTAATGCCGGTTGAGCCTCTGACAATAAATTCAACCGGAATAATTACTTCCTCAAAAGGTAAAATTTCTTTATTTATCAATTCAAAAAGTTTTTGAGCCGCCATCTGGCCCAATCGCACCGCCGGTTGGCGAATGGTGGTTAGGGGCGGGTCGGCGGCCAAAGCCACCGCTACATCATCAAAACCGATTAATGATAAATCCTCTGGCACTCTAAGTTTCATTTCGCGTACTCGCCGCATTGCCCCTAACGCCATCATATCGTTAAAGCAAAAAATCGCACTGGGTCGGGGCGAAAGTTCGAGCAAAGACCCGGCGGCGGCGTAACCGCTTTCT